>DAOMZH010000109.1:0-18301 GCA_035437985.1 Polyangium sp. (in: bacteria) | reverse complement strand
GCTCGATTGCCCACCCGCACACAGAGGCCCACCGATTTGTTTGCGAAAACGCACGAGTTAACAGGCAGTGATGTACGACTAGGTTTCTGATACACATGAACCTATGGCCGACATCGGGACATTGCCAGCACAATTTTATCGACGACTGCCTCGAATTGTACTCATCGTCGTACTCCTTTTTGGTACCGTGACCTGTGAAAAAAGGCCCGCTGATGATCGCGAAGCGGCTGTCTCTGCCGTGGCACCCGTGCCCATAGAACTGCCAACCACGCAAGCTCCAAGACTCAACGACCAACCCGTGATTCGTCCACCGAGTTTGTCCCCATTGACATCACCTATCCCGGTTGGCTCCGCCTCACGACCATGGAGCCCCGCAAGTGGCACTGCCAGTGCCGCCGCAACGAGCACCGACGTTCCTCTTCGGAGGTAAACATCGGACGTTCCCGTTACCCTTCGATGTTCGACGATTTCATCAGAGTCCTCTATTACCGATCTTGGCAAAAACGCCGACGTTACGTGATAACTGAAGTTGAGCGTGAAGTGCGTCCCGAAGGCATTGTCAGCAAGTATGAACTCATGGCAAATTCGTTCATCATTCAACGAGCGATGTCATGACCGAAGTAGTTCGTCGCGAGCAGATCCTACAGGCCGCTGAGCGGCTATTGGAACACTACGGCCCGCAAAAAACAACCATGGCCGATGTTGCGCGCGAAGCCGGTATCGGGGTCGGGTCCGTGTACCTCGAGTTTCCGTCCAAAGAAGCCATCATCGAGGCCCTTTCCAAGGCACGTCATGAGGCTGTGCTTGCCGCAATGCGCTCCGCCGCAACCAAGGTTGGTAAGTCTTGGTCGGAACGTCTCGCAGACATGATGCTCATACGTCTCGAAGCCTACATCGACCAGGCGTCGAGTGGCGCGCACGCTCGCGACCTGTTTCACTGTGCCAGCCCCGCCGTGAAAAACGTGTCCGTCTGGTTTCATCAAGAAGAACGTGCACTACTCACAGACCTCTTGGCTCAAGCCGTCGCCGATGGCGAGTTTCAACTCACCAACGTTGCGTTAACCGCGCAGGCAATTCTCCGAGCCTACAGCAGTTTTACGCCGCCTTGGATTCTGTGCACAGATGCTGACGAGGCCCGACGTTTGGCCCAAGCCTTGCACGAAATCGTTTTGCGGGGAATTTTGCGCCGCTCGCCTGCAACCTAGGAGCCAATGACTGGACAGCCGATGGTTGTCTTGACGATTCTCACGGCAGGGCCGTCGTAATGACGTACTTTGTGAAGTTCCCTGATGTATCAGGATCGTCGACACACTTTGCGTAATCTTGTCGGGCAAAATCAAATCCAACACAGGACTTATGACAAGGCCCAACCACCTCGATCATCCCGCAATCTTCGACACTCCCGTCAGCATTCACATGCCCTGTTGCACAATCTCGCAGTCGCTCTCTCGAGTGATTCACGTTCGACTTTTGATAACATGCGTGCAGGTACGGCTCTGGGGCCCAGAGGTTCCCCCAAAATGCACCTTCGATGTGTGAATACTCATCAATTTCGTCGTCGTTGGGATGAAGACGCAAAGGCGATTCATTCGACCGAACTGAAAGAGTCACGTGAATACCGTAGTAGTTGACATGGGCCGCCATGCACCCACTGACCATTCGCTTTCCACGTTGACTCAAGGGCCCAGTAGCCCATTCGGGCGCCAAACCGAGTTCTCCGACGTAGGTTTCCGGATGAACGTTGCCCTCATTGTCTGTCCAAGAGAAACTCACTGATTGATTCACTCGGAACGAACACCGTACCAAGTACTGAAGGTACAAGCGTGCAGATTCACCTGCGGCACTCGGATCGCGAAATACGGCCAGAGCGTTCGTCGTAATTGCATTCGTCGTGATCGCATTCGTCGTAATTGCGTTCGTCGTAATTGCGTTCGTCGTGATCGCGTTTGTCGTGATCGCGTTCGTTGTGATGACGGCGTCACTTGATTCGTCGACGAAATCCTCAATAGCCGATGGCTCTGCCGTGCATCCGGCAAGTAATGACAAACCGGTCAAACCCATCAACGCGGCGCTTATTTTCATGACCCTGCCTCCTGGGTGCGGGTAGCGGGAACCGATGTACGAACCCATTATCGCTCATCCAGGAATAACCACAAGCGCATTTCTCGAATCCCATTCGTAGGCACGAATGCGAACTATCAAAACGATCGCGCCGACAGACCCGCACGCCACTACGTCCCCAGCTCACCCAGTAATCTACACGCCTCGGATGCACATGATGAAACTTGCGGCACTCGAAAGGCCTACTGCCGAATTCATTACCCGCGTATCGTGGACGATACATCCGAACCGTCAATCAATGACGCGAACTCTCGACGTAATCGAGGTTTCATGACGGTCAGAATCTGGCGCGATAATGCAACCGCCCTTTCGGCTGCTTGTTTGGCCTCCCCAAGATTGCCCTGACGCAGTGCCCACAACGCTCGAATCTCAATGATTTCGATCCGCTCCTGCCCCTCGGAATAGGCAACGGAGCGAGCCTCCACGTCGTCCCATCCAGCCACCGATGCTGCGCTCGTCGCCAATTCTACAGCGGCACAAAGCACATCGAGCGCCGGGGGCAATATCTCGAGCCCGTTTTGCGTTTTTCGCGCCCCCGCCTGTGTTTCTCGAATCTGTTTGATCATTGCCCGCGCTTCTTCCTCACCGCCGCAATAAAACTTCATACGTGCCTGCAGCAACTCGACCCACGCCAGTGGCACTCCCGCATTAGGATGCTGAGCCAAGGATACCGCTGCTTGAATGAATGGCTCTGCACTTGTCACCTCATCCGCCCAATAAAGATATTCGGCAACATTGTAGTTACCCACGAGCTCCACGCGCCTCTGCCCTAATTTTCGCCCCAGCAGTATGGATTGCTCGAAATCGGCCATGGCCCCAGAGCGATCGCCCTGGTACGCACGCACGAGCGCTCGATTGCTCATCGCCGGCCCGAGATGCAACAAATCCTTGCGTTCCTCACACGCCTGAATGGCTTCGTCGAGCGTGGAAATTGCTTCGCCCAAGCGATCGAGAAATGGCAAAATGAATCCCAACATCAACAGGGCAATGACCCGTGTCTCATACCCCGACTCACCCAAAGCGGTCGCTGCGCCAACAGCTCGAAACAGGTCCACTGCTGCATGGTCATTACGGTTGGAACGCAATGCGGCCCGTCCCAAACCAAGCATCAATCGAGCATCCACAAGCGGCGAACTTTCACGCATTTCCAGCCCCCGCGCCGTCATGACGCGTTCTTCCGCCTTTTGATATTCGCCCATCCAATCGAGAACCATTGCTTCATCAAGCAACAATTCGGCCTGCAAAACGGTATTTCCTTCTCGTTCTGCATGCCCTACAGCGTCATGTAATATGTCGACGGATTCCGCTTGCTTACCCAGGCGAAATCGCGCCAATCCGCGCCCGCGCTGGGCCACGATCGGCAATGGACCCGCTAGCTCCAAAGCCCGTGTATACCAACGCTCTGCATCCAAATCGTCGTATCGTGAGCTCGCCAATTCCGCGCCGCGAATGTAATATTCCGCCGCCCGCGCCCCTTGCCCGCCACGCTCGAAATGACTCGCCAAAATCAACGCATCCGTTTCCCCTGCCCGCTCCAATAAATCACCCGCCAATCGATGCCCAAGCTCCCGGTCCTTTTCGGTCAAAAGGCCGTACGCACCTTCCCGTACGAGTGCTTGTCGAAATGCGTATTCCTCATCGCCCGGAAATCGACTCTCTCGATGACGTACGCAAATTTCCGTCTTGACCAACAGCGGCCATGCGTTTGTCAAGTCAACGCCCACCATCTGCGCCACGATACCCCGCCAAAACACATCGCCAAGCACACTCGCAGCTCGCAATGCTCGGCGCACCAACGGATCGATTCGCTCGAGACGCGTTTGCACCATCGCCACGACCGTACTCGGCAAAGCATCCGCGCGATTCTCCGAAGTCGTACGAACCAGTTCTTCCAAGAAAAACGGATGCCCGTCCGCACGCGCAACCAAACGATCCACGAGCGCTGCGTCCGTCGACTCACCCAACACATGACGAACCAACCGAGCACTCGCCTTCGGCGAAATGGGCCCCAACGTCAGCTGCTGTCGACCGTGATCCGCCCATAGATTCGGAAAAACTTGCTCGACCTCGGGGCGCACCGTTGCCACCACCAAAAGAGGTTCGTCCGCGAACTCGCGAAGCAATGTGCCAATCGCCGAGACAGACGCATGATCGCCCAAGTGGACATCGTCGAACACGAGCAACAACGGACGTCGCAACGTTACGGCGCGCAAAAAGTCATGCAACGCAAGCTTCATTTGCTCGCCACAAAGCTCGGGATCTTGGCGGGCCGCACGCAAGGGCAAACTGTCCTCGTCCGGATACGTAACTCCAATCAGCTCGCCCAAAAATTCCGTCACTCGTTGCTGCTGATCTTCCTCGACAAACCTGGACACGAACGCGCCAAACTTCTCCCGTCGCACATCCAAAGCGGCACCTTGGGCGATCCCCGCAGCTCGCTGGAACGCATCGGCCAACAACCCAAAGGTCGAACCCGCCCGTTCCGGATTTCCGCGACCAATCCAGATCGTGACTGGCTTACCGGCTTGTCGATTTCTTTCGACAAACTCTTGCAAAAGCCTTGATTTTCCGATGCCTGCTGGGCCCGAGAGCACCACGACAAACGCCGAAGGCTCGGACGCGGCGTTCGCCAGCGCTTGGTCCAACATCGCCAGCTCGCGTTCCCGCCCGACACATGCAGTGACTTTGCCGAGCAGTGGGCGTGACGTGTCGAAGACATCGCGCTCGTCTCGAAGCTCGAAGCCGTGTTCGTCTAGATCGACCACGTCAAACCGAGCATCCAAGAGTCCCGCGGTCATATCGTCGATCAGGATGCGTGGTGAAGCTTCGATGTCCTCTGCACGCGGCGTATACAAGAGTTGCACAGCGCGTTCGATGGCCTCACCTACAGGCAAGCCTCGACCGAGTTCCCCCCAACCGGTTGTAATTGCAATAGGTGCTTGCGGAACGTTCGCCCGTAACGTGAGCGCACAACGCGCAACGTGCGTAGCAATATCGGTCGGAATGCTGGTTTGATCAAAAATGACCACGGTCGTTCCGTCGGCAAACAATTCGAGGTGCGCGCCAAATCGGGCGATGAGGGCTCTCAACTCGATCGGCGAAGCCAAGTCCACAGTGACCGAAGCCGTGACATCTTGTGGCTGTGACGGAGGTTTGCCCATCAATAAGACACCCAAAAACCGGCGTTCGCTACGCCCCATCGGCTCGGCAAGACGTTCCGGGTCGCGCGAACCGGAAGACGCCGCTGCCTGCAGCGCCCGTGCGACTTCCCAGCCATCCTTGGGGCGCACTGTTGGGTCTTTTGCCAGCATGCGCTCGATGAGTCTGTCCAGCCAATCGGGAATGTCGGGCGCAAATTCACTGGCGCGAGGAGCTTCCTCGAAAACCACTTTTGCCAATACGGCCACCATGTGTTCGGCAATGAACGGGGGCTCGCCGGTCAGGCATTCGAAGAGCAAACAGCCCATGGAGAAAATATCCGCGGTAGCGTCGACTTTTCCTCCCGAACGCGCTTGCTCGGGTGCCATGTAGCTCGGTGTCCCGACCACCGTTCCGGCTGCGGTCACACGCGTTGCATCGGCATAATAAGCAATTCCGAAATCGAGAATCTTGGGTTGGTCCAGGCGACCGTCGACGAGAAAAATATTGGACGGTTTGAGGTCGCGATGCACGACACCTTGCGCATGCACCGCCCCCATGGCCGCGGCGATTCGCTCCGCCAAGGCCAGCACCTCGCGCACCGACAATCTCCTGCGGGAAAGGACCGATAGGAGATCTTCCCCTTCGAGCCACTCCATGATGAAAAAAACTTCGCCATCGAGGCCTGTTCCACTCGCGACGTATTCGACGACATGCGGATGATGAATCCGCTCCAAAATTTCCGTTTCACGCTGGAACCGGGCTCGATGTTGCAGGGATGTGTCGAGCAAGATCTTGGCGGCGACGGTGTTGCCCGTGGATAGGTCGGTGGCCCGATAAATTTGGCCCATCCCGCCAGCTCGAGCCTGCGCCTCAATCCGAAAGCGATTCCGTAGGACGCTGCCAATCCTGATCATCACGCGCGATCATACAGGGCCCGTTCAACGTGGGCCAAACACTGAACATGTAATTAAATGCACGAAATTTGTGCACCAAACGCGCAACCACGGTCGTGTTTTGAGGGTCGGTACATGCGCTATCCGCGCAACCACGGTAATCTTACGCTTCGTCATCGTCACCCGTTGACAGAATCGTGAATGATTTTATTTTTCGTTCATTCCTCGCGATACGGCCCTGAACGGTATGCCGGACGAGGAACCGTTATTTCCTCGTCGAAGGAGCCTCACGATGACTACGTTGCGTGATAACACCCTTTTGTCCCCTTCCTCCGTCCCTGTACTCCCCCTCCGTAATGGAGTTCTATTTCCCGGAACAGTAATCGCTTTACCAATTGGTCGCGAACGTTCGCTTGCTCTCGTCCGGACCTTGTCGAAAGGCGATGTCATTGGTGTGGTCACACAAAAGGATCGGTCGGTGGCCGACCCTTCTCCGGACGACGTGCATCACTTGGGCACCTACGCGCGCGTCGTGGAAACAGGCCGCATGCCCAGTGGTGACATGCGCCTCGTCATCGAGGGCCTCACCCGTTTGCGCCTCGGAGCGATCGAACAAGTCGATCCTTTTTGGGTCGCAAACGCAACCTCGGTCGAAGAAACTGCCGGAGAAACCGAGGAAGCGCGCCTCTTCGCCCGCGCACTCTTCGACCAAGTCCGCGACCTCGGCCGGGGCATCGAAAACTCCATCGGCGTCACCACCGCCGAAGAAAACCCCTCCCGCTTCGCCGATCGCTTGGCAGCTGTACTGGGACTCTCATCAGATAAGGACATCCGAATCCTCGACGCCCTCGATGTCGTCGAACGTCTGCGTTTGCTCGCTGGGTTCGTCCTGGAACAAAAATCCTTGACCGAAGTCAAACGCAAAATCGAGCAAGACGTCCGCCGCGAAATCGGCAATCAGCAACGAGAAGCCATTTTGCGCGAACAGCTCCGGGCCATCAAAAAAGAACTCGGTGACGACAAGGGCGAAAGTGACGTCGAAGGCCTTCGAGAACGCATCGAAAAAGCCAATTTGCCTGAAGACGCCAAAACCGTGGCCCATCGAGAACTCGAACGATTGAGTTCACTTTCGCCACAACAAGCCGAATACAACGTGATTCGGAATTATTTGGAATGGATTGCCGAGCTTCCCTGGAGTTACCGTGCGGACGCCAAAGACGACATCGATGCGGTTTCCAAAAAACTCGACGACGATCACCATGGCCTCGAGGAAGTCAAGAAGCGCATCATGGAGCACATTGCGGTATTGCGCCTCAAAGGCACGACCAAGGGCAGTATCCTTTGTTTGGCCGGTCCGCCAGGCGTTGGAAAAACCTCGATTGGCCAATCCATTGCCGACGCTACGGGTCGCCCGTTTGTCCGCATTGCACTCGGTGGCGTGCGTGACGAAGCAGAGATTCGCGGCCATCGCCGCACCTACGTCGCCGCATTGCCGGGCCGAATTTTGCACGGCATGAAAAAAGCCAAAGCGAAAAACCCCGTCATACTCCTCGACGAAATCGATAAGTTGGCCCAAGGTTGGGCCGGTAATCCCGAAGCCGCGCTCCTCGAAGTCTTGGATCCCGAACAAAACAAGACATTCCAGGACCATTACTTGGAGCTCCCCTTTGATTTGTCCGAGGTCCTTTTCATTTGCACCGCCAATGACTTGAGCCAACTCTCGGCACCTTTGCGCGACCGGCTCGAAGTCATCGAAATGAGCGGATACACGCAAGACGAGAAACTGCACATTGCGCGAAAGCACTTGATTCCCAAGCAACTCGCCGCCCATGGCATTGCCGAAGGTACCTTGACGATGACCGATGATGCATTGCGCAGCATCGTGCGCGATTACACGCGAGAAGCAGGTGTGCGCCAACTCGAACGTGAAATCAAAAAACTTTGTCGCGCCTTGTCCCTGGAAGTCGCCCGCGCCAAAGATGAAAAACCGGCGCTCGAGGTCGAGGAAAACAATCTGCGAAAATATCTCGGAAAGGAAAAGTTTTTCGCGGAAATGGCCGAACGTACCGCCGTTCCCGGAGTAGCTACCGGAATGGCCTGGACACCTGTGGGTGGAGACATTCTGTTTATTGAAACGAGTCGTATGCCGGGTAAAGGTCGCGTGGAAATCACCGGGCAACTCGGCGACGTCATGAAAGAATCAGCCAAAGCCGCTCTTTCGTACGTGAAAAGCCATGCCGAAGAACTCGGAGTCGACACGGACAAACTCGAAGAACAGGATTTGCACATTCACGTCCCGGCAGGCGCAGTTCCAAAAGACGGACCCAGCGCCGGCGTGACCATGTTCACGGCCCTGACTTCATTGTTATCGTCACGACGCGTGCGCAGCGACACCGCAATGACCGGCGAGTGCACATTGCGTGGCCGAGTGCTCCCCGTTGGCGGAATCAAAGCCAAGGTCATGGCGGCTCATCGCGCAGGTATCAAGCGCGTGATTTTGCCACATCGTAATGCGCGAGATATCGAGGAAGTACCGGAAGAAGTGCGCAAAAGCCTCGATTTCGTGTTTGCCGAAGACATGACGCAAGTCCTGGCCGCAGCGCTCGAAGACGTCCCCGGCGAAACGCGCGTCACTGGATCGCTTGGTACATCAGCGGACAATGCGTCAGGCGTGGTACAAGCAATTCATTGAACCGAACCATAACGGACGAGAATTGACGCGGCCAAGCTTTACGCATCAGCCGCGTTAATTTCGGTGCGAAAAACAGCGACTCGATGTGCGTAAACTTCGTCGCAGAAAATAAAAATTGCCTCGACGTGCCTGCCACATGGCTGACGCGTCCTGGCCATGGTAGATGGCGCGCGTGTCTGCAAATCAGCCTTCGTCTGAAGTCGCCGCGTACGCTCCGCCAACATCCACCATGTCGGAATCCAAAGTCGAGCGCAAAGTTCCTTCGCATCTGAAGCGTCTTTATGCCGCGACCGTTCCTTTCGGAATTGGTTGTGGCGTATCGCTCGGTTTGACCCCGTTGCACCTCGATGCGCACGGATTCACGAAACAAAATATCGGCACATTGTCGTTGTTTTTCGCCTCGGGCCTCGTGCTTTTTTCGTTGCCCGTCGGAATGCTCATTCGGCGTTTCTCAGCCGAACGCATATTGGCCATCTGTTTATTCGGTTATGCCGTTTGCTTGGTTCTGTTTCCTCACCTGAACACCTACGAATCCATCGCGTTCGTCAGGTTTTTCGACGGCGTGTGCACGATTGGCGTCTGGGTCGGTTCCGAAACGGTGCTTTTGGCGCAAGCTCGAAAGGAACACAAAGCGTACCTGACAACCCTTTATGCCATCTGGCTGGCTAGCGGATACGTCATCGGACCAGCTCTAGCCACAGGGCTCGCGTATTACGTACCCAACACGATATCGTTTGCCGTCGGCTGCCTCTTCGAGATTTGCGCAGGTATTTTCGTATTGTCGCAAATGCCCCCAGCTCCCCCAGCCGAAGGCGTTTCCTCTGACGAATCCGTTGAAAAAGACGCCGACGGCAAGGACAAGGTGCAACACCTGTCGGGCATGCAGATCCTCTGGCGTATCAAAACCTCGTGTTTTGCCGCCTTCTCGTATGGGTATTTCCAAGCCTCCGTCGTCTTGTTTCTGCCGCTTTACTTGATCGAGAACAAAGGAATCGCTCGGGAAAAAACCATCATTTTCCCCGGCCTGTTTTGCTTGGGAATGCTGCTCTGCTCGAACATCGTCGGACGTGTTGCCGACCGCGTCGGACACCTAAAAACCGTACGCGCCTTGTCCACCGTCGGCCTCATGGCCGTCCTCGGGTTCGTCTTTCTCGACTCCTACTGGGTCATGTGTTTCATCGTCTTCGTCGCCGGTGCCACCTTCGCCTCCATGTCCCCCGTCGCCCTCGCCCTCACCGGCGTCGTGATCAAAGCCGAGGACTACAGTCGCGCCAACGCGATCTACAACATGTTTTACGCCTCCGGCATTCTCCTAGGACCGCCCATTTCCAGCATCATCTTCCAACGTTCAGGCGGCATTCTGATGCTCGAACACCTCGTCGCTCTATGGGGAGTTTTCGTCGTGTTCACAATGATCTTCATCGCCGATGACCCCGCATATCGCCGCTACAAAGCCGCCAAGCTCGCCGCTCGGTGACCCGCCGATTCGTTGCTGCTCAAAGCAAATTCAGGGCTTCGCCGCATCCACCCCAGCATCCCGCATCTCTCGCGCAATCAAGGCCCCGGGACAAACCACAGGCCGACGCCTCTCCGGTCGCCCATCCCGCATGCACGTTTTTCCAGCCACACGAATCCGCTCCCCAACCTCCAAGTCCTGAGGACACGGCACTCGTTCGGCCACAGAAACCTCCGCGCCATCCTCAGCAAACACTTCACAACGTTCGTCTGTACGAACGAGGAAATTCCGCAACGTCGGACGACGCGCCGGCGCTGCGGAAACGACGACGGGCGCAGAAACAACAGGCGCTGTCGAGTTTGCCGGCGTCACGCGCACCTCGACCGGCGTCGAGTCTTCGCACGACGCCACGAGGACGACCCAAAGAGTCATGATTTTGCGCGAGAAACCAGCGCTGCCGTCGTGCACCCTCGGGCCCCTGACACTGCCATACCGACGATGGCGACGTGCATGCTAGTGCTACGCTCGGTTCCGTGCGAGAGCTTCTGCACTGAATCTTGTAAGTCGAACGAATGGCCAACCTTCGCCCTACTTCAGGAAAAGCCTCCGACGGAATTCCCATCGATTGGGGAAGCATCGGCCCGCTTCGTTTGCGAGCTCGACATCTCGCCGAAGGTGTTTACGCCGGCGCGCATCGCAGCGCGCGTAAAGGTGCGGGCGTCGAGTTTGGCGGACACAGGCCCTATGTTCCGGGCGACGATTTGCGGTTTTTCGATCGTCGCGCGCTTCTTCGCCACGATCGCATGATGGTCCGCGAGTTCGAAACCGAGACGGATCGCGCGCTCTGGTTGTGCGTCGACGCAACCGCCTCCATGGCTTATCGCAGCGCCAAAGCTCCCGGCGCCAAACTCGCCTACGGAGCGCTCGTTGCTGCAGCTCTAGCCCGTGTTGCCCTTTCGAGCGGCGATCCCGTGGGCCTCGGATGGATTGGCGGACGAGGTGCATTGTCTCTACCCGCGATGGGTGGTCGCGAAGCGTTTGACCGCGTCGTCGGAGCGCTCGAATCCATCACCGCCGCGGGAGAAGCCAAGACCGATGAAGCCACGATGGAGCGAGCACTTTCGCCGATCGCTCGTCGCGCCAAACGTGGTTCGATCATCGTGCTCGTCAGCGATTTGGTCGACTTGCCCGAACACGCTTTGGCTGCGTTTACCGCCCTTGGCACCTCTGGCCGCAAGCTCGTCGTCGTGCGCGTCCTCGATCCCCAAGAGGTCTCCTTCAGTTTTTCCGGGCACGTACGTCTGCGCGCGATGGAAGGTAATGCCGTCGTGGAAACGAATGCCGACGAAGTGCGTGCGACTTACCAAGCTCGTTTGCAGGCCATCGCCGAACGTTATTCCGATGAACTCACGCGTCGTGGTGGCAGGTTTGTCGACACATCAACGGACAAACCAGCCGACGAAGCCGTACGCGCGGTCGTTCGAGCCGTCTCGGAGGCTCGCGCTTGAGCTTCTTGTCGCTCGCTGCACTCCTCGTCGCGGTGCTCGTTGCAGCCCCAATTGCCGCGCATCTCTTGCGCCGGCGCAAAGCCGAAGAGCAACCGTTTCCCCCCGCGGAACTGGTTCCTCCCACGCAACCTGCCGCTCGGCGACGCAGCATGCTCGAAGATCGAGCGCTGTTTTCCGTGCGCGCTCTCAGCGTCTTGATGCTCGCCGCCCTCGGCGCCACGCCGTTTGTCCAGTGTGCACGCCTCGGAATCACGCGCAAGGACGGAGCTTCCACCGCCTTGACGATCGTCATCGACGACTCGCTCAGCATGCGCGCAAAACTCGGTGAAACAGGCGTCTCCGTGGGCAAACCCAGCAAGTTTTCCCGAGCGCTCGATGCCGCCCACGAACTTGCCGATGGCCTCAAGAGTGGTGACGCCGTTGCTGTCGTTTTGGCCGGTTCGCCTCCGCGTGTGGCCTTGGCAGCCACGACAAACCTTGGTGCAGTCAAAGCAACCCTCGATGGAATCACGCCCTCCGATCGCGCCACCGATCTCGAAGGTGCCATTCGTCTCGGACGCGAGCTCGTGCGCGGCGTGCCTCATGCCGATCGCCGTGTCGTCTTGTTCTCCGACCTTGCAGATGGTTTGCCCGATTCTCCAGCGCTTGGAGCAGGTTCGGACATTCCCGTTTGGATTCCACTCCCCGAACTCGAAGCGAAAGGCACCGACTGTGCCGTCACGCGCGCAGATCGTAGTGATGTGAAAGTGCGGGCGCGCGTCGTGTGTAGCCCGGTGGCGAATTCGCCTGGTACGGCAGGACAAACATCGGCTTCTGCGGGGCGAACGATAACGATTCAGAGCCGCGACAAACAGATCGCTTCAGCGCCCTTGGGCCCCACGATTCGAGCCGAAGAAGTCGTCTTGGAGGTACCTGCAGATACGCCGACGGAGCTGACGGTCGCCCTTTCCCCCGGCGATGCCATCGTGGAAGACGATGTCGCTCCCGTCGTGCACGTGGGCGGATCTTTGCCCATTGGTGTCGTCGTCGATGCCGCAAGTTCACAAGTCGAAACGGGCGGTCCTCCCCCCATCGAACAAGCCCTCAGCGCCTTGCAACTCGATGCCGAAGTGCGCCCTTTGCCAACAGTTCCAGATCATGCCGACGAGCTGAATGCGTTGGCCGGAATCGTGATCGACGATGTTCCGGGTTTGACGCCGGAAGGACGCAAAGCGTTGGCCGGTTGGGTGGAACAGGGAGGCGTGCTGCTCGCGACGTTTGGCAAACGAGCTGCTGCTGCGCCGCTTGGTTCGGGGTTTGACCCCGTCGTTGCTGGTGTCGTGCGTTGGGGTTCGAGTCCCGTGCAAGGCGCCGAGCCTTCGAGCGCTTTTTTCTTGGGACCGAGTGTCGACGGCATGAGCAAACTGGCCCCAGAAGGACGCACAACGTTTGAGCCCATAGCAACCGAAGGCGCCGACGTTCTGGTGCGCTGGAGTGACGGAGCGCCCCTCCTGTTTCGTAAATCCCTGGGCCGCGGTGCCGTATTTGCCTTGTCGTTGCCCCTCTCGACCGAGGAGAGCGACTTCGTCTTGCGCCCGGCGTTTCTGGCGTTACTCGAACGGTTTGTCGGGACAGCCAGGGCCCGCGGTGGAGCGCGCCTCGTCGATGTCGGCGATTCGTTCACCTTCGATGGGTACAAGGACGTCGTCGTGGAGTACGTCCCGACGCACCTCGGCGACAAACCGCTCAAGATGGATGTGGTCGAGCAAAAAGAGCGCCGTTTGGTCGTGACGTCTTTGGCAGGTCGTTACGTCGCGCATACCGATGGCGAGCAAGCCGTGCGCATTGCGGCAATCCCCGAACGGGAAATTGATTTGCGACCGCGCAAGATTGCCGAAACGGCCCGCGCGGAATCTCAAGGCGGAGTACAGCCAGCGCTGGATATATCGCCTTATGTGGCTTTGGGTTTGATTGGGCTATTTGCTTTGGAATTGATTTTGCGCGTCTGGGGACAGAGGCGCGAAGCGGTCAGCGCTTCGTAACGATTACGTCACGGGCACGCCATGCCTTGATTGCAATCATTCTTGCATTCTTGACAAACCGCGCAGATGGCGATTGCGTTGTAATCGGCTACGCCGTCCACGTGCATTTGCGCGCAAGTATCGAAGCACATATCGTTCCCCGGAGCGCAATTGCTGTAACACATCGACAGCGCCACACATTCCGGATTGGCTTGACAAATCGCCAGATCGTCTTCGCAGAGTCCACCAGGATCCGTCGAGCAACCAATGCAAAGGTCGCAATCGTTGCCACCGTCGCAGCTCGCTGGACAACCAAATGCCACCTTATCGATATTGCAGCTCGCAGTGCATTCTTGACAGGCGAGACACCCGATGATGTTGTTGTAATCGGACACGCCGAGCGGATACGTCGTATCACACATGTCGCGGCACATTTGGTCGCCTTGCGGACACGCGTTGTAACAGGCCGCGAGATCCGCGCAATCGGGACTGAAGGCGCACGTTTGCAGTTCGTCTGAACAAACACCATCGAATGCGCAATCTTGGCAAGCTTGGCAATTCATGGCGGTGTCGCAAGCACCAGCTGCAGCGCAATCGCTATTGAAGCAATTCACGCTAGCGGGACAAACGTTTCCACACATGCCGCAATTGGCTTCGTCCGTCTTGGTATCGACGCATTCGGTGCCGCACTTGGTCAAACCTGTACCGCACGTATCTCCACAAACGCCATTCGAACAAACTTGGCCCGGGGCACAAGCATTGTTGCACATGCCGCAGTTGCTCGGATCGAGCTTCGTATCGACACACACGCCATTGCATTTCACGGTTCCGCCGGTGCATTGCGTATCGCACAAGCTATTCGAGCACACTTGGCCCATCGGACAAACCACGCCACAAGCGCCGCAATTTCCTGGGTCGACCTTGGTATCGACGCAAGTATTGGCGCATTTCGTCGTGCCGCCAGCGCAATTGAGGTTGCACTTTCCGCCCGAGCAAACTTCACCCGGTCCGCACACCGTGCCGCACATGCCGCAATTGAGTCCGTCATTCGCAAGATCGACACAAGCATTCCCGCATTTCGTCGTCCCGCCAACGCACGCCAAACCGCAATTGCCATTGGAGCAAACTTCGCCTTGAGCGCAGATGGTTCCGCAGGCGCCGCAATTGGCTACGTCGGTCTTGAGATCAACGCAGAGGTTTCCGCATTTCGAGGTTTGTCCGACGCAATTGAGCAAGCACTTGCCCGCCGTACATACTTCGCCCGCGCCGCATCCCATGCCGCACATGCCGCAATTGACCGGATCGACTTGAATGTCGACGCATTTGCCACTGCATTGCGTGGTTCCACCAACGCAGGACAAACCACACGTACCATTGGCACAAACGTCGCCGTTCATGCATTTGTTACCGCACGTGCCGCAGTTGTTCGGATCGAAAGTGGTAATGGTACATGTGCCATTACAATCAGCTTGTCCGGACGGACATGCCGAGCCTGCACCGCCCGCGCCGCCCATTCCCGCAGTTCCCCCGCCGGAACCCCCCGTGGCAGTACCGCCGGTTCCCATTCCACCGGTTCCCATTCCGCCGGTTCCCATTCCACCGGTTCCCATTCCACCGGTTCCCATTCCGCCATTGCCCGCGGTACCGGTCCCGCCGGTTCCCATCCCACCTTCGCCGCTCGAGGACGTCGTATTCGACACGGGGTCAGTCCCGCAGCCAGCAACGGTTACAACTCCAATGGCTACGGCCATTGCCGCCATCCATCGTCTCCAACCACCGCGCTTCTTTTGCGCATCGAATGTCATATCGTTCATGCCTCCCTGGCTTCTTACCAGCTCGATTGAATCGGATCGATTTCAAACATCTTCCCCCGCATTGCCTCTGACAATACTCGAATGGTCATCAGGATTTGGGACAAGAAGTAAGAAATCGACCAAACTCGCGCGGATCAGTCCGCAACGTCGCGACGATAGCATTTCGTTCGCGTCAATCAAAGCATTTCCCCCGTGATGAGACATTCTCTGACCGAGCACGCACTCGGACGATCCTGCGCATCACTCGCTACCATTAAAAAATTTAATAATTTCAACAACATCGACGACTCGAAACATAATCATAACTCGTTTTACCTATTAAACTGCGACCCAAGTGCGCTCGCGGTAAATACGGGGGCCGTCGTAGCCAGGTCGAGGCCATGCCAAAAGTGCCGATGCGGAATCTTCGAAGCTGGGGTGTTGTTCGGATTTGACTCACCTTTGACCGTCGCGGCGACGTTGGGCGCTGGCGATGCTTTACAGCGTAAAAAAGCGCCTACGAAATTCTTCGGATGAACGATCGCCGAGCGGTTTTACCTCGGTCCTGAATGTTTCACCTGCCACACACATTTTTGTTTGCCGCTTGGTTGACAGGGCAAGATCGCTGTGGTAGCCGTCGTACATGGGGCTCAGAATTATCTCCTTCGCCGCCATGACCGCAGTCAGTTTTGTGCTGTTTGTAGGGGATTCAGCACATGCGACACCGAAAAAGGTGCCCAGCACGGGCAAGGCTGGTGCTGCGTCGTCATCCAAAGCCGCCAAGCCCGCTCCTCCTGCGCCACCGCCCGTCTTCAAGGTTTGCGTCAGACCAGAGGGCGTGAAGGAGACCGTCAAAAAGTGGACGTTCGGGGAAACGTTCAAGCCAGTCGTTGACGACGTCGAACGAACGGCGAAGCTTGCTGGCAATCGGATCTTCGAGTTCGATGAAAAAGCGAACCTCGACGACCACAAACGCTATTTCCCGAGACCTTACAACCAACAAAAATGCCCCAACGACAAGCGAGAACCGGCAGCTCCCGAGCCGGAAAAGCCCGAGGCTCCCTACGCTGGGATCGGTTCGCACACGGTATTATCGTCGTCGACATCCCCTTTGGCCGCCGGAGCTTTGGGATCGAGCGGTACGGGTAAAACAACGGATAAGTTGGTCAAACAATTCGTACAAGACGCAGCGCATTTTAATCTCAATGGCACGCAGGCGGAAATCAGCGCGACCAAATTCGCCGACGCGTTACGAAATTCGATTGTCAACAAATCAACATTGGCAGAATTCAACACGCATCAGCTCGATGTAGATGCAGCAACCATTTTGGCGGATGAGTTTGGGGAAAATCTAGCCGCCGCGATGGCCAAGCAACCGGTCATCGGACCGGCCAAAGTCCTGCAAAAAATGGCGCCGGGCGGGAAAAATGCTGCGTTCGCCGTATTCGTTTTGATTCGCACGGACGCAATGGCTGGTTATGAATTGACCCCGGCCGATGAATTACCGGCCGTCATTTTGCCGCTGGCCGAATTCCAACAACGCACCAGCGCCGCCAATGGTTTGCTCAAACCCCGGACAGACCCCCAAATCTTGCATGGCTATTTTCAGCAGCTTTATAGCGACAAACCTGCCTGGCTTGCCGCCATTGCGCATTTTTTCTAACCTCGAACACCTCGTTCATTCGGCCGCTTCTACTTGTGTAGCACCTTGACCGTCAGCGGCCATTTTTTGGAATTGGCCAGTTCGAGCGGGTTTTCCTTGGAATACTCGGGTTTGGCCGTCGTCGAAAATCCCGCATCCACTAAAAGCTTCACGACCTTTTCCGTTTCTTCGTCGTTTTTCCCGGACGATACTGCCTCGTACACCGCCAATTCACCTTTCGGACAACCATCCTGCCGAACGCCATGCTCGAGCGCCGTCTTCGTGAATTCGTAGTTTTTCCCAAACAAAGGACAGAATCGGCGATTCTCGGGCGAAGACGATTGCTTGAAATCTGCGCCTGCTTCCAAGAGTAACTTCAACGCTGGTGCATTGTTGTATTGCGCCGCCCGACTCACGGCATGATCCAAATCATCTTTGCTTGGCTTTTTTCGAAGCTCCGCTTTGACGTCGTCCAAATCCCCGTCTGTTGCGTAATAGGCAAGCATACTCCCATAGGTGCTCTTCAGCGCGAGGATCTGCACACCACGTCCCGCAAGCGTCAGCAAGAGCAATGCACCAAGGATGATTCCGACACGTACGAGGGGTTTGCCGTGGGCTTCTTTGAACTTGGTCAAAACAAAGCTACCAAAGGCCGAAAGGACAACAATCAGCAAACCGGCCGCAAAAAGTCCTGCTACTTCGTCGTAAGAATTCGGCAATGGAGTGCTCGAACCGTAACTCCCGAGCGCCAAATGCAGGTCAAATGCCGTATTGAAGATCCCCACGATCGCGAACAGCATGCACGCTCCGCCAATAAGCATGCCAATGCCGCCCAGTACCCCAACTTCCCACTTTTTTGATGTCGTCACGTTGACCCTCCCAAACGATGGAACGACGAATACGTTCGTCCGTTTGGCGGGACAGTACACGGTTCCGGCGCGTTTTCAAGTCGTGCGCACGGAAAAACAACAACCCGGATCTCAGAGGGTGTCTACCAGGGTTTCACCGCGGATCATGCGAGCCCTGGGAGCGGTTTGATTTTACGGCGTTTGCGG
>DAOMZH010000108.1:0-18314 GCA_035437985.1 Polyangium sp. (in: bacteria) | reverse complement strand
TATTTCGATTCCCGTAAACGTCGTAAAGCAGCACGTCGGTCGTGCCATTTTGATCATAATCAATGGCGACCCCAAGCTCTGGTTGTAGCAGTGCGGGATCGGATGGACCTTGCGGATTTTGCAAGACAGACCATTCCTGCAAAAATGCGACATTCGGCGCGGCGAACGTATTGCCTACATTTCGCGCGATACGCCATTCCGTGATGGGATGATCGGGCGTCGAAATGCTGGTCGTGTCTGGGGTGAGCAAATCATCGAGGCCGTCGCCATTAAAGTCGGCGAGCATCGGACTCGAACGTTTTGACATCGGTGCCGCTGTCGTTGCCGCAACGTGCTCGAATCCTTTACGTACATTTGCGTATTGATACCGAGTCTCAGGCTTGCACGCGCCATCCGCGCCGCATTCTTGCACCGACGTCAATCTCGTGCGCCCCGTCGTTTCGCTTTGCTCATAGCTGAATTCGTACCTGCGCACAAGTTCGTCATCGACACGCGTTTGCAGTTCGTCGAGGCGTAACGCGTTTTGAATTGCCATTCCGCCAGAGTAAACGGTGCGGACGTCGTCAGGGTCTTTGGTGCCATAGACGAAGGAAACAGCGCGCGTGCCATACCTGAGTTCGTCGAGGGCATACTCAACAACAAAACCTTCTTCGCTTTCAGCAAAACAATACCCATAGTTTATGGAATTGCCCCGAACGTCGCGTGTTTCCGTCGCGAGCCAGGCGCGTGGTGCACCATTACGTGCGAGCGGGCGAGTTCCTGCTGTTAAGCCATATTCGACAATCCATCCCGAAGACAAAAACGCTTCGAAGTACGACGAACCTTCACCATTCTCTACATGTTGAATAACCTTTACCTGCGAATCGGGAAACGTGCGGTACTCAATCAGGTCACCATGCTGCGCGATAGAAACGAGACGTTTTCCGTCGAGACAAACGGCATCGTCCGAGTCGTATTGAACGGCGCGAATTTCGCCATCGATGGCCATTGTTTTCGGGCATCGCGTGATTGCGCTGGCTCCAGATACGGAGAAGCCCATTCCCATGACGCCATCGCCGCCCGAGTTATCATACGTTATCGCCAGCGAGGGCTCCATACCGGCGCGCCCCGGCGGAACCACGAGCGGCATCGTTAATGAGGCATTCCCCGAATCGGTCACCGCAAATGATGCGGGAAGCGTTCCTGGAACGATCGTTTTTGATTGCAACGGCGGCGAAATCGCCAGCCCCGCATGTTGCGGCACGCAGGGGAGTATTTTGTTGCTCTGGGCTTGACCCTCGGGTCCGCATGAGCACCCCGATGGGGCGAACACGCTGACCAGGAAAAACCAAAGCGGAATCAACGCCTGCCAAATCCCCCGATTCGTGCTGAGCATGAGAACCTCCCAGCATCGAGGATACGCACGATTCGGCGATTGAAGTCAACTGCTATCTGCGGCGCACAATAACGTCGTCGACCACCCGCCGCATGTCTTGCAGCGTCGCCCCCTCGATCGGCACGTCGACGAGTTTGTCCGAATTGGCTCGCGATCCGACATCCGCATAAAGCCACCGAGGCGCGAGCACGTCGCCCGCCAACCCCCCAAAAACCAGCTCCAAATACCCAATCGGTACGCGCATCGAGACTTTCGGCTCAGCACCAACAGGCCACGGATCCATTTCACCCGTTTGCCGCATCCACAATGGGGTTTCCACTTCAGGAACATCGACCATCGATATCGCCGACGAATCGCCGAAATTTTCGACAAACCTTTCGAGAAAAACCCCGAGCTGCACTTCCGGCACGATTTCTTGCAACCCCGCAGGAGTTTTTCCCATAAAACGATCGATGGCCCGTTCTTGCACCGTTTGTAACGCCACGGGCAGTCCTATCGCCTGCGCACCTCCGAGAAATACCTCGATGAGCACCGCCCCCGATCGCGTCACCTCGAATCCAAGCAATGCTGCCGGTCTTTTGCGTAATGAAATCCATTCACGTCCAAAATAATGCGCCATCGCCCCCGCACGAGTGAACCCGCGGAGGAAAGGTCGAACATTACGATTGAGGAGCGTTCGATTCGTCGCGTCCGCATAAAGCGCTGCCACATGCGGCAAAGCCAATGCCAACACGATCGCTGGACCATCGATCCATGCAGCCGTGCCCGTCGTCATCCTCCGCAGCACGCTCGCGCCTGCCCGATCACATGCCTGCACATCAACAACTCGCCCCGTCCGTTGCATCGCGCCCAGCACCACAGCTCGTCCGTTCACCACGTTTGCCGCAAGTACGGGCGTGTTGCGTTCGGTTGCGAGGTTCAACGACGTCTCCGCCAGCGCCAGAGCCTCCGGTAGGGTTCGTTCTCGCGGTCGAATACAGAGCATCTGCAGAGCCTTTCATAACTCGACGAGCTGATGCGCGTTGGGCGAAACCACCTGCGCGTTGCATCATGTTGCGTCGTGGGTTGACAGAAAGATTCAAAGCTCCTAAACCTCCCGTTAGGTAACCCTCACGCATACGTAAGGGTTGGAGTTGTAGCGATGCCGCCTGTTCGCCACTTGCCGATAGCGAATCATTCCGCGGGAAGATCGACGTCTTCTTCGGGGGTGACTCGTTTGAGTCTGCAGAATTGGCCGAGTGTCTCGGCGCCTGCGGAAGCGGACCAAGATGGCCAAGGTTTGTCCGAGCAGCTCTTGCAGGTCGGTGATTTGGCGCGAGCCAGCGGAAAAACGGTTCGCGCGATTCATCACTACGAAGAAGTTGGGCTGCTCAAGCCGCATGCTCGTTCGAAGGGGCGATATCGGCTTTACGACCAGGCGGCGGTGACGCGAGTTCGTTGGATCGGCAAGCTGCATGATTTGGGTTTGTCGCTCTCGCAGATTCAGGAAGTCGTCGCGGCGTGGGAGTCTGCTCCGTCGGCCCCCGAAGCGATGGCCAGGATGCGTTCGATGTACTTGCAAAAGCTGCAAGAAACGCGGGCGCAAATCACCAACTTGATGTCTCTCGAGCGCGAGCTTCTCGCGAGCATCGATTATCTCGACACCTGTGACACGTGTGACCCAGACGAACTCGTGGCGGCATGTACGAGTTGTCATGTTCGAGAACGAACGCGTGAAGAGCCCGAACTCGTAGCGGGCATTTATGGCGGTTGTGGATCCGTCCCTACGCGCTGAACAAGGAATGGCGATGACGATTCAGATCCCGATTTACATGGACTATCACGCGACGACGCCCGTCGATCCTCGGGTGATCGAAGCGATGTTGCCGTACTTCAACGCGAAGTTCGGCAATGCGGCGAGTCGCAGTCACGTTTTTGGTTGGACGGCGGAAGAAGCAGTTTCGAAGTCGCGAGAGCTTTTGGGCAAGCTGATTGGCGCGACGAACCCGAAAGAGATCGTGTTCACTTCGGGAGCGACGGAAAGCAACAACTTGGCGATCAAGGGTGTGGCTGATTTCTACAAAGAAAAAGGCAACCACATCATCACGACGGTGATCGAGCACAAGGCGGTCCTCGACACGTGCAAGCGTCTGGAAAAACAGGGGTTTGACGTGACGTACTTGCCGGTTGGCAAGAACGGGTTGGTGGATCCGGATGACGTGGCGAAGGCGATCACGGACAAGACGATTTTGGTTTCCGTGATGCTGGCGAATAACGAAGTCGGCACGGTGCAGCCCATCGCGGAGATCGGCGCGGTCACGCGTAAACGTGGGATTTTGCTGCATTCGGATGCGGTGCAAGGCGTGGGCAAAGTGCCTTTCGACGTAGAAAAGATGCATGTGGATCTCGCTTCGATCACCGCGCACAAGATGTATGGGCCCAAAGGAATCGGGGCCTTGTATGTGCGTCGTTCCAAACCGCGCGTGCGGGTAGCCGCGCAGATGGACGGGGGCGGGCACGAGTTCGGGATGCGTTCGGGAACGTTGAACGTACCGGGAATCGTGGGATTTGGCCGCGCAGCGCAGATCATGATCGAAGAGGGCCCCGCGGAATCCGCACGGATTTTGGGTCTGCGGGAACGTTTGCGGGAAAAACTCAGCAAGGGTCTCGACGAGATCGTGCTGAATGGTTCTCTGGACAAACGTTTGCCCGGGAACTTGAATGTGTCGTTTGCGTTCGTCGAAGGCGAGGCGCTGATCATGGCGATCAAAGACGTCGCCGTTTCCAGTGGTTCGGCGTGCACCAGCGCGAGCCTCGAACCTTCGTACGTTCTTCATGCGATGGGCGTGGGCGACGATCTCGCCCATTCATCCATTCGCTTTGGCCTCGGCCGTTTTACGACGGAAGAGGAAGTCGATTACGTCGCGGATCTGGTCACTCGCAAGGTGCAGAAGCTCCGCGATATGTCGCCGCTTTACGAAATGCACAAAGAAGGCATCGATCTGGCATCGGTGCAATGGGCGGCGCACTGAAGGGTTTGTCCAGGATTCGGTAAAGAGAGGTTTCGACCCATGGCATACAGCGACAAGGTCATCGAGCATTACGAGAACCCGCGAAACGTCGGCACGCTCGACAAGAACGACGACCAGGTCGGCACCGGACTCGTCGGCGCCCCGGCTTGCGGCGACGTGATGCGTTTGCAGATCAAAGTGAGTGACGGCGGAGTCATCGAAGACGCCAAGTTCAAAACATTCGGCTGTGGATCGGCCATCGCTTCCTCGTCTCTCGCCACGGAATGGCTCAAGGGCAAGACGGTCGACGAAGCCGAGACGATCAAGAACAGCATGATCGCCGAGGAGCTCCATTTGCCCCCGGTCAAGATTCACTGCTCGGTATTGGCTGAAGACGCGATCAAGAGCGCCATCGCTGATTTCCGAGCCAAACAAGCCGCAAAGAGGGCTTTGTCAGGACCAACCGATTCGGGAGACTCGTGATGAACGCGGGCGCGGAAACCGTAACGACGACAAAATCCGTGGATCGACCTGTGACCGACACGAACCGCAAAACGCTCGGTGTGAGTCCCCAAGCCGTCGAGGCTATCCGGACAAACCTCGCCAAACGGGGCACACCCGACGCGGCCATTCGAGTTGGCGTTCGTGGTGGTGGTTGTTCGGGTTTTTCCTACGTCATCGAGTTCGACGACAACGAACCGCGCAAAGGTGACCTGGTTCTGGAATTCACCGACGAAGGCAAAAGTCGCGTCCGCGTGTTCTGCGACAAGAAGAGCATCCTGTACCTCGGCGGCTCGATCCTCGATTGGGAAAAGACGCTGATGTTCCAGGGTTTCAAGTTCAAGAACCCGCAAGAAGCCAGCCGCTGCGGTTGCGGCCATTCGTTCACCGTCGGGTGACCTGGCACTTCGTTTGACCTCCAAACATTCACCGACACATGAGTGATCCCTTCACGACCATGGGGGTCGAGCCCAAGTTCGACCTCGACCTGGACAAACTAGCCGAGCGGCATCGGGATCTTTCCCGCGCGCTGCATCCGGATCGCTACACGGGTGCACCTGCGGCCGAGCGACGCATGGCTCTAGGTCGGGCAATCGAAGTGAACGACGCGTTTCGCGTGCTGAAAGATCCCGTGCGCCGAGCGGAAGCTTTGTTGCGCCGCGCTGGGGTTCCGGTGGGCGAAACAGCCGAGCCCAAACCATCGCAAGCGCTGCTGATGGACATGATGGAGCAGCGGGAAGAACTCGCAGATGCGCGGCGCGCCAAGGATTTGCAAGCCGTGCAGAAACTCGCAGGTTCGATTCGCGATCGCGAACGCAGTGTGCTCGAACGTCTCGGACGAGCGCTCGAAGCGCAAGGCAGTGCCGTGACGCAGGCTCTACCGCATTTGGGGGAACTCAGATATTAGCGGCGTTTCCTCGATGAAGTGAGCGCCATTGAGGAAGACCTCGGTTCCTGAGAAATCACGATGCAATTGCTCGAAATTTTCGATCCGAAAGCAGCACCCAAACCCATCGGCATCGATCTGGGCACGACGAACTCGCTCGTCGCTCGAGTTCGGGATGGCAAACCGTTTGTCATTGCGGACTGTAACCAAGAAAAACTCGTGCCGTCGGTCGTGCATTACGACGCGCGCGGGCGCGTGATCGTGGGTCGAGATGCCGCGCGGCTCGCCGCGGAATTTCCGCGCGAGACCATCGTGAGCGTAAAGCGGTTCATGGGTCGAGGCGCAGATGATCCGGAAACGCGAAGGCCCGGTCCTTACGAGTTTGCCTCGGCAAACACCCCCGACGAAGCGAAAACCGTACGATTTGCGGTGCGCGGGAAAAACCTCACGCCGGTCGAAGTCTCCGCCGAAATCTTAAAGGTGTTGCGATCGCTGGCCGAAGACGAGCTGCGATCGGTGGGTGGCGTGGTGATCACGGTGCCCGCCTATTTCGACGATGCGCAGCGGCAAGCCACGAAAGATGCGGGAAAACTCGCAGGCCTCGAGGTGCTGCGCTTGCTCAATGAACCAACGGCGGCAGCACTCGCGTACGGTTTGGAAAGTCAAAAGAGCGGCCTGTTTGCTGTGTACGATCTGGGTGGCGGGACGTTCGACATCACGATCCTCTTGCTCGACAACGGCGTCTTTCAGGTGCGATCAACGGGCGGCGATAGTGCGCTCGGGGGCGACGACATGGATCGCGCCCTGGCAACGAAGATTCTCGAACAGCTTGGAGCTCCAACGAATCCGCCTCGAGAGCTGGTGCGTTTGGCGCTGGATACGGCGCGCAAGATCAAGCATGGGCTGACGGATGCTTTGCAGGTGGAAGCCGAGATCGAAGTCGAAGGCGGCTCGCAAAAGATCACGATCGCGCGTGACGAATTCGAAGCGCTGGTGCTGCCGCTCGTGGAACGAACAGGTGTGGCTTGCCGTCGAGCATTACGCGACGCAGGTGTTTCTCCGGCCGAACTCGATGGAGTGATCTTGGTTGGAGGGGCGACACGCGTGCCGCTCGTGCGTCGATACGTGGAAAAGCTGTTTGGAAAGGCGCCGCTCACGGACATCGATCCGGAAGAAGTGGTGGCTCTTGGAGCGGCGATCCAAGCGGATATTTTGGCAGGTTCGAATGAACGTGCGGACGAAGTGCTGCTGCTCGACGTGTTGCCGCTGTCGCTCGGACTCGAAACGATGGGCGGAGTGGTGGAGAAGATTCTGCCGCGCAACACGACGATTCCTGCAGGTGCTCGCCAAGTTTTCACGACCTACGCGGACAACCAAACTGGGTTCGATCTGCACATCGTGCAGGGTGAACGCGAGTTAGCGGTGGATTGCCGATCCTTGGCTCGGTTTGTGCTCAAAGGAATCCCACCGATGCCCGCAGGTTTGGCACGTTTGGAGGTGACGTTCCGGGTTGATGCCGACGGAATCCTCGGAGTCGCCGCCAAAGAATTGACGACGGGTATCGAGCAACGCGTGGAGGTCACGCCGAGTTACGGATTGAGTGACGAAGAGGTCGAAGAGATGCTGATGGCGGCGCTCGATCATGGCGAGGAAGACTTGAATCGGCGGCAGCTGGTCGAAGCGCGGGTGGAAGCGGAGCGCGTGCTGCATGCGACACGGAAGGCGCTCGAGGCGGATGCAGATCTTGTGGAGAGTGCCGAGGAACGAAAGCAGATCGACGAGGCGATCGTGGCGCTCGAAGGGGCGGTGCGAGGGGACAAACCTGCGCTGATTCGTTTGAGCACCGAGGATTTGGATCGGGCGACGCATGGGTGGGCGGGGCGGCGCATGGATCGGGCGATTGCGCGAGCGATTGCGGGCAAAGAAGTGGAACAAATCGAGAAGTCGGTGGCGCACGCGAGGGGCGTGGATGCGCACGTGGCCGAACATGGACATGCAGATGCGGGTTTGCCCGAGGCGGAGAAGTGATCATGGCGAAGGTGCGTTTTTCCGGGCATGGAAACTCGTGGGAAGTGGAAGTGCCTGTGGGTACGTCGCTGCTCGAAGCAGCGCGGAAGGTGGATGCTCCGGAAGGCTCAGCGTGTGGAGGCGTATGCGCGTGTTCGACGTGTCACGTGTACGTCGCGAAGGGCAAAGACTTGCTCAGCGCCGCGGAGGAAGAGGAGGAGGACATTTTGGACAAGGCCTTCGATGTCCGAATGAATTCACGCCTCGGTTGTCAGGCGAAGATCGAGCGCGATGGCGACATCGAAGCGGAGATCTCGGGTGAGAGTCTCGACGCGTTTTACAACGAGCATCCTCAATTCACGGATCCGCGAAAAACCAAGCGTCACTAGCTCGGTTTGTCATTCTAGAATCATGGTGGCGATGCTGGTTTGATCTTCATGTCGGACGGCGCGGGCGGGTTTTTCTTGGCCTGTTCGACTTGCGCCATGACTTGTTCGGTCATTTGTTTTCCGGCGCGAGCAAAGGCGACGGCTGCTTCTTTGGCGGGCTTGGTGGAAAAGATCGCCACGAGGTGCTGAGCGGAGGTCTTGTTGCCGATGGGAACGAGAAAAAACGCGAGGCTGCCGAGGAGGAGCACGACACCGTTCACGAGGCGTTTGATGAGGTCACCCAGCACTTGAGTGTGCTCAAGCTAGGCGTTGAGCGGAGCAGGCTCCAATTTTCGGCCACGATTGTGCGGCGCAGAAAATGGGCGCCCATGAATGTGCGCAAAGTTGATCTTTCGTGTGCAATGGCTTGAACTTTCGAGTGCCGAAGCGCACCTTAAGCATCGTTCGACCATTTGGGGCTTCAGATCGCCTGTGGCGTCTTTCGCTCCAAACCCTCTCGCCTTAGCCCCGGAAGTGTTGTGTTGCAGGATCTGACTCACAAACCAACGCTGGCACCCCCACTGAAGGTGGAACCTCTGCACACGCAACATGCGCAGGAGGAGGGCATCAACCCGACCATGGCTTGGCAGATGGTGCGCAAGTACTGGTCGACGGCACTTGCCGCGGCGGTCGTCGTATCGATGCTGACGGCGTTTAATACGTTGGGGCAGGTAAAGATTTACGAGTCGCACGCGACGATTCTTTTTGATCCGAATCCACCGCGGCCATTGGGGCAAAAAGTCGAGAGCATCGTCGATCTTGGGACGGGCAATTTTTGGGACAATCGCGAATATTACGAAACGCAATACAAGATCATCCAATCGATGAAGGTTGCGTTGGCGGTGGTGGGTGATTTGGGTTTGGCGCACGATGGGGCATTTTTGAATAATTCGCCTCCTGGTGCGCCGTCGCCGCAAATGTCGGTGTCGGAAGAAATTGCGGCCGAGACGCTGCGCTCGCGATTGAAAGTCGAGCCGGTGAAAGAAAGTCGTTTGGCGACGGTGAAATTCGAGGATGCCGATCCTCAGCGGGCACAGCGGATTTTGACGGCGGTCGTCGATACGTACGTCCAGCAAAACCTCGACGATGCGGTGAGTTCGACGGCGGTCGCAGCAGATTGGTTGCGGAGTCAGCTCGACAAATTGAAGGTGGATCTCGAATCGAGCGAGATGGCCCTTCACAAATACAAGGAAGATCAAAACATCTTGTCGGTCGCGTTGGATGATCAATCCAACATGTTGACGGACGAATTGAAGCAGCTCAACGAAGCCATTACGACGGTGCGTACGCGCAAAGAAGAAGTTGCGGCACGTCGAGACGAACTGGCAAAAATCAAGCAAGAGAGTCCGACGGATTTGCCGGCGACGGAGTTATTGCAGAGCGGGGTGCTGTCGAGTTTGCGGACGACGTACGAAGAGGCGGTGCGGCTTCGAGATGGTTTGCGGGGTGAAGGAAAAGGGAACAATCACCCGGAAGTGAAAGAGGCGGAGGCGCGAGCGGATGCGACGCGCAAGGCGCTGCTCGTCGAGGTGCGCAACATTCAGAAGGCGCTGAATAAAGATTTTGCGGTTTTGCAGCGGCAAGAAACGGGGCTCGTGACGCTTTTCGAGAAGACGCAAAAGCAAGCGCTCGAATTGAATTTGCTCGAAATCGAATACAATCGATTGCGTCGTTCGCGGGATAATAACGACAAACTTTATTCATTGGTGCTCGAACGAACAAAAGAGAGCGATTTGGCCCGTGTTTTGCGGGTGAACAACATTCGCGTGCTCGATCGGCCGCGGGTGCCTCGATATCATGTTCGTCCGAATATTCCGAAGAGCATTGCGCTGGGAGTCTTCATTGGCATCGTGCTCGGCATAGGCATGGCGCTGGCGCGGGGGCTGTTGGATCGGACGTTGCGTACGCCGGACGATATCGAAAAAGGATTGGGTTTGCCGTTTTTGGGTTCGCTGCCGCAAATTGATCACATGCTCAAGGCCGCTCCTTATGGGCGAAAGCGGCGTGGCGAGCATATGAAGATATCGAAGCCGGAGTTGGCGGTTCACGAGTTACCGATGAGTGGCGTGGCGGAGGCGGCGCGTGTCATTCGAACGAGCCTTCTCTTTATGGACCCGGACAAACCGTACCGGACGTTGCTCGTGACGAGCGCAGGGCCATCGGAGGGGAAAACCACGGTGGCGACGTGTATTGCGATTACGTTGGCGCAGACGGGACAGAAGGTCGCGCTGGTGGATTGCGACTTGCGTCGTCCGCGTATTCATCGGGTGTTTCGCACGGGTTCTGACGTCGGGGTAACGACGAGCCTGATTGAAGGGTCGATTGACGATGCGGTGTTCGAATCGGGCGTGCCGAATCTTTCGATTATTCCGGCGGGGCCGATTCCGCCGAATCCAGCGGAAATCCTGCATAGCGACAAATTCCGACAATTCTTGCAGCAGCTTAGCGAGCGATTCGATCGCGTAATCATTGATAGTCCGCCGATTGTTCCAGTCACCGATGCGGCGATTCTGTCGACGCTGGTCGATGGGACGGTGCTTGTGGTGCGAGCATTGAAGACGACGAAGGATCTGGCGAAGGTGGCTGTGCGGGCATTGCAGGATATCGGTGTTCCGAAGGCTGGCGCGGTGCTCAATGGAGTCACGTTCACGGGTGACGAATACCGTTATCGATATCAGTATTATCGCCGCGATGACGACGACGTGGAGCCGGCAGCAAAAGCGCCGAAGGTGCGGATGCGTGAGCCAGCGGTTGAGCGTGATGATTCGGAAGAACCAGCGTCGCAATGATCGAGGATGGCTCGAGCCGCGAAATGTTTGTCGTTGCGTAGCCTCGCGTTGGTTCGAAGAGGCATCCTGAGCACGCAAATCATTCGCGTCACGAAACGGGCTCTCTCGCTCGCCTGTGACCCGAGTCTCGAGCTCGGAGAAAGCGGTTAGGTGACGAGTTGCGGATTGGTTCGGGGTGGCCGCATGATTACGGCCTGAGGACGTTCAAATCTGAGCCGCGACGGGCTCAGATTGCGTGCTTTCGTGTTCCTCGACGGCCGGTTGGGCCGGAGCGAGGCGACTACGAAGGCGCGTGAGATTGGATTCGAGCACATCGGTGACGACTTGGAGCAATACTTCCGTTTGAGGACAAACTTCTCCGAAATCGCTACGAAAACCGAATTTTATGTCGAATCGGGCCAAGTCGTCACGACCGATGGGATAACGGGCGCTCAAGACATCAGGACCGAATGGTTCGGACTCTTGGGGATTGGTCCATTGAAACTCGATGGGAGCATTTTCGTCATTCGAGAGAATTTCGATGTAACACAGATCGGCTTCGATTCCGCTTTCGGTGAGCAAGGCCATGAGATCGGCTTGGTTACGCGATTTTTCGAATCGCGCTGCCAAAGACGGAACAACGCGGCGAAGGAGCTCGCTATCCCGAGGACGCAAACGTTCGCGTTGCCGGCGGCGGCGATGCACATAGCCGAAATATCCGACGGCGCGAACGAGGCCAAAAAATACGGCGCTCGTGGCGACGAGGGCGACACCCACCTGCCAAGATCGTCCCAACGAAATGGCAATGGCGGTGAGCATCAGAATGACATTGATGGCGTAAATGATGAGCACTGCACGGCGATGGGTCAGGCCCATGTCGAGCAATCGATGATGGATATGGCCGCGGTCGGGCGAGAAAAGCGGACGCCGTTCGAGCCACCGACGAACCATTGCAAAAAGGGTATCGAAAATCGGAACGCCGAGCGCCACGACGGGAACGAGAAGAGATACGGTGGTGGAGGCTTTGACGGCAGCTCCAGCGAGGGACGTCGTCGCGATGACGTATCCCAAGAAATAGCTCCCCGAATCGCCCATGAATATGCGGGCTGGATTAAAATTATAGAAAAGAAAACCAATGATTGCGCCCATGGTCGTGGCCATGAAAAGCGCAGGCAACGACGCTTCGGAAAGCATCGCGACGACGAAATTGGTCATGCTCGCGAAAAACACGACTCCAGCGGCAAGACCGTCGAGGCCATCAATGAGATTGACGGCATTGACGATTCCCACGATCCACAAGACAGTTACCGGGAGCGCAAATGCTCCCATCGACAATTCACCAATGAATGGAAGAGATACGACGTCGATCCGGAAGCCACACGCAAATGCAAACATCGCGACCGCAATTTGCGCGTAAAGCTTGTAGAGGGCGCGAATACCACGAGTGTCGTCAACGGCGCCAACGACACAAAGAAGAGCACCGCCGGCAAAAAGTCCTACGACCTTGCTGATATCTTTGGTGAAGTCATTCGCTACCGTGGATTGAACGAAAAAGAGTCCAACCAGCGGCGCAAAAAACCCGAGACAAATGGCCAGTCCCCCAAGCCGAGGTGTCTCGTGGCGATGCACATGACGTCCTCCGGGCCGACTCACTGCACCCAGGCGAAAAGCGAGAAGTCGCACGAGAGGAGTCAGGGCTCCGCTGACGATAGCGGCAAGCGTAAAAGCAGCGAGAAAGGTTCGCATGCGGCTCAGTGTCCTCTTGAAGTCGTATGCCCTTCGTTGCTCGAACTCGACACAACGTTCAGATCATCGCGATCATTTATGACGGCCGTACGAAAAACGCTCATTTCGCGCCTACTGACGAATCGATGACGAATCGATGACGAATCGAATATCGTAACGTTCCAGAACATGTCAGCGGTTCACGTAATGCCACCCACGAAGGATGAGCCACCTTTCGACCCGGATTTGACGTGCCTGCCGACTTTTTTTCATGAAGTGAAGTCAAGGGGCGAATTTCTAACAAGATTCTGCACCTATGTGTCCCAAGATCGAGGCCGATGCAAGCCTTTCATTTCAACACGTGCGAGCTCCCCGGATGTTGCTCGTAACGCCTCGGTATCTTCTCGAACTCGCGCCTTTGACGCAATAGAGAAATGAATATCGCGGAAGGTTTGGGACTCAATTCGACCCACTGCAAGCCTCCACCGTCCTCATCGGAATAAACAGGATTCTCGTGGCAGTCGCGGAAGATCGGGGCGATTGCCACGCAGGCGGTGCAGGATTTCCGCGAGGCGTCGAATTGGGGCAAAATTTGCATCGAGGCACTCTGAGATGCCGAACCAAGGTGACGTCACGAGTGCCGATCGTGGCGGAAGGTAATATCGAATACGCAAAAGGTATCGGCATGACCGCCATCGTTCCATGATCGAATGCGCGGTACCTGAGATTTCAACAAATGTGCCGAAACAGGCAATCGGTGCGCCTACTGATTCATGACTTTTGCAGAACGGCGACGATGTTGGCGGTCAAGACGCGGTTCTGGCCATCGTGAAATGCGATGTTGATGGTGCGTCCGACGATCATGCGTAATGCAGCAATGGGCGCGCGACGGACAAACCTTTTGATTCCGAGTCCCGTCAGGGGAAAAGCTGGGGACCGCGTTTGTTTGACGGATAATCCAGAGCCTTGTGCAAGCTGGGAAAGCATCGAAGTACCAATGGCGGTGCGATGCGTGGCGTCCCCATGTTGAATGGCCCGAGCAAAAGGACTATCGCCACTCGGAAATCGGGCAATCAATCGTCCGCCTGTTTTCAATATTCGCGCTACGCTGCGCAGTAGCGTCACGATTTCGTCCGTGGTGAGGTGTTCGAGCACGTCGAACATGACCACGACATCCTGCGAATCGTCAGGACAAATGGTCGAAAAATCGAGCGTTGCCGCGAATGCGTCGAGCCCTCGTTCGCGACCAAGGCTCACCAGGTCCGGATCCAGCTCGGTCCCCCGATAATGTGCCCCGGCATTTTTGGCCCATGCCGCAAAGGCACCATTACCAAATCCAACCTCCAGAAGATGTTTGCCCGCGAGCGATGTTATGCCGCTTTGAGATAGTTCGACCTCGAAATACCGCGCTTCGGAGTCATCGTAACGGCCGAATGCATCAGGCGTCCACGATTTCCACGTACGATACGTACCAACGAATGTTCCCGGTGCACTCACGGCTCGAGTCCTTTCTCATTATTAGGGTCTTCATCGCACTATCGTCCGACAGGGTCAAGATGGCATGACTTGTGAGCGGGCGAGAGAACATACTCCTTCGAGAGGGCCCACGCAGCGCAGACGCTCAATGCCAAAACTGCAAGGGCGATTTTCCCCTACGCCAGCTGAGTATCCTCTAGAAGTCGCAAACCCTTGGTTGCGGCAACTCGCGACGACGTTCACCCCTTCGCGATCATTTATGCTGGTCGCAAAAGCGCATTTCTTCGCATTCGCAAACCGCGACGGTACCTTGGCGATTCTTACGCGAGCGTGGGCGGCATCACGTTTACTGGGGTGTTCATCAGCCGTTGCCGGGGATTTGGCTTCCCGAACAAACTTTTTCTCATGAAATGGAGTCAAGTGTCGAATTTCTGGCGCGATTCTGCACCTATGTGACTCGAGGTTGGCGCTGATGCAGGCCTTTCGTTTGAACACGTAAGAGTTTGCTTGACGCTGCTAGATGCGCCTCGGTATATTCCAGCCCTCGCGCCGCTAGCGCAATGGAGAAATGAATGTCGCGTTTGGTTTTGGGACTCAATTCGGCTCATGGCGACGCTTCCGCAGCCCTCATTGGCGAGAACGGGATTCTCGCAGCGATCGCGGAGGAGCGGATCAATCGCCTCAAGCACTGCGCGGGATTTCCGCGGCTCGCGGTAGCCGAAGTGTTGCGACTTGCTGGTGCGAGTCCGAGCGATATTACGGACATCGCCGTCGCGCGAAATACCCGGGCAAATTTAGCTGCAAAACTTCGTTATGTGGCTGCGCGACCGCTGACGGGCGTCCCAAATGCAATCACTCGACTCACGATCCATCGTGAAGTCGGGACGAGCGCAAAACTCGTTGCCGAAGCGCTGGGAGTGGAAGAGAGCCGGATCGTGGCCAAATTTCACAATGTCGAGCATCATTTGGCGCACGTGGCAAGTGCATTTTACTGGTCACCATTTGATCGGGCGACGGGGATCACCTGCGACGGTGCCGGTGATTTCGCGACAAACCTCGTGGCCATGTGCGAAGGTACACGCATTCAGGTCTTGCGCAAGACGTTATGGCCCCATTCACTCGGAATATTTTACACGGCAATTTGTCAATTTCTCGGATTCGACAAATTCGGTGAAGAGTACAAGGTCATGGGTTTGTCGGCCTATGGGGTCAATCGGTTTGCCCGGGAAATGCGACGCATCGTGCGATACGACCGCGAACTCGGTATTCAGCTCGATTTGACCTGGTTTCGGCATCACAAGACAACCGAATCCATGGAGACGAAGAGCGGCGTGGAGATCACGATTCCGCGGCTCTGGTCCGATGCAATGGTCTCGCTTTTTGGTCCGCCACGAAAACGTACCGAACCGATTACGGATCGGGATCGGGATCTAGCGGCATCCTTGCAAGCTCGTTTCGAGGATATTTATTTGGCGCTCGTCGAACATGCGGTCGAAAAAACGGGGGTGCGGAATGTCGTCATGGCGGGTGGGTCGGTGCTGAATTCCGTGGGCAATGGGCGAATGATCACGGAAGGCGTCGTGGATCGGGCGTATTTCCATCCCGCAGCGTCGGACGATGGAACGGCGGCAGGTGCGGCATTGTGGGTCATGCATAACTTGCATGGGCGTCCGCGAACTCCGGAAGTGCGTCATGCGTATTGGGGTACGAGCTGGACCGATGATGAAGTCGAAGCAGCGCTCAAGAAGTCGGGGCTCGAATATCGTCGTTGTGATCGGCAAGAGTTGCTCGAGACCGCCGCAAATGCGCTATCTCGAGGGAAAATCATGGGTTGGTTCCAGGGACGTGAAGAATGGGGGCCGCGGGCGCTCGGCAATCGAAGTATTCTGTGCCATCCAGGGTGGCCAGGAATGAAAGCGACGCTCAATGCCCGCATCAAGAATCGCGAACCATTCCGGCCCTTTGCGCCTGTCGTTCGGATAGAAAAACTCAATGCCTGCTTCCAAGGCAGCCACGAAGTTCCGTTCATGATCATCGTGTACAAGGTACGTCCGGAATGGAAAGACAAACTCTCGGCCATTACGCACGAAGACGGGACGGGACGCGTGCAATCGGTACGTCGAGACGAAAACGAACTCTATTATGACCTCATCAAGGTATTCGAGGAGAAGACGGGCGTTCCGGTACTCTTGAATACGTCGTTCAACGAAAACGAACCCATTGTGCATACCCCAGACCAAGCCATCGATTGTTATCGGCGAACGCGCATGGATTGCCTGGGAATTGGGAGCTTTTGGCTGGAAAAACCAATGAACCCCGAAGATGCGAGTAGTTGAGACATGACCAGACTTTTCCCTTCACTTGCAATTGCCGTAGCTCTTTGCACCACAGCTTGGACTGCAAATGCTGATCCGGTGACGAGTTCGTCGCCGCTGATGGCCGTTTCCAAACGGTGCACACCGGGTGCGCAGGTATCTTGTAATTGTGGGGACGGTGCTGCTGGCACTTCGACTTGCAATTCGAGCGGAGTGGGGTTTTCAGTATGCGCGTGTGCCAAAGTGACGGTAAACGTTCCGAAGCCAGTGATCCCGGTCGTCGTCGTTCCCAAGGTGCGGGTGCGGCCGGTTCATGTGCGCAAGCACAAGAGCGAGCCTATTCCGGGTTTGGCGCTGCTCATTGGCGGCGCCTGTGCGTTGGGGACTGGAGCATTCAATGTGGCATTCGGTGTAGATCGTATTCGTGACTATGGCACTGATCCTTTCGGTATCGTGTCCGTATCCCTTGGAGGCACGGCCATGCTGGCAGGGTTACCGATTACGATCGTGGGAATCGTTCGGTACGCGACCGAGCCGAAAGAAGTCGAGAAAGACGGCAAAGAAAAAACCGGTATTCGCTTCATGCCCACAGCCAATGGATTCGCCCTGCATTTTTGAGCGTCGCATGCAGTTGGGTTGCGATCACGTGTCTCCATGAACATTCTGCACGTCGTTCCTTCATTTTACCCGGCAACATCATTTGGCGGACCTATTTGGTCGACGTATGGCTTGTGCAATGCATTGGCTCGCCAAACAGATATCCGTCTCCGGGTGATGACAACCGACACGGCAGGAAATTCCGGGGGCGAATGTCTCGATCCCACGGCGATTTCTTCGGATTTCTTCGTTGGTTATGCCGTGGATTTTCAGCACAAATGGACGGGAACGGCCGTTGCCCCCGGAATTCTCGGCAAACTCCCACCGCTCGTTGCTTGGGCCGACGTCGTTCACGTGACGGCTGTTTATTCGTTTCCAACGATTCCCACCCTCACGGCCTGTCGTATTGCAGGAAAACCGCTCGTATGGTCGGCGCGTGGGTCGTTTCAGCGCTGGGAGCACACACGCCGCCTGGCGCTCAAGCACGCGTGGGAACGAATGTGCGCCGTGATTTTGCACGGGCATCCGCATGCAATTCATGTAACGTCGCCCGAAGAAGGCAAAGCAACGCAAACCAAAATGCCGAGCTCGCCCATTGTCGAGATTCCGAATGGTGTCGATGTGCCGTCTTCTCTTGGCGATCGATGTTGGCAGCCCGAGGGGCGCACGCGCGTTTTGTATCTTGGTCGGCTCGATCCAATCAAAGGGCTCGAGAACTTGATCGACGCCATTGCATTATCAAAAACGCCACAAATCGAAGTGACCTTTCATGGTGCGGGAGAGCCGCATTACACGGCATCTTTGGCCCGACGCATTGAAGAAAAAGGTTTGTCATCGAAGATCAAGCTCAAAGGCTTTGTCGAGGGTGCCGCGAAAACACACGCTTTCGCCCAAGCCGATATTTGTGTCGTCCCCTCTTTTTCCGAAAACTTCGGTATGGCCGTCGTCGAAGCTTTATCTCATGGGGTGCCCGTCATTGCTTCTCGAGGTACACCTTGGAGAGAATTGACGAGCAGAGACGCCGGTGCTTGGGTAGCCAATGATCCCGCATCTTTGGCCTGGGCGATTGATGATTTAGCCCAGAAAAACCTCGAAATCATGGGCTGCCACGGTCGGGCATGGATGCACGAAAATTTCGATTGGAATGCCGTTGGTCGGCGTATGGCCGACGTTTATCGAAAATTGTACATCCAACGCGGATGAAATAGTTCCGCGCTATGGCGCAAGAGTTCGTCCGAATTCAACC
>DAOMZH010000107.1:0-18384 GCA_035437985.1 Polyangium sp. (in: bacteria) | reverse complement strand
CCACGGACACGCTGGATCCACCGCCTGTGCCCATTCCTCCCATTCCGGAACTGCTGCTCGACGAAACGCCCATTCCACCAAGTCCCGAGCTGCTGCTGCCACTCGACGAACTGACCATTCCCCCAATGCCGCCCATTCCGCCAGCGCCAATCATTCCGCCCATTCCGCCCATTCCGCCCGCTCCGGCACTGCCACTTCCGGCCATTCCCCCGCTGCCGCTCGCGCTGCATTGACAAGCTTCGAATCCATTGCCTTGGACATTGCACACTTGGACTCCAACGGTGCCCCCAGGACACGCACAGCTCACCTGCGCCCCCGGAATGCACTGAACATCCATTCCGGAGCTCGATGACGCAGACGCAGACGAGGACGAACCCCCTGGCGGCGGAGCCTCCGAGGAACATCCCAGGGGAAAAAGAATTGCCCCGGCGAGGACAAACCCTCTAGCGTAAACTGAAGAGCCAAGCCATTTCGATCGTTTGGATGTGGTGCGCAGCATGGATGATTCCTCGATCGTCGTCATTTCCGCTCGCGTTTAGCGCGAATGGGGCGGATTGTACAGAATTTTCGCCACGATTCTACTCACTTTTTGCGCGACGTGGTCACATCTAGGCCCGTCTTGTCAATGAAACGACGCACTTTCGCGCGTGCTGTCGATTGTCGATCGAGCAACCTCGTGACGTTTGTCGAAACAACATCAAGCTGCGGGCAAGAAGACCATTACGCATATTGAAGCCAGTATACATGAATTGGACGCCCAATGGCGAAAACCTTGCTGCCGAACGACGCACATTTCCTCAAAACCTGCCGCCAACCCCAATTCCGTAACCCTTCTGGCCAACTTGCATGGGCAAAACCATCCAATCGAGGTCGCGCTGGGCGCTGGATCCATAAACTGGCTCCCATGACAAAATCATCATGTCGATTGCCCCGGCTACGAGCGCACCTCCAAAGGACCCCGCAAGCATTCTGGCGGTCGAGGGCATTTTCGTTCGTTTTGCTTCTGCATCGGGTGTTGCCAGCACACCAACCAAAAAACCCATCGACATGATGCCCGTTTGCATCAAGATGCTCGCTTTGCCCTTGAATTCATCGTGGTGAATGAACCCAGCCGCCGCGACATGGCCTCCATAACCAAGCGCGAGAAAAGGAATCGCCGTATTTAATTCTTTTTGCAGTGCAAAATAAGCTCCCCAGGCGAGAGCGAAATCGATGGGCGCATACGCAACCGCGACTTGCCAACCATACCAACGTTTTGGGGTTGGAGGAGGCGGTGGAGGCGGTGGCGGTGGTGGTGGTGGCGGTGGTGGTTCCTGGGCAACTTGCAGAGCTTGCGGATTGCTCGCCATGAGCATTTTCTGGTCATGCACGGAGCAGCCCACGAGCAGAGGCACGCCGCAAAGAAGCGCGAGCAGTCTCTTCACAGTGGATCGAGAACGGAGGTGTTTCGCGAAGCTTACACCCGCCGGCTACGCGACATAGGGCCGCGTGATGATTTCGAGCAAATTGCCCGCGGGATCCTCGAAATAAAGTCCACGCCCACCAAAATGCGTATTGAACGTGCCAGGTTTGCTTTGCGCCGGGTCGGCCCAATAGGTCAAACCGCGCTCCTTGATCCTCCCGAAGATCTGATCGAATTCGTCATCACTGACGAGAAATGCATAATGCTGAGCTACGATCTCGTCGGTCGTCTCGATGAAGTCGAGGCTCACGCCGTTCGCCGTGCGCACGACGAGAAAGTGGCCGAACATGGGTTCCGGAGGAGACAAACCCAGAATCTCCGCCGTGAAATTTGCCGATTTTTGTTTGTCGTACGCATGGACGATGGTATGGTTCAACTCGATGGCCATACGTCGATCATAACACGATTGGGCGACAAGACAAACGGTTCATGCATGCGGTCTGAAAAGACGAATCAGACTCGGGGGGCAACCGGTCGGGCCACGGCTACCCAATACGCCCACGCCATGAATACGAATTGAAATGGAAGACGCAACCACAAGGCCCATGGCGACACAGGCGCATCCCCAAGCGGCAAACCATGAATGGCCATATTGATATTGGCTGGAAAAACCGCAATATACAGCGCAATGAGCCCAATCCCCGACGCGCGACGCAGGGCGGGAATCAATAGACCCACCCCTCCGGCAATCTCCGCCGCTCCGCTCACGTACACGAGCGCGAGAGGCGCTGGAAGCGCCGCTGGAACGATACCGACGAACGGCTCGGGCGACGTGAAATGCAAAATGCCCACAGCCGTCATGGCCATCGCCAAAACGATGCGGAGGATTTTCTTGGCTAGACTCTCGTCGGGCTCGGTTGTCGTGGACAAGGAGGGGGCATCGGGCTTTGTCGTCATTGGCCGCAAGGGTGCCTGAAAGAAAAACGAAACGCAACAGGTTCGTTGACACTTAGGTCGTTTCGGATGTCCATCGATCCCCTGATGTAGGCACGTCTGGACATTTCTGGACATGTCTGGACATCTCGAAAATTGTCGAGATTCGCAAAATGTATCGTTTTCTTTGACGGCCCCGACACAAAAAGGCGTTTACGAAGTTTGGGGAGCTTCACAATGGCAATACACGTGCGCCGACGCGGTGAACATCACCAATGACGGGATTCCCATGACGTATGTCGAAGTGGATTCATGTAGCCATGACAAATGCGCCGTCGGCGGGGCCTTGACCTCGGGATGCGACAACCAATGTGTCAAAGATATCTGCGCCGTGGATCCCTACTGTTGCACGAACTCGTGGGACTCGTACTGTGTGAGCGAGGTGGGGACTGTCTGCAAACAAGGCTGCTGACCTCCCAAGCCCACGACAAATTGGTTACATCTCGACAAACGAATGTGCTGGGGTTCCCACCTCATTACCCCAGCACTTGAATCTCGAATTTGTTGTCCCAAGCGGGCAAATCTTGCGCCTCGACCGCAACCAGCACATCCCACACCACCGAATACCGCACCAAGGTGCCCGTGAGCTCCTCGTCTTCGGGAATCTTGAAAAGGAACGGCAGATGAGATTCGCCAGGTCCGAGCTTTTTCTGGGCGGTCTTCTTCTCGACGATGGTTGGATGTTGCCATTGCTGAAAGTCACTACCGGCTCCGGTCGAAGCAATCTCGATTTTGCGTAACGTCACGGTCGCCTTGACGTCGAGCGGACGTTTTGGAGTGCAGCAGATATCGATATGCAATGGTTCACCGCGGCGCAGATGCGTCGAACTCACATCCACCACGGGAGCAAGGGCGACGTCGGTACGTTTTCTGCGCACCGCGTCCCTCAAACCGAGCAGCGCTACGAAGACCAAAACAATCGAAATCAATAAAAATCCAACAATGACCACGACACCCATGAATTCGGTATCCGCGCTGGAATCACCCCAAATGACTTCATGGGCAAGGAGTCCCATGGCCACGGTGAACGCAATGGCTCCCAACAAGCAACCCATCGATTGACCAAGACCACTTTCCTTGGTCAGCTGTGCTCGCTCCGCGAGGTCAGGCGGTGGTGCGACATGTTTGGATTGTCGATACCCCATTACCTCGGGCGGCTTGGCGGGCGGCGCCTCCTCAGGCGGCGGAACACGCGTTTCGATAGGCAAACTCGCGACGACTTCGCCATTGCTCGTGCGAACCAACGAGATTGTCCAATTGACATGAAACAGGGCACCTGTTCGCGAAGCCTGGTCGCTGCCATTGATCCGACAGGAAAAACGCCCATTTTCTTTCCATTCGCCCGTACTCGCATGCGTCGCGCGTTGCTCCGCATGGGCGGCCGCGCCGACGCCCTTCGCGATACCCTGCGCGCGAATCTCGAAAGAAGATGGTGCATCTTGCACGTCGACGACCCGGCCCGTCAAGGTCGCTCCGAGTTCGAAAGGGCCTGGTTTGTCGAGCAAGATACTAGGGGTCATGTTGGGATTTGGCATGTTCGCATAAAATCGGCGCGCGACCTACAAGAAAATACGCCCGCGTTGTGTCGATGTGTCGACAGACCCTGCCCATTCAAACCGAACAAGATCTCGTGGATCGGGATCCATTTGGCAGGTCGCGCGTTGGCCATTACTCATTGGTCCGCGCGCGATTTCTTCACCCGTATCTATGATTTTCGTGTATCCTAGGCACTCATGCGCCTTGTCCTGGTTGCCTTCGCCCTCATTTGCACCACATCTTGCCGCGGCTCCGACGCTCCAGGGTCCGGCGAGGATACCCAATGGCTCGTCCTCCGCATCGATACGGTCCAGGTAGCCGCGCAGCGCCCGGGCACTTCGATTCCGTGGGACGATCCTGTGCCGCAACCAAATGAAGGACCGGAATGCGGGATTCTTGGTGCCGCGAGCTCGTTTTTCTCGAATCCCATCGTTGGCAAAGGAGCCGAATATCTTTGCAATCTTGGCACGCGCCCGCGCCCGCGCGAACAGGATCCGAGCTCCCCGGATTTGGTCGTTGAATTGAGTGTCGGTCCCACGACGACCTACCCCACCTATACGGCTCGCGATACCTTCAATCACGTATTTCGTAGCGAATTCATCGTCCCGACGGGCGCCATTCCGCCGGAGGGACTTCTCTTGACCGTTTCCGATCGCGACGGCAATCAGCGCGAAGTCTTGGGTTCGCTGCGACTTCGTCAGGACCAACTGCGCGAGACCCTCGAATCGAATCGATTACTCACGCTCTCGGATCCGAGCGGTAGTCTCCAGCGTTTGGAAGTCGTCGTTTCGAGTCATGCGGGCCCCATGGAAACAGCGCAAGTCGCAATGGACGCACGGGCGGGAACGGTCGACTCTCGATTTCGTCCAATTCGTGCAGGAGAAATTGTCGAGGTCACAGCGACGGGGCAATACAAAGTCGGGAAACTTTATTATGACAATTGGATATCGCCGCTCGGATATCCGAATGGAGATGCTCGCAGCTTTAACTTCGAAATGGAGCCATTCAAGTCAGCCCCCCATGGCAGCGGTTTGGCCATGGTTGGCGTGGGTGACGCAAGAGCCGGGCAAAGCGTCGCGCCGTGCGGGCGATTAGTTTCGCGAAGCTCGGGTCCACTCATTTTAGGCATCAATGATTCCGATCCGACAAACAACGAAGGCCGCGTGCAGTTCAAGGTGCAGGTGCGTCCGCCGAGCGCCTTCGAATGGCTCAATGGCCAAACGGCAGGTTGTGCGAACAATCAAAGCCCGTGAAACCAAGCGTCTCGAAGATTGGCGCCGCCAGTCGCACAAACGACCGGCGAGCGCCCAATACCGCAAAGCTGTGTCGGGTCCAGGATCGTTTTTCCTGGTTACATCACAACCGAATTTTCGTCAGTTGCACATCTCCCGCACGTCGACCTCTTCAACCTGGACGACATCACCGAATCGCACCGCCCACTCGATGGCCGCCTCTTTTGACGGCAGATCGAGAATGGCATATCCGGCAACGAATTCTTTCGATTCGGCAAATGGCCCATCAATGACCCGCTGTTTGCCCCCTTCGAAACGAATACGCGCCCCCTTTTTCGTACTCGCCAAACCCCCAGTCGTTTCGAGCACCCCAGCTTTCATCATTTCTTGGATGAGCGCGCCCATTGCGGCAATGTGGTGCTGACCCGGAGGCAAATCGTTCTCCGCACGTTCGGTCATCTTGTGCATCGCCAAAAAACGCAGCGGCGCGTCTTCCGGCTTTGTGCCCATTCCCAAATCCCAATATTCGACCACCGGCCCCAGAAACAATTCCACATCGCCCATTGCCGCGGCAAACTTGTCACACCACGCCACAGCCTCGTCCCGCGACTTCACCCGCATGAGGGCAAACCCAGCAACGAGTTCCTTTGCTTCGGTAAATGGTCCGTCCGTAATGGTCCGTCGGCCATTTTTGTACACGATATGCAGTCGTTGCGCCGTCGGCTTGAGCCCTTCGCCTCCCAGAAAAATGTTTTCTTTTGCGGCCTCGCCAATGAGTTTTTCCACACCGGCGAGCACCTCGGGATTCGGCGGCAAACCCTTTTCCATCTCCTCCGTCATCTTGTGCATGACCATGTATCGCATCGTCTCTTCTCCTTCGTTGAGTTCGGCGTATCGAACTCGGTTCTGTCACGTCGACGAATGAGGCGAGGCCAAATCGACACGGGGACGAACTTTTTTTGATGCGGGAAGACGATTTTAGAAAACTTGCATTATTTCAGCTAGTTACATGACGGAACCTGGTTGGCGGGCAGGAACGAAGTGCTGGAAAAACAAGATGGTGGCAGGAGAGCAGACATGTCTCGCAGCGGCGGGATGGTACGTTCGAATACGACAGCGGGCGTGTACTCATTTTGACGACCCAAACATCGCGATTTGTTCCGAGACTCGTGGTACGCTTACCGCCGTCCCCCCTCGGAGTATCTCCACATGCAGCAGCGTCCGTTTGGACAAACAGGTATTCTCGTTTCGGCCCTCGGGTTTGGCGCAGGACATATCGGCGCGCCCGACATGACCGAGGATCATGCGGGCACGCTTCTCAATCGCGCGTTTGATCGCGGAATCAATATCGTCGACACGGCGCCAGGGTATGGTTTTTCGGAGGAGCGTATTGGACGACATCTTTCGTGGCGCCGCAAAGAAATGGTCATCAGTACCAAAGGGGGGTATGGCGTTGCTGGAGTGCCGGATTGGACCGGCGAGTGTATCGTGCGCGGGGTCGAACAAGCGCTCGAGCGTATGCGCACAGATTGGATCGACATTTTTCATTTGCACTCGTGTCCGCTGGAGACACTCCGTCGCGAAGATATTCTGCGAGCCCTCGAAGATGTCGTGCGGTCGGGAAAAGTAAAAGTCGCGGCGTATTCGGGCGAAAACGAGGCTTTGGCATGGGCCATCGAATCGCAGCGGTTTGGAGCCATCGAAACTTCGGTCAACATTTGTGATCAAAGAAGTCTCGAAAAACTCATTGGTTCCGGTATGACGCACCATTTAGGGGTCATCGCCAAACGTCCGCTAGCCAATGCCCCCTGGCGCTTCGGCGAACGCCCGGTCGGCCATTACGCGGAAGTGTATTGGGAACGTTTGCGACAAATGGATATCGACCCGGGCGATTTGCCGTGGGACGAGCTGGCCTTGCGTTTTGCAGTTTTCTGTCCCGGCGTCTCGACGGCCATTGCCGGCACCGCCAGTATCCAAAACCTGGATCGAAATATCAGGATGGCCAATCGGGGGCCATTGCCGAGTGACGTGTTTAGGGATATTCGTGACGCATTTCGACGCCACGATCATGATTGGATTGGGCAAATCTAGAATTTAATTGGGCTCGAGTCCAAGCGCCAATTCCCGAGTCAGATCCGCGGCCAGTATTTCTTGACAACCCGTCGCGTTCTGTCCCGACCAAAGGGGCGAAAACTCACCGTTACCCGCGCTTTCGGCCTTGGCGCGCAAAAGCGCGGCCGTCGAAGCAGCGAGCGGAAACGCCGGCACTGACGAACTCATCGGGCCTTGCTCGCGAATGAAACGATTGACGATTCCCCGAGCTGGTCGGCCGGTAAACACGTGATCGTCTATCCGTTGCGAATTGCTGAATCGTAACCAGCAATTGCCCCAACAACGGCCAACTACCTGCAGAACCGAGTGCGACAATCGCGCTCGCACCGCGTATTGCACGCGGCATACCGATGTCCGCGTACACAGCGACGACTACAATTGGTGTGACACGTCCTGAATCGGCCGTGGTCGCATCGCGACCGGGCTGTCGCAATAGCGCTGCTGCTTTCAGCGAGCGGCTGCGAGTCCGCCGGTGGAGGGTTAGCCCACGCCAAACCTACGCTTCCCATCAGAACGACGAATCCGGCTATTATCGGCATTATCAGTTTTTTCATGGCTCTCCCCCATTTCAGCACTCGATGGCCCTCCTGACGGCATTCAGCCGTTCGCTCTGAGCTCCACCGCTTGCTTCAGGGTAGACATAAGACACGAAGTGATGAATGCCAATTTCTGTTGTCTTCGTTTGACAGCCGCAGCGACGAATTTCAATCGTCTATCGGCGGCCCAAATCTTGCTGCACCACCCTCCGGCGCTATCGCTATGGCGCGCAAGGGGGTTCATAATGCGTGCAAGCACGGGTGTGACGCTGCTGGGGATCTTCACCTTGATTTGCGGACTCATCAGCTTGTTCTGGGGCGCGGCAATCATGGGTATCGGCGGCGCTAGCTGGTTGGTCGGCGTTTTCTCATTTACTTCGACAATTGCGACGTGGGGCGCTGGCGCATTTTGGGGAGGTTTGCTGGGCATTCTCACGGGTTTCGGCCAACTCGTCATTGGCACGGGCGTGCTTGCTCGACAACGATGGGCGTGGTTTCTGGCAGGCTTATCTGCCGTACTGGCGCTCATCAATCCAATCGTTGGGCTCTTGAGCGGCAATCTGTGGGGTTTGGCCGGGTTGATCATTCCCTGCGTGGTGCTTTATTTCCTCATGCAGCCCCAGGTAAAACAGGAATTCCATCAACCGCTCATTTAGTCAAACCAAGAAAAAGTGCCCCTGAATTGCAGCCAGGCTGCAATTCCAAATCTTCGTGGTGATTTGCACAAAAAGACGCCCCAGCCGCGGAACTCGACAAACCTATATATTTTTTGTTTGTCAGCATTTCCCAACCTTGAAAAATGTGGTAGCTTCGGCGAGCAAAGGTGCGTAACCGGGATCCTCACTTTCTGCTCGCGGCAACTCTCCTCCATGCCCTGGCGATCGGGGCAGTCTGGACGAATGCGTCTTCTTTGCGCACAAAAGAAGCCAATTTTGTTCAGGGGCCGGACGTACGCTTCGATTTCGACATCGAGCTCGAGGGTGGCCATGCCAAACCTGACGTCGTTCCTCTGCGGTCGCTTGCACGACCGTTGGAACCTCTGACTGGCCCCGTGAGGCTTGCGCCACGCGCAAAAGCCGTAGACAATACGCCCAATGACAGCCCCGTAGTCGAAACGACGCAAGCGCCAAACGCTTCCGAAACCGCCGAGGTTCGTCCGAGCGAACCAACTGCATTGGCGCCGACGGAAGCTCCGATTCCGGGAATCGATGGCCAACCCATTTGGGCACTTCCGGGTGTATTGCCCGCGGGTCAAAGCCCCGTTTTAGGAGGCGCACGAGCGGCGCCCACGGCTCCCGTCGTACCAGCCCCTCCGCCCGCGAGCACTGGCCCCGTAGCCGCGGTCCTCGATTACCTCGCCTCCGGTAATCCGCCAAAGCCGACAGCTCGGATCGAACCACCATTGCATTTCCCGGCTGCAGGTACGCTCGCGACAGCACTTGCCAATGAAATCCGCGGTTCGAGTACGCCTCCCGATTCCAATGGCATCTACGAACTCATCATCGACTCCAAAGGACAGCTCATTTCGGTGCAAGTGCTGGCAGCGGATCCCAGATATCGCCAAGAATGGGATCGCGTGGCTCGGGCCATTTCGCAACGTTTTACGGGCCAAACTTTCCCGCTTCCTGATTCGTATGCTCGAGGCAGTCGTATTCGGGTCACCGTGACGAGCCGCCTCACGATGCCCGATGGTACGAGCCGCGGAATTCCGACACCCATGCCGACGATACCAGGTTTACCGGACGAACACGAAATTCGGATTGACGCCATTGACGATCGACATCGCGAGGGAAATGGGAAATCCGGCGTACCGCCGACGCAACTCGCTGCCGGACTCAAATTTGATATTGACTTGGCGAACATCGGCGCCAAACCCCGGCGGATCGTACATGCGCGCATAAGCGCCGCGCCACTCGCGCGGGCCACGAGTGCCAGTGCTGCGGATCCGCGGCGATAGATCGCTCACGGCTGCACGTTCACGAGCCGCCCGAAAATCGAATGTGGTCCAATCCAGCCGTTGATGTGCCCACGATTGTTGCCAATCTGATATCGCTCGTCCTGAATGGCTTTCACGAAATGCAAATACTCCGTCCCCCGAACTTTGCAAAGCACGATATCCCCCGGGCGCAGATCAGCTGGATTAACCGGCTCCACCGTGCAAAGCTGCCCCGATTCGATCCGCGGCGACATTGAATTTCCCCGCGGACGAAAAGAAACGGTGCGGCCCGCGCGAAGATTCGTGATGTGTCCAGTAGCCCAACCCATAGGTTCGTCCTAGTTAATCCATTATGCCTTGAAATAATCATAACGCGCTGCCGAAGGCCGAATACGCGCTTCGAGCGACGTCCGCTCTTCTTCGTTCAGCGCCAAGGCCGCCGTTCGTGCAGCCAATAAATTCTGACGCACCTCCAGCACCGACGAACACCCGACAATCGATGTATCGACAAAGCTCGCGGCATAACGCAGAAGATCGGTCGCCGAAGCAAGGCCATCGGCCAGGATTTGCCCGTGTCCCATGATTTTCATGCCAATCACCCCAATGCCGCGTTTTCGCGCTTCGGGGATGACCGTGGTAATGAACGGCAAACGCCGCGCGTCGGCGGGATTGACTGCGCATAACACCGTGTCGACCGGATAACGACGCATCGCCTCCACCAATATCGCCGGATCGTGATGCCCTGTGATCCCGACAAACCGAATTCGGCCTTCGGACTTCGCCTGCTCCACGGCTTCGATCGCCCCGCCTTTGCCAAAAATCTCATTGAGGTCCGCCACGCTCCGCAAATCATGAAGCTGCCAAAGATCGAGCCGATCGGTGCCCAGACGTCGCAAGCTGTCGTCGAGCAATTTGAGCGAGCCGTCGCGCGTGCGCTCATGCGTCTTGGAGGCCAAAAAAACCTTGTCGCGCGCGGCTTTCCCCAATTCCCGAAATGCCGCACCATAATAATCCTGGCTCTGCGCATACGCCGGCGCCGTGTCGCAATAACGCACGCCGAGCCGCAATGCTTCGACAATGACGGGAACCGCCTCTCGCTCCCGAGCAACCGTGCGCAAAATGCCTTCGCCACCAAGGGAAAACAATTCCACCGAAGCCTTCGTTTGCCCAAGCGTTCGCATTGGCAAAGTCCCCGACGCGGGAACATCCGGCAAGGGCGGCGTTGCCGACGCGCTGTTCTTTGCAGCTTGTTGTTGCTCGGTCCCAGGCGTCGCACACGCTGGCGCCCCAAGCGCCGCGACAGCCGCAGCTTTTGCCACCGTTTCAAGAACATTTCGTCGCGAGCGCTGTTCGGCCATGCGTCACCATAACCCGATCGCGACCGTAACGCTAGAATGAAAGAAACAATATCCGGCCCCCACACTCGCTCCCGACCGAGAGCAATCAACTCGACAACAGGGGAATCCTCGTTATGAATTGTGTGCATTATTGCATATAATGAACCAACGACCTCATGTTTGTTGAAAAACAACTAACGTTACGTGTCGGTTGTATCGAGTGCGGCTTTCCACGAATTATTCCATTGAAAGCGCAATCGTTTGGATAATCTTGTAAATCTTTTCCGTTGAGATCTGCGTTGGCGTCAAAATCTTGCTTGTCAGAGCGGCCGAATTTCGATAATTGTGCACGAAGGTCGAGCTGCTCTCTATGACCGCAATGCACGATGAGTCACAAACTACCCGATCACGGCAACCCGGCACGCTCGAGGCTGGTGCAGGCGCGCTGCTCGTGGTGGACGGGCTTGGCGTAGTACATAGTGCGGACAAGTGCGCCGAGAATTTGTGGCGTCGCCCTCGGACAAACCTTTGCGGTTCGAGGCTCGGCGACCTATTTGCCAGCAGGCTCGACACAGCCGCCCTGTTCGACGAGTCCGGGCCGCAGCAGGCTCGAATCGCCCGATCAAAAGAGGAACATGTCGTCGTCAATATCGCGGCCCGGAAAGTTCACAACGGCACGGAGACGAATTTTGTCATTTCGGTGAATGTACCTCCCGTCCATGAGCCATCCCGGGAATGCGAGTTTGTCAAGGACGTTCTCGATGCGGTCGACGCAAACGTAGTGGCGGTCGATGATCGCGATCAGATTGTGTATGTCAACAAGCAGTGGCCAGCATTCGGCAGCGGCATGGTTGGCAACGCCAAGACCAATGTTTTGGGTGCCAACTATCTTCACGTTTGCCGTGTTGTTCTGGGGATGAGCGCAGCCGATACCGAGGCGATTGGTCAAGCTCTCAATGACATACGCACGGCACGAATTCGACAGGTTCAAATCACACTTCGGAGCAGCACTCCCACGTTATCATGCCGTTTTCACCTGAAAGGTCACTCGGTGCGCCGCAGCGAGCATATGTGGGTGGTCATTACGCATGAGCGTATCGTTCATGAAACCAGCCTGCGGAGTCGAGAGCATTTGTCCGATGCGATAGACTTGGCGAAGATCGGATACTACGAGCGGGATTTGCGAGACAATCATTTAACGTGGTCCCCGGAAACGTTCCGCATCATGGACCGAGATCCAAGTAAAGGCACCGCCGTATCGCTCGACGACGTACTCGAGAGCATTCATCCGGATGACCGGCACCGAATTCGACAAATGCTCGGCGAATGTGTGAGTGAAAAAAAGGGGATGGATACGGAATGTCGCGTCGTGCATCGTAATGGTGACATTCACTGGATACGCACCCGGACGCGACCCGTTCTCGGTCAAACGGGTGAGGTGGAAAAGATTTTCGGCGTCACTCAAGACATCACCGAAGCAAAGGCGACGCTCGACGCATTGGAGCGAAGCCAAAAGATGTACCGCACGATGTTCGATATGGCCAATGATGGCGTGGTCATCATCGACCACGAAGCCAAAGCAATCGCGGCGAATCGGCGCATGGAGGAAATTTTTGGCGCGACGCCGGGCGAAATAATTGGACATACCATATTCGATTTTACGCATCCCTCATGGCGACCCATCGGACTCCAATGGCTCGCTGCCCGAACCGCCGGAAAACCTGCACCCTCGACCATGCCCGTCGTTCTCCGTGACGGCACAAGGAAATGGCTCCGGGTTTCGAGCCGCGACACATTCGATGACCAACATGGGTACAGTGGATCCGAACTCCTCATAACTGACATCACTGCCGAATACGAAACCCGCAAGAGTCTTGACGAAACGCTCGAACGCCTGCAAATGGCGCTCGAAATCACCGGAACCGTCGTTGCCGACCAAGATGCCGAACTCCGCTATACGCGCGTGTTTAATGGCCGCCCAGAATACAGTCCCATTGGCAAACGCGACGATGAAATGCTTCCTCCAGAGGTAATCGAATCGCTCATGCACCTCAAACGACACGTTATCGAAACGGGCGTTCAGGTGCGCGAAGACGTAACCGTAGCCTTACCTCATCGGGTATCGCATTATGATGTGAGCCTCGTGCCGAGAGTCGACCATGATGGCAATCCAATTGGGATCACCAGCGTCGCTATGGATATTACGGCCCGAAAAAACGCGGAAAGCGAACGTCTCCTGCTCGCCGAAAAAATGCGGGAGACGCTCGAGATCAAGAATGCCGCTCTCGAACGCGCCCGCGACGAGGCTGACCAGGCCAATGCAGCCAAGACGTCATTCCTCGCCACGATGAGCCACGAAATTCGTACGCCCATGAATGGCGTCCTCGGTATGACGACGATTCTGCTCGACACTCCTCTCGATGTTACACAACGAGAAATCGTGGAATCGATTCGGACGAGCGGAGAGGCGCTGCTCTCAATCATCAATGACATCCTCGACTTTTCAAAAATCGACGCTGGACTCATGCAACTCGAGGAGCAGCCCTTCGCATTGCGTTATTGCTTGGACGAAGTTTTGGATTTAATGGGAACACAAGCGCGCGTGAAATCGCTCGATTTGGGAATCATCGTCGATCGTGCGGTCCCTGCGGGCATCTTTGGCGATATCACGCGTTTGCGGCAAATTTTGGTGAATTTGGTGGGAAACGCCATTAAATTCACGGAAGCAGGCGCGATCGCCATTGAAGTTACCGTCGATCGCCTCGCAGTAAATTCAAGAGTGCTTCTCCACTTTGCCGTGCGCGATACCGGGGTGGGCATCCCGCCCGAAGCAATCGGCCGGCTATTTCAATCGTTCTCGCAAGTTGATTCGTCCATTGCCCGCAGATTTGGCGGCTCGGGCCTGGGATTGGCCATTTGTAAGAAACTCATCGAATTGATGGGGGGTTCGATTTGGGTCGAGAGTGTCGTGGACAAAGGAACCACCTTTCATTTCACACTTCCCGCCGCCTCAGCTCCATTACCTGAAAACGACTTGACCGAATCCATTGCCGCCGCAGCCGCTGTGCTCGAAGGCAAACATATCCTCGTCATCGACGACAGTAGCATCAATCGACGTATCCTCGTCGAGCAGACGCGAAGCTTCGGAATGACGCCCATTGCCGTATCCTCCGCCGAAGCTGCCATCAACATTCTCCGCAATCACGTCGCAACGACAGAGACCACCACCCCACTGCCCTTTGCGCTCGTTCTGCTCGACGTAAATATGCCGGCAATGAGCGGGCTGGAGGCCGAAAGAATCATGCGCGAGCAATTGGGGCTCGACACATTGCCGGTGGTTTTACTCTCCTCGACTGATCTCGGGCCAAAGCTGAAAACATTGCCGCCACATGTGCAAGTCATTATGAAACCGACGAAGCAATCGAGCTTGTTCGAGGCGATCATGCGCGCAATGTCGAAGCGAGCCGTGCGCTCATCGCGCTCGGCACAATTGTCGATCGCCGATTTCGCAATGGGGGCCAAGAATCCATTACGAATCTTACTCGCCGAGGACAACCTAATCAACCAACGCGTCGCGCTAATGCTCCTGCAACGACTTGGTTATCGTGCCGATGTCGTAGCCAATGGGCTCGAGGTCTTGGATGCAGTTGCCAAACGAGTTTACGATGTCATTTTGATGGACGTGCGTATGCCCGAAATGGATGGGCTCGAAGCAACGCGACGCCTTCGACGCCCAGGTCCATGGCCTGGTCGCCCGCGTATCGTAGCCATTACAGCCGATGTCTTGCAGAGTGGACAGCAGGCATGTCGGGACGCAGGCATGGATGAATTCATTGGCAAGCCGATTCATTTGCAAGATCTGACCGCGGTACTCCAACGCTGCGCCGCGCACATCGCCAGCATCACGCCCCATAACCAGGTTCCGGTAGACAGCCGCATTATCCATATACCCGACGAATCGATTATCGATGAAGAAGTATTCGCCGACTTGCGACGCATGTGTGACATGACCGGCCCGGGGACACTCGTCGAATTGGGCATGGAGTTTTTGGTCGAATTGAAACGAGTATTCGGGGAACTTGTGATTCTGGTGGCCAACGATGAACGCGTAGCGCTGGAACGATTGGCCCATAGCATGAAGGGAACTTCCGGCATGTTTGGAGCTCGGACGTTTGCTCTCGTTATGGCCGACCTCGAAAAATCGGCCAAAGACGCGCCGATTGTGGAGCTAGAACGAATTGTGCGACAGGCCGTACTCGAGGGCGACAAGTTGCATGCACTTCTCTTGAAGAAATGCACGGCCGCCGATTAGAAGCTGGTTTCCACTGCGCGGCTTCATCGCTCACGAACCCGTATGAACCAACGGCGCTTGTCCGCGCACGACTCCATGACCGAGATTGGCCAAGAAATCGCCCTTGTCGAGCAAATCCTCTGCTCCATTTTGATCCAGAATAATTCGTGAATTTACGGCCTCGGAAACTCGCAAAGCAATACGCCCAGCCAAATTATTTTTGATTTCGCCGGGCACCGAGCGCGCATCGGGACGCTGCGTGGCCAACACCAAGTGAATGCCCGCGGCCCGTGCTTTCGAGCCCAATCGTTTGACCCCCTCAATCACCAATTGCTTCGTAGCCTTTGAATCGAGCACATCTTGAAATTCGTCGACGACGACGATGCGTCGCGGCAAGGGAATCCGCGCCTTGCCATTATATTCATCAATATTTTCCACTGCTTGCTCTTGAAACAAGGTATAACGTTCCTCCATTTCGATTCCCAACGTCTCCAATTCCATCAAGAATCCTTCGGGTTCATAAACCACGGGACCGGTCAAGTGGGCCGCAATTGCCGGCGCAATGTTCGCAAATGTGACTCGTTTTGGATCCACCAACGAAAATTGAATGCTCGCCGGCGAATGGAAATGCCCCATTCCTACGACCAGCGCCTGCAATAATACCGACTTTCCGCTTCCCGATTGCCCGCCCACCAACAAATGGCAGCAGCTTCCATCCGCAAAATCGCCAACGATCACCGAACCATCCAGCGCTTCGCCCAAAACGAATCGTCCTGGCCGCTCCGCTAGGTACGCCGCCTTGTGGGCAAGTAGTTTGTCAAGGTAAACCTGACGCGGTTTCCGCCTAGGGGCCCAGAAAAACCGCCGTGCCCCCTCGCGTACATAATGTACATCGAGTTTCACCAGCTTGTGTTCGATATCGGGCGCAATTTTGTCGAGTTGCGCCACGCGCTGGCGACTGCTTTGCATTTCCACTCGGACGAGCCGCGCACCGACGGTCACCTCCCCCAAACTGCATACCACATCTTGCTTTTTGAGTTGCGCCAAAAGCTGTTTCGCCAAAGTTTGCGCCTCGGTTTGTCCCTCCTCATCAATCTCGTGACCGTGGCCCTCATCGCCACTCTGCGCCAATTCTCGCGGGGGAATCACCGTCAATCGGCCCCGCGGATCCGGAATGGGTCGGGCTGCACCTGCAGGTGGTTGATCCCGCGCCGGCAATTCGTCGCGATAAAATTCGACACACCCCTGACGCATTGGACAAGAATTGCACAAATCGCCGCGCTTCGTCGCTGGCGCCTTGTCGGGGCGCTCCGACCATTCCACCATTTGTCCGAGCAACGGAAGAATCTTGCGCTCCATGATTCCATCAGCCAGGAGCGGTGACAATTTCGTCTCGGCAAGCCCCGGACGAAATCGCAAAATGAGCGGCTCGACATCCGTATCCAGCATTTTTCGCAAAAGATGGCGATACAATGCCACTTGCGCTTCATCGAGTTCTTGATTGGCGTCGTCGGTGAGCTTGTATTCGACGACATCCACAGCGCCGGCCGCTCGACAATAAATCGCATCTACGCGCCCCGAAACTTGCACTGGAATGCCACCACCCGTTTCGAGCACGGCATCGACCGTGAATTCGGCTTGTTGCACGAAGGCCCGCAATGCGTCGCTCGGCCGACGCTCATCGAGAGCAATTTGTTTGGCCAGGTAAAACGCAAATTCTCGTAGGGCCTCCGCCAAATCGTCAATCTCCGCGGGCATTGTGGATGCATTCGGATGGTCCGTCAGCTCTTGAACCAAATGCCCTAGAATCCACGAGGAGAGTACATTACGAATGCGCGGCACAGGAGCCCCAGGCAATAGCGCCTGCATCGGCTCGGGCGCCATTACGAGCTCGCGTGCGAACCGCTCGGCAATGCGATGAAACAACGCGCCCAGTGAAGAAGCTCCAATTGGAAATGCTACCGCCGACCCACGCGAGCGACCCAACGCAAAAACCCGCGGACAACGCAATGCATTTCGAACCTCGGTCACCGTAAATCGAGGAACCGCCCGCAAACGCGACGATTTTACGCCCAAAGGTCCTCCAACGCGACGATCGATGCTCCAAAACGCTTTATTCGCATTCGTGATAACTCGTTCATCACCGACGCGCGCGTCACGACCGGATGCGTCGCGCGAACCTCGCGCACGAGCCTTTCAATGGACGCAACCTTCAATTTGCGAAGCTCCCGGGCCGCTACGCCATCGTGATTATGATGCACCGACAGAATTTCCTCGGGTTTGTCTTGCAAACCTTGCTTGGATGCTGCGGCAGTCGAAGGTTGTTCTGGAGCCTTCGAGACGCGCTCCAATATCACCTCAATGGATGGCCATTCCAAACAGCGCAAGTTTTTTCGGGCCCATTCGACGGCAGTTTCCACGGCAATGGTTTGTCCCTCGGCGTCCGTAAAATCCTGCGAACGCGCCGATGTCAAGAACCGTTCGAGCGCCAAAAGTCGTTCGAGCACATCGCGATCCACCTGCAACCACAACACGTTCGGGCGGTTATCGAGCGAGGCAACAAGACCGTTCACCTCTTTCCACGTCGGAGCAATGGCAAATGCCCGTTCCCGCAGGACCACGACCCGCTTTGCTCCCGATTGCTCCAAGGCCATTCGGAGCGTTTTGGCCAATGCCCGGTGATGCGCCTGCTGCGCAATCACCACCAGCCCCTGTCGACCATCGCCCGACAATTCGACCGAAGGTACCCCATCGGTCATGGTCGACTCGCACGGGCATCCTGCAATCGATAATGTCGCCAAAAGTCCCGCCCGCACGGTTTCTGCAGCAATCCCAAGCCCTTGCGCCGCCGCTTCGTCAATGATTGCCCGGGCCCCTTGCAGCGCACGTTGCCAATATCCTTCGAGATGTTCGTCGACACAAACCTCGGGCCGAAATTCCTCACCATCCGTCATTGCCCGTGCTCGATACGCTTCGCCACAAGCCTGCATCAACATCCGGGGCGTCATT
>DAOMZH010000106.1:0-18391 GCA_035437985.1 Polyangium sp. (in: bacteria) | reverse complement strand
ATTCACTCGCCACGGGCGCCGCCGTAGCGCTCGGCATCACTTTGGTTTTTCCTGATGGAACCATCGACGCCAGAGGCTTGGGCGCTGGTTTGTCAGGGGACGCGCCCATCGTGTACAGCGTATACCCGAGCGCTCCTCCACCAATCAGCAAAGCACCAAGAAGCCAAGGCCAAATGGGTTTTTCCGGCTTACCCATCGTGGTCGTATCGAGACCAGCTTCTTTTCGTTCCGACGGCGTAGCAACACTCGGCGAGGCCAGTGTTTGCTTCGTTTCCGGCAAAGGGACCGGTTTTTTGGACGAAACCGGTTTTTGAATCCGCTGTCCAAGCGGCGTTTCCGCCATGGGATCCACTTCGCGCGCCGCGCCTGCCGTGTCTTTGGCCCGGGAATCCAACTTCCGCGTAGGGTCCGCCTCCGTTTTGTCGAATTCGCCCGGCCCCCCACCAATGCTGACTTTTCCGCCCGCTTCCGTGGATACGCCAAGGTTTTTCTTTTCCGCAAACTCAGCCGTCGTGAGCATGCTGTCCGCATGCGCGTCGCCGGACGCAATGGGCGTAGCAGGCGCGGACGCACCCGAAAGAGATGGCCGCGAACCACGACTTTCTGCAAGAGCCGCAACGAGCGCATCCCAGAACGTGCCGCAGTCGGGATAACGATGTTTCGGCTCGACTGCGAGGGCTTTTTCCAAAACCTTTTCAACGACATCCGGAACTCGGGCTCCGCGCGCGCGAGCGGTTGGACGCATCATGGGATCGGCCGCCATGACGTAGAGTTCCGTGGGATCGTCGCCTTCGAGGGCTTTGCGCCCGCTGACCAGTTCAACGAAAACGAGCGCCAGCGCAAACACGTCGGTCCACGGGCCCGAAGCTCCACGTTGCTTGTTGAACTGTTCCGGCGCGCCATACCGCGGAGTAAATGCAGTCGGCGCTTGGCGCGTCGCTGCAAGTGCTTCGGTGAAACTCGCATGCTCCGTGAGGACCTTGGCGATGCCGAAATCCAGGACTTTGACCGTGCGTTTGCCCCCAACGTCCGTGACGAACAGGTTGGCGGGTTTGACATCGCGATGGGCGATTTTTTGACTATGCGCAACCGCGAGCGCCCGCGCCGCCGGCTCCAAAAGCGCCACGGCTTCGCCCACCTCCATGCCCGCATCCGGCTTTTGACTTCGACCTTTGAGCAGCTCGCCCAGAGTTTCCCCTTCGAGCCATTCCAGCACCAAATAAGGCACCCACGTGCCGTTTGGAGTTACGAACGCGCCGACGTCGAGAGCCTGGACGATGCCCGAAGTCACGCGCGAGAGCCGATGCAAAAGGCGCCCCTCTTCGCGCAGTTGTTCCAAGAACTGGGTTCGATTTTTCTCACTCAGCTCCGCCGGAAGCTTGAGGCACTTGATCGCGATGCTTTCTCCGAATCCCGTATGTTCGCCGCGATAAACGACACCAAAGCCACCGTCACCGATGACCTTCACGATGCGGTACTTGCCTTCGATTGTCGTACCCGACAAACCAAACGGATCTTGTGCGTTTTGAGCTTCAGACATGGCGCGGGACACCTCTAGCGCAAGACGAGCGGCGCGTCATGCGGGGTGTGCAGAATCAGCAAAACGAAGGGCTTTAGAAGCGTCACTCACCATGCTCGAACGTCGCGCTGGTTCAGCCACTCTGCTTGGGATCATCGCCGAAAACTTCAACGAGTGTTTTGACGTGGCGCAGTTTTTTGGTCCAGCTCCGAAGTTGCTCGACGCTTGCAGTTTCGAGGCGTGTGCGTGTCGAGACCGGCAGTGTTCCAAATGCATCCTCGAGAAGCTCGCGCAACATGAGGCGACGAGCATTGAGATCCGCCTCTTCTTTCAACCGGACGATCTCGGGATTGTTTTTCTTGTCCAGCACGCGGACGACGTCGATCTCCGCTTGGGTTCGATCGAGCAACGCGCGCACCGAAATCGGCCGAATCAGCGCTGGATCGTCAATCACGCTCTCAATGCCCAGCGTCACGAATTCTTTGGTTGTTTTCGCCCATTCGCACACGACGCCTTTTTTCACGAATATCGCGAATACCCGACGAACCCCACGCTGGGACAAATCCTCGGCCTTACGCCGGGCATGAGCCATACTCTGCTCATTGATGATCTCGAAGGAAATCTCCTCCAAATATCGAGATCCAGTCAAAGGGTCTTTTCCCGCTTTGCGCACGCTCGCATCGGTTGCGAAATCCGAGGCGTGACTGGCCCGGGTCAGCAGATCCGAGCTCGTCGTATTTTCTTGCCGAACATGCGGCAAGAGCAAAAAATCCAGACATGCGTGGGCGTCCGCGTGCTCTTCGTCCGCGCCTTCCACGAGCATCCGTTCGCCGCGAATCATGATCTCGCGGGTTTCCGGCTTCACGAGACGTTCGTCAACACGGGGAAAGGCCGAAGGCCCAGGCGTCGACTCCGACACCACTGAACGATCACGACCTGGAAACACATACGTCGACGCGGCGCTCGACGGCGCCCCCGGCGCCAACAGCATCCCAGCACCTTCGTGTTTCGGATCCATAGAGAACCGAGTCTACTCGGACAAAAACAAAAAAGCAAGCCCGATTTCGCGCACGAGGTTTGTCAGCCCGATCGAGCCTGGCAGGGGCAAACCCGGACATGAAAAACTATTTTACTCTTGCAGGCGCATGTGCGGGACGCGTCCACCGGTTGCGCTATTGCGTCGCGCCCATGATTTTCGCAATCGCCGCGTAATCCGAATCTTCGACCGCTCCCTGAATCAAACAGGCCACTTGGCCACTCGGGGCCACAAGCGCGTGCACGGGAAGCTCGGTCGCGCTTTTTGCACCAAGCGCCTGAATCCAGCTCTCGCGACCTCCGCCTTCCGGCAGCCAATACGACGCCCGAACGCCTTTTTCAGGTTGCCCCTCGAGAAACCTCTGCAATTGTCGCTCGTCGTCATCGAGCGAAACGAAGGCCATGTCGACCAAAACGCCCGCGGTTCGCAAACGGCTGTGGAAATTGAGAATTCGCGGCAACTCTTCTTTACACGGACCGCACCACGCCGCCCACAAATTCACCCACACCCATTTGCCCACGCCAAACGAAATATTGGCCGGCAATGCTTCCGCTCCCGGAGCAGCCTGTGTCTTGACGGCTCCTTTCGGCGCGGAATGTGCTGGTTGATCGACACACAGCTTCTTCGGCGCGGCTGGTGTCGCTGGTTTGGCCGAAGCAACCATTGTCGACGCCGCGGGACTCGCCGCATTACTTTGGGCCGTGACCGCTTCGCTCCGTTTTACCACCGGAGGCGCCGGGTCTTTGCCCGCCGGATCACAACCCAGCCCGCAAAGCACCAAGCTCAGAGCTGACAGTCGACCCACGAAACGAATGCACTGCGATTGATGGCTTCCGCCGTACACGCCTTGTTTTTCCGGGAGACGTTCCATTTGCAATAATCCTGGCCAAGCTGAGCGAATTCGTTTCCAAGCCACAACAAACCGACCTGTTTGTCGAGGTCCGGTTCTTTGAACTTATCTCCAATATGAAACAGCGCACTGTTCGCGCGCTTGTGCGAAAGCGTCCGATTGAAATCCGGGGCTCCCGTTTTCGACGCCCGCGCCAAAATGAAGAAATACCGCGCACCCTTGCGATCCAGCCACAAGTCTTCGAGCATCTTGTTGGCATCGTCGTCGAGTTTTTCCGACCCATCGTCGAACATGACGACCCCACCGCGATCCTTCAGCGGCGTGAACAAATTGTTGAAATCGTCATCGTTGATCGACGCCAGCGTCTTCACGTCCGCCGGTTGACAACCACGACGCGAATCTCCGCCATCGAGCCCACACGCGTGAATGACCTTTGCCAAAACCTCTTTGAACTTCGGCGTGCAGTACGAAGCTTCCGCGTGATTCGCAATCGCCACAGCGGGTTTTTCCTGCAGCGTCGCGCCCGTCTTCAGCCGCTCCGCACTCGCCCGCACCTCCGCATGCACCTGAAACGCCGATCCACCAAGCAGCACACAACCTGCAATGATTCCAATGATGCCTGCGTACTTCATGGTTGCCTCAAATTCGGAGCGAGTTTCCGAAGCGTGTACGGAAGACCAATGTCACTGTCCTCGTCGCACAGCCGCGTATCGCCCAAGAAAAGCTGCGGCGTCGAAACCGGCAGCTTGTTGTCCACGATGTAGTGAAGCATTTTTTCGAGCCGAATCTTCGTATCTTTCGAATCGATGCACGAATCGTACGTGCTCCACTTCTCCCGGATCATAGCGCGTACGTTCACGAGTCCAGCCGCCGCTTTCGCACCTTCCAAAATCCGATCCTGATTATCGTACGCCCATTCGAGCACATCCATTGCCCGACGATCCGCACACAAAATCGCTTTGGACACCAAACACGATCCCGGATGCAAAGGCCGATCGAGCATCCAGTTGCACTCGTTGTCGAGCGGGAAAAGCACGATCGTCGTGTCGAGCTGGTCGATGACTTTTTCCGCGACCAGACGCTTGTGGAACCCTTTGCACGTCGGGCACAGCGGATCGACGAACAACGTTGCTGGCTGCGTTGCACCCGCCGGTTTGTGATGCAGAAGAATCGGGTTGTCGTCGCCGGGTTTGGCCAATTTTCCGCAGTCAGCGATGTAGTTCGCGTAGCTCGGCAAAGCACTCACGTAAAGCAGCGCCGGCGTGATCGCCGCGATGCCGAGTGCGGCAAGCCAGACCGGCACGAGCCACATGGCGCCTTCGGGAATCGCTACGGCCGGCCTGTTTGTCGCGACACTCGCGTCCCCAGCTTCGGGTTTGTCTCCCGAAACGACGACAGGGCCCTTGCGATTGGCTTCGACGAGAACCCCAATCCCGCCGATCGTGAGCAGGATCGACGCGATGTAGATGCCCACGCACGTTTTGCAGAACTGCCCCAGCTCGACCGCCGAGATCGTGAACATGAGCGCCGAAGCAAGCAGCGGCGAGAAGCTCACGACGCCGAAAAACTTGGACGCACGACGCGGAGCAAGAGGCCCAGCAACCACGAGGTACAACGAAAACGCCGCAAAAAACGCAAATGCCCCAACAGCAAACAACGAAATTGGTACGCCACCCCAGTACTTGTCGCGAAAAAGCGCCGAATACGGGCTGTACATCGCCGCGCGACAAGCGCTCTCTCCCCCGGAATCGACAGGCATGCCGGGGATGAAGCTGCAGTGAATGCCGTGCACCTGTCGGTCGAGGTGCTTGGAGTAATCGAGTGTCGACAAACTTCCAAACGTGAGCCCAAGTAGCGAAGCTACGAGGGCCACAATGGAGGGCCAGCGACGAGGAGCGCCAGACATGCGGGGGGCTTACGCGAAGGAAGCGAAGTCGTCAACGTAAAAATGGTGCCGATTCTCGACATTCGGACGAACTCATCGCTCGCCCGTCGGCTTTTTCCGACCGCTCAATCACAGCTTGTTCACGCCGCTCGACATCTGCGAGGCCTTTCTCAGCCAGGTATTTGCTCTTTCCTTCCCCGTAATACGCCTCGGTCACATGCATGTACACCGCATCGACCACTTTCCCAAATGCATCCTCCCCATAAGCTTTGGGAAGCTGATGCCAGTTCCTCCGCAATCAGGCGTTCGGATTCGGTTCGCCGATCTTCATTTTCGAGTTTCTTCATGACTGCGAACAATTCTTGAAAAAACTCTCCGACGTCTTTCGTCCCCGCATTGTAGTCGGCAATCAGCTGATCCAATTCGTCTCGCAAATGCGTGCGCGTGGAATTCATTCGGGCTGTTTTCTCGGACCAGCCCAGGGAGCGAAGTCATTCCATCAAAATCGTCAATTATTCGGCCGAAGTGAGCGGCCGGACCGAGGGCGTTGCGGCCATGACGAACCTCGTGCCCGCTGCCGATCGCCGCACCCTATTGACCAATGCCAGCACGGCGATTCTCACGGTCACCCGCGCATTGTTTTCCGCGTGCACCGCGCGAATTCAATTCAAAGAACTCGACTACCGAATCACGTTTGGCAAGGGCAAAGGAATCGATCGCAGCTTTTAAGGAATCGTCGCCGGAATTTCGCAATCGAGTCGGACGTCATTGGCCGATCGCGTGACGCAAAATCCAGATTATCGCGCGATATTCCCCAAGGGCACCGATGAATTCATGACGCCTACGATTCGCGACGACGAAGAGGCCGCGACAACATTACGAACGAGCATCCATGGGTCGAATTTGCATGAAAAGGACGCCTTCGTCGCCCAGCTCGATGCGGTGATCCCGATCATTCGCCCTGCCGCGCAAGCAGTTCGCGCCGGAGAACTACATATCAACGAGCTTGCGCAAAATGAATTGAATGCACGCAAAGCCGTCGTCGATACATGGTGGGAACAAAGGCGCCTTGTGGAAACAGCATTGGACCGCGGCGGAAAAGGTTTGGCGCGGTTTATCTTCTTCGATTTTCGCAAACCATCTGCCGCAGATGAACCAGCAGCGCCCGAACCAGAGACCCCTCCAACACCGTGAATTGGCAAACAACTCGCCGTGCGCCCGTAGAAGCTGATCGTGGGTTGTATCACGCGAAATCCGGCATGACAACACACACTTGTTAATGGACGAGAGGGCGATCCGAGGGCGGGTCGAGTCTTGGTCACTTGATGAGAGCACAATTCCGACACGGATCGTACACTCGCGAGTTGACGAGAGCACGATTCCGACACGGATCGGGTGGTCGTCCGTTGACGAGAGCACGATTACGATGCGGATCGTATGCTCGTCGGTTGACGAGAGCACGATTTCTACGCCGATCGCACGTTCGTCGGTTGACGAGAGCACGATTTCTACGCGGATCGGGTTGTTGTCGATTAACGAGAGGGCGCTGGCGGTGAGCTGGAGATAATGTTGGTGACCATGACGGGGAGGTGGGTGGGAAACGGCTCTTGCTCGTTCCGTGGGCGAAGGCTATATGGAGCACTTGCTGCTCATTAAACGGCTAATTCATCATGCCACAAACTCTCAGCGTTGCCTTTTGAAATGTTTATAACCTTTTTAGAGAAGGTGCGCATGCAAAACGAGCGCCGCAATCTCGCGCAGAGCGTCATGCCAAACTCGACGCGTTGGCTGAGAGGGTGTTGACCAGGTTTTCACAGCGGATCGCGATAGCCCTGGGAGCGGTTTGATTTTGCGGCGTTTGCGGTAGGGCCCCGCTGTTTGAGCCCGCGAAGCGGGCGAGTTCGGGGTGCCGCGACGCCGCAAAATCAAACCCTCCCGGGCGGACAAACCCGGTTTTCGCTGGCAATCTCTGTTCGACACCCTCTGAAAACCCAACATCACCGGCAAAAAATCAAACCATACCCTTCTCGACGCATTGTCCGCCTCCTTGCCGTGGGGTTATCGCCGTTTTTCCGGACGAGGGCAACTTTGGGGCGGAAAGCGTACGCGACAGGACGAACCCAATGCGTCTTTCAATGCCTGAGCGTCCCAGAACATCACGACCAATCACGCACATCCTCAATCAAATGCCCAAGATCCGTATCGATTCGCCGCGGCACTCGCGTTGCCAGGACGACGGAACAGATGCCTTCGCAGCTCCAGCGGGGCTGGTTTGCCCCTCTGCCTCGGAGAACATCGGAGGAGAATGGACGATGAAGAACACAACCCTGTTCGGGATCTTGACGGCGGCCACGTTGGCCACGGCGACGAGTTTCGCGTTTGCCGACGACAAGCAACCCAAGGCGCAGCATGAACCGCGTCCAGCACCAGCCTTGACAAACGTCGGGCAGGAACAAATCGAGGGCAAGATCGTGGCTGTCGACAAGACCAAAGGTACCTTGAGCGTCGAAACCCAACAACATGGGCAACTCGAGTTCAAGCTCACCCAGGCTCAAGTGCAAAAATTGAGCGAAGGGGACCAGGTGCGGCTGCAGATTCAAATTCATTCGTTGCCCAAACAGCCGTAACGAAAAGGCTGCAAAAAAGGCAAATCCGGGGAGCGATGGGCGTCCATCGTTCCTCGGATTGGCCGTTTTCATTGCTTCGAACAGGGGCTTTTGGTAGTACAGCGAATATGCCCCAAGCCTTCGATGAAGCATTCTTGGCTGATCTTCCCTACGACCCCGAAGTATTGATGTTCGACGAAATTCTCGATATCGATCCCGCGGACAATCGAGTGGTTTGTCGGATGCCCACGGATCGACCTTTGCCATTCACGGTCTCGCAACGCGCCCACCCGATTCGCCATCCTCGGCACGTGGCTGGAGGCACGCTGGTGCATGCGTCAGGAATGCTCGGCTTCGTGCATGCGTATTATTTGCACGGTTTACGCCACGCCGATGGGTGGATTGGTTATGGCACCCATATTTATCAGGTAGTTTTTCGCAAATTGGTTCCTCCGGGCGAACCCATCATTGCCAGCTGCAAGGAAATTCGCGCGCGGCGCGGAACAACCCGACATTTCGTGAAATACGCGTTCGAGTTTCGACACGAAGGCGACGTTTGTTACGAAGGTGAACAAAGCGCTTTGTGGACGAAAATTACCGAAGAGGATGGGGAGAAGGCGGGAGCGCTCGAGCCAATCGAAGCGTAACGGTCATTCCGGCGTTTCGAGCTGACAGGTTTGATTGCAGCCGTCGCCGGGGACCTTATTGCCGTCATCGCAAGCTTCTTGCTCGATTTGCAAGACGCCGTCGCCGCAACGCGGACCGAGCACGCAGCTCGCGGCGCATTCGTTGTACCCGCCATCGTTGACGCCGTCGTCGCATACTTCGCCAAACATGCTGTCGATTTTCCCGTCGCCGCACGAAGCTCCATTCTTGCAGCCCGGAGCACAGCCATTGTAGGGCGACAAGTTTGTCCCGTCGTCGCATTCTTCGCCATCGGCCATTTGCAAGATACCATCGCCGCAATACGGCCCCCTCTTGCAATCGGGCGTGCAATGCCCATAGGTGCCGTCATTGACGCCGTCGTCACAGGCTTCGTTCGGGGTCCGGACGCCGTCACCGCAAACGCTTTGACAAACCGATTTCGTGTTATCGAAATTCGAGAGAGTCAAGCGATAGTTGGATTGCGTCGTGTGTCGTTCGGCTTGAAGAACCACGGTTTCGTAGATTTTGCCCACTTCGAGGTTCAGGTTTGTCGCGGCTGTAGCATCGAGCAAAATGCTGCCATTCTCGGCGCCGTGCACACCGCCCAAGTTTACGGCCAGGCGCTTGTTCACGAACACCCACACGTCGTCGTCCCCCGTGAAATCGAGCTGCTCGTTGCCTTTGTATTGGAACCAGTAGCGAACTTCGCTCGTGAAGTGGAAATTATGGCCATTGCCTTCATTACCCCAACCGATTCCGTCGAGCGGGAAGAAGTTCGAATTGTTGTATTGAAAGCTGCCGTTCATCAGCTTGACCAACGAAAGCGTTTGCAAGACGGTCTTGTTGACGGTCGCATCATCTCGATACCATTGATCGAAATTCGCTTTGCCGGACGTCGTTGGCGTCGTCGGATTGCCCGCATAAACCGGTTTGCCGTCCATACCGAGCATCGTGGTGACGATACCCCGATCGTCTCCACCAAAGTCTTCGAAGTCCGGGTGCGCAATCTTGAAATCGCGAAGCACGATGGGAATATCGAGCGTATTGCCCATGTTGGGCAATACGTCCATACATGAAAAACCCATTTCGACCTGGCAGGTCGACGAGCATCCGTCACCATTGGCGGAATTTCCGTCATCGCATTGTTCGTTGTCGCCGGGCAATTTCAAACCATCGCCGCACGTGGACGTACACGCGCCCAGCGTGCAATCGGGCTCGCGTTGGCAAAACGGAGTGCACCCGTCGCCCATGTCGTTGTTTCCGTCGTCGCAAGGTTCCTTGCCTTCGACGACGCCATCTCCGCATACGGTCACGCGACAAGGCATTCCGCTCGGACAAACCCAGCCCACTTCGAGCTGACAAACGGCATTGCAACCGTCACCGGACGTCGCATTGCCATCTTCGCATTCTTCTGCGCCCGCGATGATGTTATCGCCGCAGGCTGCTGCTTGGCAAGCTGCGCCAATATCGATGCAGGTCCACCCCATTTCGACCATGCAAATGGCGTCGCAACCATCACCAGGCATTGCATTGCCGTCATCGCAGGTTTCGGCGCCAGTGACTTTGCTATCGCCACAGACCACCGTGGAGACACATGGCATTCCGGGCATGGGGCAGGCATAATTGTTTTCAATGGCGTCGCAATTGCCCGTGCACCCATCACCATTGTTGGCATTGGCGTCATCGCAAAGTTCTCCCGCTTCGATGAGGCCATTGCCACAAACCGGCCCACACGGCATTCCTCCGCCGCATCCGCCGCCGCCAGCCGATCCACCAATGCCTCCACCTCCGCCGACGGGAGGAAAGAAAATCCCGCCTTCGCCGCCAACACCCGGAGTTCCCCCGTTGCCGCCGGTTGCTTCACCACCGGCTCCGCCATTGTTGGTATTCGACGACGAACTCGTTCCCGGATCGGAGCAGCTGGCGACCAATGCGCCGGCAAGCGTCAACGAAACCAGCGGAACCCAAACGAATCGCATCGTATTTTTCATCTAAGAACTCCTCAGGCCAAGACCCTTGTACGTTTCGATGATCACGATACTCCAAAAGCACGGCAAAGGGCAGTGCTCATTCGCCATGCGGGACGGACAATAGAAACAACAGCTCCATTTGCGAAAAGCGGTTGCCAAACTGCCAAATACGCACCAAAACCCCAGCGCCATGACAATCGACATCGACCAAGCCCGCCGAGCCCTTCACGAGGGGGCGCTTTTGCTTCGCGCTCCTGCCCTGGGGACCCTCGAAATTACCGGCAAAGAACGCCAAACGTGGCTGAATGGAATGGTCACGTGTGATTTGGCCCCGAAGCGTGCTGGCGAAGGAGCCTATGGGTTTGCCGTGGGCAAAAATGGGAAATTGCTCGCCGAAGTGTTTGTCGTGCTCGACGATGAGCGAATCCTCCTTGGTGTCGCAGCCAATCGACTCGAAATGCTGGCGCAGCATTTCGACAAGTACATCATCATGGAGGACGTGACGCTCGAGGATGTGAGTTCGAGTTTTGGCTGGACGTTGGCGCATGGGCCGCAGGCGGCGAATTTGGTGGCGATTGCCCGAGCGCACGGGGCGGTTGCGGCGGCAGCGGTCGATATGACGGGCAAAGGTGGGGCGCTTTTGGTGCTCGATGCGAATTCTGCGGAGGGCATCGAGACGCGATTGCAAAAAGAAAAGGGGGCGCCGATCGTTTTAGGGGACGAACCCACGTGGGACAAACTGCGGGTCGAAATTGGAATATCGAAATGGGGCGTTGATTTTACGGACGACAATTATCCGCAAGAAGCGGCACTCGAACAACTCGGCGTATCATTTCAAAAAGGTTGTTATTTGGGGCAAGAAGCGGTGTTCATGTTGCAAATGCGGGGACACGTGAAAAAGAAAATCGTGCGGCTCGCGATTGAAGGCGGCGAGCCATTATCGAATTCTGCACCGATTACGTTACCCGACAATACGGCTGTAGGACACGTGACGAGTTCGACGCCAAACCCCGACAAACCAGGAATCATTGCTTTGGGTTATGTGAAATGGAAGCATACCCCAAGCGGCACGGAATTGGCCGTGGACGGGCGAAAGTCGGTTGTGGGGTGAGGAGAAACCCACGGCGGGTTAAAACCCGCCGCTACACATAACGAAGTTACTCGCGCTGCCGCGCTCGAACTGCGCCGATCAATAATGCTTTGTTATCGAGATTTGCTGTCGAATTCGCGGACGAATCCATTTCTCGCAAAACACCCATGACGATAGTCCGGAACGGTAGTGGAGGACTTTTTATTGAATAGCGCGGGATTTCAATCCCGCGCGGGGCTACGGATCGTGGGAGAATGCGATAAAGTTAGCGCTTATGGGAGTTGGGGGGCGCGAAGCGAGCCTTCAACTCCAGGCCCGCTTTTAGAGCGTGTCTAGCAGGCGTTGCGAGCGAATCGGAGCTAGGGAAGCCGATACGAAGCGTACTTCAGTACGCTGAGTGAGGCTGACCGACGCACCGGTTCGCGCAGCAGCCTGATAGACATGCTCTCAGGGGAAAATGTCGCGCTCGCCATACGCTGCGGCAATGCGCTGAAGCGCTACGGCATACGCCGCAACACGCATCGAGCACTTCTTCTGCCGCGCCATTTCGACAACTTCGCGATACGCCCGCTTCATCGCCTTCTCGAGACGATCGTCGACCTCTTCGAGCGTCCAGAATTCAGAATTCTTGTTCTGAACCCATTCGTAGTAGCTGACCGTCACGCCGCCGGCGTTCGCGAGCACGTCCGGGAGAATGTCGATGCCGCGATCGATGAGAATCTTCTCGCCTTCGGGCGAGCAAGGTCCGTTGGCACCTTCCGCAATGAGGCGCGTCTGGAGAACGCGAGCTTCGTCTTCGCCAATCTGGTTCTCGAGCGCCGCTGGAATGAAGATGTCCGACTTGATGCGGAAAAACTCTTCGCGCGAGATCTGCTTGCCACCCGGGTAACCCGCAATCGAACGGTTTTTCTTAACGTAATCCTGAAGCTTGTGCGGGTTGAATCCTTCGGGGTTGTACAGGTAGCCCGTATGATCGCCAACGGCGATCGTCGAGGCGCCGAAACGCGAAAGAATGAGCGCCGTGAACGAACCGACGTTGCCAAACCCTTGCACGGCAAGCGTCGCGCCACCGAGCTGGAAATCACGCTCTTTGGCCCACTCGAGAATGCAATACACAAGACCCTGTCCCGTAGCCTTCTCGCGTCCAAGCGTTCCACCACAGCTGACGGGTTTGCCCGTGACCACACCCTTGACCGATTGCCGGAACACGTGACCAACCGTGTTCATGTACGTGTCCATGGCCCAAGCCATCGTCTTGGCGTTTGTCCCGACATCCGGCGCCGGAACGTCCGTGTCCGGACCGATGTTGTTGCCAAGCGCGTGGAAGAAACGACGCGTGATGCGTTGCAGTTCTTCCTGCGAAACAGCGTTCGGGTCGAACTTGACGCCACCTTTGCCGCCGCCAAGCGGCAAGTTCATGAGGGCGCACTTCCACGTCATCATCGCCGCGAGTGCCTTGACGTCGTCGAGTGAAACGGACTCGTGATAACGAATGCCGCCCTTGTAGGGGCCGAGAAGATTGTTGTGCTGAACGCGATAACCTTTGAAGAGACGAATTTTGCCGTCATCCATCTTCACGGGGAAGTTGATGATGATCTCGTTCTTCGGTTGGCTGAGGATCGTCTGAATGTAATCGGGCAGATCGATGGCTTTGGAAGCCTCGTCGAGATAGCCCTGAATGACTTTGAAGAAATCGTATCGGTGGGCCTTCGAATCGGCCGCATTTGCCGCTTGTTGGGTATCCATGGCCGCCGTTCTAGTCCGGCCCTTGGACCATTTCAATTTTTTCAGCGCCTAAAAATAACGCGTAAAAAATGCGCCCACCGCATGCCGCAGAGCACGATGCTCGGTGTCGAAAAACATCCACGACTTCTCGATTATTCGTCAATTGTGCACTGCGCCATTACGCAATGCGGCGTGCCAGGATCACCACACCGACGTCCGCCAAGCTCACAGCTTTGGCCAAAACCAAAGCGTGTACACGTAGCAAAACGCACCCGTGACGATGAGCGCGTCGATCCGATCGAGGATGCCGCCATGTCCTGGAACGATGCCGCCCGAGTCTTTCACGCCAAACGAGCGCTTGAGCATCGATTCGCCCAAATCACCCGCTTGGCCCAAGCCACCAGCAACCACCGCAAGAATGATCGCGTGATCGAGTGGCACCGACCGCAAGTAGAAATAGTGGCCCACGACGGCGCCAACCACGGCCGCCGCCAATCCACCCAATGCACCTTCGACCGTCTTCTTGGGACTTACGGCTTCGTAGAGCTTGTGTTTGCCCAGGAACCGACCCGCAAAGTATGCGCCCGTATCACTGAACCACGAAAGCACGAGGGCCAGAATGACAAACCCTGGACCCGATTCACCGGCGTCGCGACGCAATAGCGCCAACGTCGCCAATCCCCCGCCGACCCAAACCGGTCCAAACATCATCGCAAACGCCCGCAAACCCGTCGTCTCGTTTGCTCCAAGACGTGCCAACGTCGCAAACAGCGCCAACGTCGGCAACAAGAACAACGCCGATACGAGCACGCGGGCGTCCGTGCCAAACCACCAGAACATCGCGTACACACCGAGCGAAACGACGATGCCCACTCCTTGCGAGACACGATCCGCTGGATGGGTCATTCCAAAAAATTCGAGCGCGCCGACCACCAACGCAGTGGCGAGAAACAACGCCCACGCCCAGTGTGGTCCGAGATAGATCAACGCCAGAAGCGCTGGAATGGCAACGAGTGCCGACAGAAGTCGTGAGGCTAGGTTCGATCGAGCCAAGGTCAAACCCTCGCAGACCCGCCACTTGGCGAGTCGGACTGTGCCTCCCTAGCACGCGTCGGCAAACGCCCAAAGCGTCGTTCTCGTTTTTGGTAACTCGCCAGCGCTTCGAAGAAGTCCGTCTCCGTAAAGTCCGGCCAAAGAACGTCGGTAAACGCGAGCTCCGCGTACGCCGCACCGAACAACAAAAAGTTGGAGATCCGATGTTCTCCACCCGTTCGGATGATGAGGTCCGGCTCGCCAACCCCCAAACTCGGCAATCGTCGCGCCAGCGCCTTCGTGTCGATGGATGCGGGATCCAAGCGCCCATCTCGAGCTTCGATCGCCAGATCTCGCGCTGCCCGCGCAATTTCCTCCTGGCCTCCGTACGACAACGCGAGCGCCAACGTCATCTTCACATTCTTGTCCGATGCTTCGCGCAGCGGATCGAGGACATCTCGGACAAACCCTGGGAGACGATCGAGGTCCCCGATGGCCACGAGACGAATTTGGTTGTCCAGAATTTCATCACGTTCCGACACGAGGAAGTCTTCGAGCAAACCCATCAGCGCATCGACTTCGCCCGGAGGACGCGCCCAGTTTTGCTCGCTGAACGCGTAAAGCGTCAGGGCAGTCAAACCCAATCGTCGCGCCAATCGCACCACGCGACGCACCGCCGCGCTCCCCGATTTGTGGCCGATTTCACGAGGCTCACCACGCAGTTCGGCCCACCGCCCGTTGCCGTCCATGATGATCCCAACGTGCTGAGGAAGATTTTTTGCGTCTATGTACGTCATCAGATTCTCTGAACGCTCGAAGCACCATCGAGCGTTTCCTTTGTTGACGAAGGGCGGTCGACTGTCGAGTCTCCCAACATGAGCATTGGATTGGGTCTCACGGTGACGCTGCGAGTCCGCATCGCAGCGCACGAAGCACATTACGCGGGTGAACTCGTAGACGGGGCGCGTGTCCTCGGACTGTTCGGCGATGTTGCCACAGAACTGCTCATCCGCCTCGATGGTGACGAAGGTTTGTTTCGCGCATATGAAGCGATCGAGTTTCTCGCGCCTGTACGCGCGGGTGACTACATCGAAGCAACCGGCGTCATCACCAAGGTCGGAAACACTTCGCGCACGATGGCCTTCGAAGCGCGCAAAGTCGTTTCGAACGTACGTTCGCCAGATGTCGCAGCATCGGCGGCCGATGCCCATGCCGAGCCGATCGTGGTTTGTCGCGCCATCGGCACGTGTGTCGTACCAAAAGAACTGCAACGTCGTCCGCGTCTGGTGTTGCCGGCGCTTTCCTCACCAGGCGCCGATCTCGTGGCCCAACTGCCCGAGCCACGTCCGGTGATCACTCCAGCACCACAAGTCATCATCACGCCGCCGGAATCGCCGCTCATCATCACTGCTGCGATCGTTGGTGCCGAAGTGACGCGTGAGCACACGCCGCACTTACCCATCACCGCAGCAGAGCTAGCCGATGAAGCTGCACGCTGTCGGGATGCAGGCGCATCCGTCATTCACTTGCACGTGCGCAACGCTGATGGAACGCCGTCGCAATCCGCGGAACTGTTTGGCGAAGCGATCGGTCGCATTCGTGAAAAAACCGATGTCATCGTGCAAGTCTCGACAGGTGGCGCCGTCGGAATGTCGATCGACGAACGCCTCGGAGGACTCGCGTGCAAGCCCGAAATGGCCACGCTCAACTGCGGCACCCTGAATTTCGGCGACGACGTTTTCGTCAACACGCGAGCAGACATCCGTAAGATCGCCGAGCGAATTCGCGAAGCCGGAAGTGTTCCGGAGCTCGAATGTTACGAAGTGGGGCATGTGCACGAAGCCGTGGAATTGTTCACGCGCGGAATGATTTTCGCTCCGCTGCATTTCCAGTTCGTGCTCGGTGTGCCTGGTGGAATTCGCGCCAGCGAAGACGTGGTGCGCTTCATGCTCACGCAAATTCCCGAAGCCTCGACGTGGGGTGTTGCGGCTGTCGGACGTCATCAACGCCCGATGACGGAGCTAGCGATTCGGCTTGGCGGGCACGCTCGCGTGGGCCTCGAAGACAACATTTATCTGGACAAAGGAGTGCTGTCGGAAGGAAGTGCGCCGCTGGTGGCACGTGCCGCCGCGTATGCCAAGACAGTCGGACGAGAAGTTTGCGAGCCAGATCGGGCTCGCAAACTTCTCGGAATCGTTCGAACCTGAACCATCGGGGTTTTGAAACCAAAACCCCTTCACTCCCACCCAACATCGTCGTGCCAGCCTTCACGAAGAGCACCGTTCAGACCCCATGACCTCACTCCTCGGCTCGTTTCTCGAGTCCGCGAGGACGTACGGACGCACGCGAGGACGTCTTGTGGGAGTGCTTTGCGCAGGGGCTCTTGTATTGCGTTTTCTGTCGATGCCAGCGCCGCCCGAACGCGACATCGAGGCCATCGCGACGATGCTGGGGCAATCTGTCGGGGGCACGGTCAAACCTGACGATTTCGTGTGGGAGGGCCGGGGCGGGATCATGCACGACGCTTTGTGGGGCAGGCGCGTCCTGTTTCTCGCGGCGCGACCTTCGGGGCCTAATGCTTTGCCCTCCAACGATCTCTACCGCGCGGAAGTGCGTCTCACCCGTGCCGGACGTCCCATCGCGCTTCGTCGCGTCGTCAACTTGACGAACACGCCACGCGGCAACGAACACGACCTCATCGCCGAAGGGATGCATGCAGCTTATGCCACCACGGTGGGTTCTTCGATCCAAACCATCACCGTGCTCGAGCTCTCTGGTGATGCGCCTGTCTGGGAAGCGCATACACGGGCTGAACGTTGGGCCGCCCAGGTAGAAAACTGGCTCGGCACGGGCACGACAGGCGGGATTGGGCGGATCGAAACGAGCTTCGGGGTACCGCCCAAAACAGCGCGCTTCGAACTGACCCAAGACGCGCTCGTGATGGCCCTAGGCGAGTCTGCGCAAGCTGCAGCCGTGAGTTTGTCCGACGCAACGGTCAATCCAGGCCCGCATGACGAACACGTGGTGCAAGCGCAGCGTCTAGGACATCCGGTCATGCCTTGGTCGCGATTCGTCGAGGACTCGCTGCGCGCCACTGCAGGTGAAGCCGAGGCGCTGCGCTACCGCCGCGCGTACGAACGTGCGCGTGATGCGTGGATCCGCATGCGTGAATCCTCCACCCCGCGACCTGCTGAACTTCCGGGAGCAAAAGGTGGAGATGCTGCCGCGACAAACACTGACTTTCCGCCGCCCCAAATTCAGCTCACTGCGCCGCGCGTTCTTCCCGGCGAAGGTTTGTGGGTCCCGGCTGCTGGAGCCAACAAATTGCCCGGTGATGCCGCCGATGCGCCAGCCGCGTTTTTCGAGACGCACATTCGTCCAGATCCGAAGTATCCGCATGGAGTCGTGCATCTCGTCGTGATGGATGGGCGACGTTTGGAACTTCGGCCCATGGCGGGAACCCTTCGACCTCGTTCCGAAACAGGACTGCATGGTTCAGGCCGCATTCCGGCGACGGATGTAGCCAGCGCGGTTGCGGTGTTCACGAGTGGCTCACCCGATGGTGCGACGCCGGGAAGTTTCGTCATGGACCAACGGCCGATCAGATATCCGCGTGCAGGTGCAGCAACACTGGCCGTGGATCGATTTGGTCGACCCGCGATTGGGCCTTGGCCGCTCGAAGAAGACGTGCCGATCACGTTGCGTTCCATCTGGCAAACCAGCGCGCCGATCATCGTGGATGGTCGCCTCGCCGAGCTGGGAATGAACGACGTTGGTTTGCGAACGCGCTCGGGCCTCGGAGTAACGACCGCGGGTCACGTGATGTACGCATTTGCCGACAACGCTCCGACTTCGCTCATCGCGCGGGCGCTGCACATGGCTGGATGTCGCGACGCAATGGCCCTTTCGACGAGCCCGGATCCCGTTGGTTTTGGCTTTGTGGGTCGTGATGGTGATCAAGGCACGGGCACGACGCTGCATGGAACGAATTCTTTTGTTCCCCAACGAATGTGGAGCAACTCGCCGCACGAGT
>DAOMZH010000105.1:0-18396 GCA_035437985.1 Polyangium sp. (in: bacteria) | reverse complement strand
CACAACAATGGGGTGGCGCGCCAAACCAGCCGCCTATGGCCGGAGCACCGCCAGCGCAGCAATGGGGCGGACCCGCGACGACCCCACCCACGCAATGGGGAGCCGGCGCGGCGCCACCGCCTGGAGGGGCGCCGCCAGCGCAGCAATGGGGTGGCGCGCCAAACCAGCCACCTATGGCCGGAGCGCCATCAGCACAGCAATGGGGTGGACCTGTGACGACTCCGCCTGCGCAATGGGGAGCTGCGCCAAACCCAGCGCCAATGACCGCAACCATGCCGTCGGCAAATCCTGCTCCCCCGCAATATTTGCCGCAACAATCGCCGGCAGCACCTCCTCCTCAATGGAATGCTGCGCCAAACCCCATGCCCGCAGCGCCTCCTCCAGCGGATCCCATGGCGGTCACCGCGCCTGTTGCGGTTGCTGCGCCCGTGGTCGCCGCAGTTGCTGCTGCGCCTCCCATGCCTCCGCCGGCGCCATCGGCACCAGCTTTCGACCCTGTATCTGCGGCACCACCGCCGCCTCCGGCCCCGGCTGCTGCTCCTTCCGCCGAAGCGCAAGGCGACGCATTGCTCCTCATTCGGGCCATGATTACGGCGGCATTCATTGATGGTCAAATCGACACCGATGAACGCGGTCGGATCATGGGGCGTTTGTCCGCGGCCGGTTTGTCCGCCGAGGACCAAGCGGCACTCGCCAAGGAATTCGAAGCGCCCCAACCGCCGTTTGCCCTCATCGGGCAAATCCGCTCCCCACAAATGGCGGAGCAGTTTTACCTCGTGTCAATCTTGGCAGCTGGGACCGACACGGACGCCGAACGTTCGTACCTCAAAGGTTTGCCCGCAATGCTGGGACTACGCCCCGACGATATTACGCGTCTCCATCAAAGCGTCGGCCTTCCCCCCATTGCGTAATTCCACGAGCGGCGACGATGTCGTCCTCACGCGCGTAGACGCGCACGTACGACCATGCTTTTCCACAAATAGGGCAATCGCCCAGCTCCGCGAAAATCCGTCACCTGAAAACCGCACTCGTCGAGCAAGACGGTCAGCGTTCTTCGCGACCAAAACTTGATGTGCCCTCCGTCCCATAACGCCGTATAATGCTCGTCCATCTGGTCCAGAAGGGCCAGGGCCAAGTTTTTCAAATATCCATGGTATGGCGTGGTCAGGATGAGCTCCCCGCGTTTGGCTCGAAGCGTTTTTTGCGCCAATGCCAAATAGGTCCGAGGGTCATAAAGATGCTCGATTACCTCCGTCGAGACGACGAGGTCGAAAGGAACGTTGGCGATGGCGGCAGGAAGTTCGTCTTTCGAAACATCATGGACGAAAAACCGTCCCGGGTATTTTCTGTTAGCGATTTCGATACCACTTGGCGACGCATCGATACCGACGATATCGAACCCGTCGGCGAGGAGCAGACACGTGAGATCGCCGTTTCCGCAGCCCATATCCAAGATACGTTTGCCCTTGTCGTAACGCAGCATTCGCCGAATCACTGGATAGATGAAGCTGGTCGAATGCGTCGGCTTGTCCTCCCATCCGTAATCGTGGTATTCGGCATTCATGACGCCGTTTCCTTTCCAAGCTTGCGCAGGAAGGGGACTCGATTCCGAATTTTGTCGAACATTCGCAAGCAAAGAGCTTGTTCTTCAGGCAAAAGCGAGATCCATACGAGCGGCAATGCCAACACCAAAAATATCACTGGGGTCACGAGCGCCCGCGCGGCTCCTGCGGGCAATACCACATACGCACCTGCACTCATGAGCGCCGGCGCGAGGAGCCCGACGCCAATGGCCAAAAATACTTCCCGGAAAAACCCCCAGGGTTGATCGCCGAGCGCAATGCACGCAGCACGCGGAATCGCCCACAAAGCAATAACGCAATCGGCAACGAGCATCGCCACGGCCGCGCCTCGAATGCCCATTTCGGGTACGAGCACGACGCAGAGGCCCATGGAAATGAGGGCATTGATCGCCAAAAGCCACACCAATCGTCCCTGGCGGTTCGTCGCCATGAGAACAGTCCAGCCCGCATACCAAACGCCCCAGAAAATCGTTTGCAAAATGAAGATACCGAGAATGAGGGCATCGAGCGTCAATTCGCGCATTGTCCACATGCGGTAAACCCAGAAGCTCATGGGGAAAAATGCGAGCAGCGGAACACCTGCCAAAAATGCCACCAATTTCGCGGCCGTGCGGTGCAGGCGGACAAGACGTGTTTTGTCGCCTAATGCGTCGAGCGCGGTGAGTTCAGGCCAAATGGCCGAGGCGAGCTGGGTCGCGACGATTTTGCCCATACTCGAAATCGTTCGATGCGTCGCCAATTGGGCGACCGCAACCCCCCCGAGCGCCCCTTGAATGACCATCAAATTCCCTTGATTGGCCAAATAATCCGAAAGAGCAGCGAGCAAGAACAAAGCGCCAGAAGGCAACATGGCCAAGCCGTCGCGGGCCACCCCGCGTAATGGACGCAAGCTGAACCAGGAAAAACTTCGGTGCAAATCCCGAATCACCCAGCTGTAAAGCACCAGCACCGTGAGCACGCGACCCAAGGCCACCGTCCAAAATGGCCAGCGTAAAAGCATGATGCTGCATAAAATGACGATTTCCAGGACCCGTTTGACAATGCCAATCATCGCCACGCGCGGCAATTGCTGCGCCGCACGATACGTGCTGTTCACGACGCCGAAAGGTACGTTGAGCAAAAGTTCGAAACTAAAAAGAACGACCGTCAAATAGGTGTCGAGCTCCGTGGCCGTGCGAATGCCCAGCCAGGACTTGAGCGGCAAGAAATGAAAAGCAATCGCTCCGAGTGTCCAAATAACAATCGCAAGCGGACCTTGAATGCGCAGCGCGCTATGAAGCTCGTGCTGCATCTCGTCGGTTTGTCCGCGGGCGAATTGCGCGCTCATTTTATTCACGACATGCGTTTGCACGCCGAGGTCCGTGAGGGCCAAGAACATGACGAGCGCTGAAATCGAGAGCCATTCGCCCCAACGTTCTTTTTGCCACGTGGCCATGCCAATGGGCACGACCAACAATTGCCCCACGATATGAATGAATGCGCCAAACGTCAAAATAAGCGTGCTGGCCAATACGCGATCGCTCAGCCCCGAGGGTTTGGCTTGCGAAGCATCCGACGCCGACGCTGATTCACCCATGGTGTTCACGAATTCGAGGAGACCGCTCTGGCGGCCTGGACGAACCCTTCGGCAGTTTGCGGAATATCCCACGTTTCCATGCGCTTACGCGAGGCCGCGGCTTTGCGTGCGAGGCCTTGACGATCCGAGAATGCGGCGTCGAGTGCGCTGGTCAGAGCGGCGACATTTCTGGAGGGAAATACCCATCCATTGTCAGGTAAAACGAGATCCGGGACGGCTCCACATTGGTCCGAGGCAATCACTGGGAGACCCAAACACATTGCTTCATTGATGGTGAGCCCCCACGGTTCGAAATGCGAGGGCAAAATGAAAACATCGCCGAGAGCATATGCCGTAGGCATTCGTTGTTGATTGAAGAAACCCAGAAAATGAATGCGTCCGGGAGCCAATTTTTCGGCGAGCGCGACGTATTCGTTCTTGGCCGGCCCGTCGCCCACGATGGCGAGGTGCGCGTTTTCGCGTGGATGGGCACCGAAAGCACGAATCAAATCCGCGCAACCTTTGTGGGGCAGAAGTTTGGCCGCAAAAAGGGCGACCAAGTCCGATTCGGCGATTCCGATTTCAGCGCGGAGTGCGCGGGCCGCATTGCGTGCATCCGGTTCGCGTTCCCAGAAAAACCTATTGTCGACCGTGAACGGAGCATGAAAAATACGCTCTCGGGGAATACCGTAATGCGCATAATATTGTGTATTCAGTCGCCCCGAGGACAAGGCACCCGCGAGCGTCTTGAAAAGCGGCCGCAGAACCAATTGTTTGGCGGCCAAAATATGGGGCGGACGTCGATGCAAGAGACTCGAATCACCGCGAATGAGCGTCGGAATCCCGAACAATCGCGACGTCATGAGGACTTCGACGTCCGTGAAATGACTGTATCCTTGAATGACCAGCGCATCGGGCCGGAAAGAGCGAATATGTTTTGGGGCTGCAGGATTCAGGAGTCCAAAGAAGTGATGGGCGCCGGGCTTGCGCGCCAAATTAGGAATCAATTCGTGATCATATCCATCGAGCAGTGGAATGTCCCAAGTAAACGCACGCCCAAAACCAGGATCGATCGTTTCCTTGACCCCGAAATCCCAACAAAAAAAGACTTTCGTCGTGACGTCATTTCGCGCGGCCAGAGCCCGGAAAAGGGGCGCTTGGTACTGAATCGGATGCGTGGCGAGTATCGCGATGCGCAACATGAACCAGTTACCTCGTCGCGTGACGCGCGTGTCGTGCGCTGTTTCGCGTGTGTTTTTCGACCTCGACCCATCGATATTCCATCCGGTCCCTCGATTCCGCGCGCGCACAGTCAAGCAAACGTCGCGTCGGAATGCAACTGCCTCTTGTCGATTGGCGATTGGTGCAAAATTGTCCTGTGCTTAGCGCCGTTTTGACCACATCCGTTCGTCGATGTTGACATTGGTCGGTTCGTGCGCAATAACCTCCGAGTATTTCTCTAGTCCCCGAGAGAGATTTTCCGTGCCCTTGCTCAACACGGTCCGTTTTTTTTGGCAGCATCCTCTGAGCCGTGAGCGTCCATTGGCGGCGCTCGAGAGGTTTGTCCGCTGGCAGTTCACGAGTCGTCTCGGGTTTGGTCCGAGCGTGGTGCCATTCGTGGAAGATGCGCACCTCATTGTTTCGCGCGGAATGTCGGGCGCGACGGCGAACATCTACGTTGGGCTTCACGAATACGACGACATGGCATTTCTGCTCCACGTGCTCCGTCCGCAGGATCTCTTCGTGGATATCGGGGCCAACATCGGATCGTACACGATTTTGGCCGCAAAAGGCGTCGGATCTCGGACGATTGCAATCGAGCCTTTGCCGGCGACGTATGCGCACCTGGAAAACAACATCCATTACAATCGCGTCGGGCATTTGGTCGATGCCCGGAACGTGGGTTTGGCAGGCAAACGGGGCAATTTGTTGTTTTCTGCCGACTTGGACACGACGAACCACATCGTCAATGAGACATATGCCGGTCCCAAGGTCCATGTCGACGTATTGCCGCTCGACGAATTATTGGCCGATTGCGAGCCATTCGCGATAAAAATCGATGTCGAGGGATTCGAGCGGGAAGTGCTCGCGGGCGGAGCGCGGGCATTGTGCAGATCAACGCTGCAAGTGGTCGTCATTGAAGTGGGCGAGCAGCTGCATCGTGAAGGTCAACCGGAGAAACCGGTCGTGGAAATGCTGCGTGAAGCTGGGTTTGCTTCGTATACCTACGATCCGCGAAATCGACAGGTCATAGCGACGACCGAACCGTCCGTCGTGGGTAATTATATTTTCGTGCGCGATGTGGCAATCGTGCGCGAGCGCGTTTCGTCGGCCCGAACGTATCGCGTCGGTCCGTGGAGCATTTGATCCGCGGCGCTGCCGGTTTTTTTGTCCGCGTGGCGTTGGCTGTCCTGACAAACTTTTGGGGAACTGTACGTGGTCAAGCCATGCGCCCCAAACCGACGACCTTCAATGTTTTACTCGACGCATCGTAAGGGTCCTGCGCCAGGTGCACTTCCGCAATCACGCACGCTCGAAATCGTTTCCACATAGGTAGGGTTTTCGCGACATCCGCGGGCAAATAACCGACGAGCGCCGATGTTTCACCGGGCAACCACATCAAACACCGGGCACAGATTTCTCCGAAAACCTCGCGCTTTTGATAATGCCGCCCGGTGAGCAAAACCCGTTCGACCTGCGTGTCCAAATAATCCAATCCCCACGTTGCTTTTTCCTTGACAAACGCTTCGCGAACGCGCGTCGTCAAACCTTCGCTGACCGCTGGTGCTGCCGACAAACCCGGAGTCTGGACGAACTCTTTGGCGGTCGCAACCGCAGTGGAGAGCTGTTCGTCGGCGGTCGTCACGAGCGGCAATGCTGTCGACATCGCGGCTTTCAACGCTTCGAATTCGTCGAAAGGTAGCTCGATCTCCCCGGATACCAGCACTGTGGGCGGGACAAACCTTCCCCGCCGCTGCGCCGCTCCCGCAAATGCTTCGTCCACGCCTCGCGCCGTCATTCGAGGCGCTTTGGTGAGGACCGTCAAAGCCGCTTCGTCGTCGTCGAGCGTAATGGAGTGCCGCCCGCCATCGAGAACATCGACATCCAGCGCATCGAACCACGCGTTCCATTTGCTCCACCTGGGTGCCCGACACAGGCTCGCGATGCTCGCCGGATCATACCAAAGCACCTGCACCGTGTCGTTGACGATGTCGTCTGTCGTGACAAACGAGGTCCGTGAATCACCCGCCAAACTGCCAGCTAGTTCCGAGGCATCTGCGCCATTGGCCGGCTTGTTGGTCATCGTTTCGCTCAAATCGCGCTCGGTCGGCGGGCCGCTCGGACTGACGACCTTCCATGTGCTTTGCTCGGTCGTGGACGTTGGTGAAAGTGGCGTTGGGGGCGGAGGTGTGGGCAGGGAACGTGGCGCAGGGGCAGGTGCGGGAGGCACGATTTCAGGCATCGTTGGCGCGCTCGTCGGGCTGTGGGCCGGGAGCGTGATCTGCCCCAGGGCGATCGGTGGCGGAGGCAACCGAGACAAACCCGAAGGACCAAAAGGCAAGGCTCCATCATTGTTGCTGAGCACCGGATTCGCGGGCCGTTCGGGAACGTTTGCAATGACAAACGGGATGGTCGGATCTTTCGGTTTGTACCCAAAAGGCACCTCGTTGGTCATCGACATGAGCTCGTGTTCCGCGACGATTCCCGGGGGCATTGTTTCCACGATGTCCAACGTGCTCGATTCGGACGAGGGCTCGACGAGCGTGACGTTGATGATTCCGGCTTCATTCGAATGCCGCAAGCCGATTGAACCTCGCCAAACGACACAACAAATGCCGCGATCGGCATCGATCCACAAGGTATCGGCGGAGAGCGTCACGTCTTCACGCTCGCCCGACGCGCGCAGCACGACCGCCCGCGGACAAACCCCGGGCAATCGCGTCGAGAGGTGGGCATGTAGGGGATGTAAGTTGTCCAAGACCAAAGGTTCGTCCGGGCGAATCATGGCGAGTTGTTGATCTTGCGGTGCCGCTTGAAAGTAACCGTAATCGAAATGTTCTGGGAGCGGTAGTTCGTCCCAATTCATAGGGTAAAACCCGCTTGTGAGATGCTCGAGGCGTTTGGCCCGTTCGAACCAGGTTGGGGAGATCGGACCATATCCTACAGGAGGAAAGGTATCGGCTCGTCTGGTGACGGTGGTTTTTGGCGGTTGCAGATTGGGTATGGAAATCAAACCTACGGCGTCAGGAAGGGCGTCGAAACGCAGGCCTACGGGGTTTGTCGTACCTGGACCGCCGGCTGCGCGGGACCAATCCAGGGCCATTTTGGTAAAACGGGGTCCTTCGAGCAAACGTTCGTCCGCGGCCCGAAATCCGCGGTCACACACGACCTCGATGCTCTTCGAAAAATCACCAACGACGAGCTTGGTCACGAGCGACCGTACGGGTGTTCTTCCGGGCGCATACGCGTGTCCCACGAGCATGACATCGACCCGTCGTTTGTAGGGCACGCGATCGGACGGGGCAAACATGATCCCGGGAGCGGTATCCGTGACAAACCGGTCTTGCTGATATATCGGTTCCCAATCCTCGGACGACGCAAGTTTGGCATGGCCGGGCTCGAGGAGGACGGTCGCTTTGACCACGATCGTCTGGGCAAATGAGCCATTGCTCGATTGCCACACGAAGCCGAAGGTTTGCATCGGACAGGATGAGACGACTTCCATGACGAACCATCGTATACGCGGACGTACTCCGAGGGCAAACGATTTGTTTGTCTCTAAGCACTTCGTCGTAGCTGTCGCCTCTGGGGGATGGGGGAGTGCTGGAGGGCGTTCGCTGGCGTATCGTTTGACCTCGAAGTTTGCGAACGGTTCCTTGTTTGGAGCCTGTTGCGCGGCTCGGGCACTGCTTTGCGGTAGTTCCAGAGAAACGGCGTCAAAATTCGCCTCACCCGTTTGGAGATTCCGTGCTACCTCTCGCCGATGGAGCGTAAGTCAGATTCTTCGGTCGCCTCGGAACGGCCCGAAAACGATGCCAAATTTAACTCTCTCGGCCTTTCCCCGGCCACGCTGGCCGTCATCGAGCAGCTTGGTTTCGAACGTCCGACCCCGATTCAAGCCCAAACGATTCCTCTGCTCCTTGCGGGGCGCGACATCGCGGCGCAAGCGCAAACGGGTACAGGAAAAACCGCAGCTTATGGTTTGCCGCTGGTCGAGTTGGTCGATCCGGAACTCATGCGCGTACAGGCTTTGGTTTTGTGTCCAACGCGGGAGCTCGCCGTGCAAGTTTCCGAAGCGGTGTATTCGTTTGGAAAAACCCAACGCATTCGCGTCTTGCCCATTTATGGTGGACAACCCATTGATCGCCAAATTCGTGTTCTTTCTGCGGGAACCCATATCGTCGCGGGAACTCCCGGACGAATCTTGGACCATATTCGCCGTGAAACGCTCGATTTGTCGCACGTACGCACAGTGATTCTCGACGAAGCCGATGAAATGCTCGACATGGGCTTCATCGAAGACATCGAGACCATTCTTGGAAAATTGCCTCCGGAACGACAAACGGCCCTGTTTTCGGCAACGATGCCGGTCCCCATTGCTCGTTTGTCCAAAAAGTACCTTCGCGAACCCGAACGTATTCGCATTTCTTCCGAAGCCAAAAATGTGCCGCTCATTCGCCAAACATTTTATCAGGTAGGCCCGTCACAAAAGATGGATGCCCTCTTTCGAGTTCTCGATATGGAGACACCGGGCCCCACCATCATTTTTTGCGCCACGAAACGAACGACCGAGGAAGTGGCTGAATCGCTCCGCGGGCGCGGGTGTTTGGCGGACGGGTTGCATGGAGATTTGACGCAACGTGATCGTGATCGGGTCATGCGCCGCTTCAAGGAAGGCCGTGTGGAATTGCTCGTGGCGACCGATGTCGCGGCCCGGGGACTCGATATCGAAACCGTGACGCACGTCATTAATTACGATATTCCCACTGACGTCGAATCGTATACCCATCGAATTGGGCGGACAGGACGTGCAGGAAGGGAAGGCGATGCCATTACGCTCGTGGCCCATCGAGAAATTGGGCAATTGCGCTTCATCGAACGAGTGACGCGCGCAAACATTCAAGCGATGCGTTTGCCCACGGACGCAGATTTGGCCATACGTCGCAGGGAAACATTAAAAAAGTCCCTCATCGATGCCCTCGAAGCCGGAGGACTCGAAGCGTACATGCCAGTCGCCGAAGATCTCGTCAAGACGCGTGGAGCCGAAGCTGTCGTCGCCGCCGCATTAAAACTGCTCGGGTCGCAAGAGTCGGGCGGTTCGCCCGAGCCCGCCATTCCGGCGCCAGCGGCTTCGCGTCCGGAAGGTGGAATGGCCCGTCTGCTCTTGAATATGGGTCGGCGTGAAGGTTTGCGACCAAGCGATTTGGTTGGAGCGATTGCGAATGAAACGGGTTTGCCCGGGAGAGAAATTGGGGCCATTGATATTTTCGAGCACGAATCGTGTGTCGAAGTGCCGGAAGCTCGCGCCCTTGATGTAACTCAGGCGCTCGTGAAAACGACGCTACGCGGGCAAAAAGTCACTGTCGCACGCGTCAGCGGCGCAGCGGTGGAAAAGCGTCGAGCCTCCGATGTGCCGCCGCCGCGGGAAGAGCGTCCGCTGCGGGAAGAGCGTCCCGCCAAACCACCGCCCAAGAAAAAACCGACCCGCGATCCCCGCGCTCGCGCGAAGAGATAGTTTTTTCAGGTATCGACCGGAATCGGGCGATACGGCCCCGAACGCGATTGTCGCGCTTGCAGGTATTCGTCCACGACATGCCGATAATCGTTGGCCGTGTAGGCCTCGACGATTCGCGACGTGCACCAGCCTGTTCAATACCCACTTAGCCTCGATATCCAATCTTTGGAGGGTTCGCGCAGCAGCGATACCCGAGATTCCGGAACCAATGGTCGCAATATGCATGGGGTTGGCGCCAGCCCATGTTTTTGCGTCCGAACAGCAAATCATCAAAAAACCAAAATTCGTTCATCCGGTTCACAGGAGCCATGAATTTCCCTTCCCCTAGGGTCGGCGAACACGGTACAATGCAGTGTGCTCAGCTTCTTAATCGAGGAGTCATCCATGCGTATGTCGAGGGTATTGACCATTGCGGCGGTGGGTCTGTTTTTTGGCGCGGTCGGATTCGCCTGCGGGACGGACGGAAATACGACGTCCACGTGTTCCCCCGCCTGTGGTCCGGGACAAACTTGTTCTGCGGGACAATGCGTGCCGTCGGGTATGGGTGGCGAAGGCGGAATCGGGAGTGCGTCGAGTGGTAGCGCGGGCACAGGAGAAGGGGGCAGTTTGTTTCAAGATGCGGGCTGCCCGAATGTCGAATGCGGCGGCTTCTGTTGCGCACCGGCCCAGATCTGCGGCTTGGGTACGACGTGCGTACGAGAACAACCTCCCTGCACGACGAACGACGAATGCCTGTTCGATAGTTATTGCGCCAATGGCGTGTGCGTTCCTTATGGTTTGCCCACGGATCACGTCAATGACGAAACGTGCAAATCGAATGTCTCCATCGACTCCATCGTACCTTCGGAACAATGTCGCTGGACAGGTCCGCCCATGGGCGATGCGTATCCAAACTATTACCACGTCATGGCCACGCCGGTCGTGGTCGATTTCGATTTCGATAACGATCCCAAAACGTTGTCCCCGTCGATTGTGTTCACATCGTTTCCTACAGCGAATACGTACAAAACCCCCGGAGTCATGCGCATCGTCAGCGGCAAAGATTGCAGTCAGCAATATAGCTTCGACGCTCCTGAAGATGCCACGATGTCCCCCGCATCCGTCGCCGTCGGCGACCTCGATGGCGATGGTCACGCCGAAGTGGTTGCTGCGCGGGCCAATGGGGGTGTGATTGCATTTCGTTTCGATCCTGCGACGAAAGCGTTTGGCACGTATTGGCGATCGGGAACCTGCGCCGGAGGCATGGGACCGCCCGCGACGAATGATATGACCGGCGGAGTCGATAAATGGAGCGGCCCGTCGATTCACGACCTCGACGACGACGGCAAACCTGAGATCATTTATGGAGCGACGGTTTATCGAGCCGATGGCTGTATTCTCTCGAATACGTTGGGCTACCCCGTATACAACAATGGTCTCGTGCCGGTCATTGCCGATGTTGACGAAGACGGCAAGATGGAACTCGTTCGTGGTAACGCCATTCATGAATGGGACAAGGCGACCAATGATTGGGTCGCCGAATCTTATTTCAATTCCGGAGCGTTGACGGCAGGACAAACGGCAGTTGCCGAAATGGGAAATTTCCCGCTCGCGGCATTCGGAGGACAAGATCGTGCGGAAGTCGTCGTCGTTTCTGGGGGGACCGTTCGAGTTCAAACGATTGACGGCACCGTCGTATTTGGACCGCTTGCAATTCCGGGTGGAGGCAACGGAGGTTTGCCGACGGTCGCCGATTTCGATGGCGATGGACGGCGCGAATTCGCGAGCGCTGGAGGCACCCAATATGTCGTGTTCGACTTTGACTGCCTCGCTGGTGGAGATCCGGCCAAGTGTGGCGGACAATCCATTACGAGCGGCATTCTTTGGCAACAACCGTCAAAAGATGCCAGCTCCAACGTGACCGGATCGAGCGTCTTCGATTTCGATTACGACGGCAAAGCCGAAGCGGTCTACGCGGACGAATGTTTCTTGCGGGTATACGATGGAACGACAGGGAAGGTCATTTACAGCGTTGCGCGTTCGTCCGGGACGACTTACGAAAATCCAGTCATTGTCGACGTGGATGGCGATTATCATACGGAGATCGTTTCGGCGGTGAACGATTATGCGAACCTGAATTGCCCCGCAACCGATCCCATTTTCCCGACCGCGACGTTCGTAGCGAATCACGGTATCGTGGTTTTGCGTGACGAACAGGAGCGGTGGGCCGCGTCGCGTCCGGTGTGGAGTCAACATGCTTATGCGGTCACGCACGTGGGCAATGCGGGACAAATTCCGAAATCGTCGAGCGTGGCGCTCAATTGGAAGGATCCGGTCCTCAATAATTTCCGGCAAAATGTCCAAGGAGACTTGGAGGCATTGGGCACGCCCGACCTCACGGCTGGAGGCAACGTTGGTGAAGTCAAATGCATGGGAACGGTCGCGACGATTGAAGCGCGGGTTTGCAATCGCGGGACATTGCCCATGGTGAGTGGAACGGAAGTGAGTTTCTACAATGGAACGGTGCAAGGCCCGCTTTTGTGCTCAGCGCCCATTCCCATCGCGCTCGGCGTTGCGGAATGCACGATCGTGAATTGCATGGCGGATCTTGGTGGTCAAAAGGTCGACATCTACGTGCGGGTCGATCCGCAAGGTTTGACCAATGAATGCCACGAAATCAACAACGACGCTTTGTACCGTGGCGTGGAATGCGGAGCGATTCCGAACTGAACCTTCCTATTGCATGGCGTGCTTCTCGAAAAAATCGAGCATGAGCGTCGATGCGTCGATATCCCGGCACATATTTCCAACGATTGCTTCGCCAAGGTCGTCGTCGCTGCCGGACCAAGTGTGTCCGCCTTCCGTGATCGTGAAGAGCAGGACTTCACTATTGTCCTGGCAGCCGACGCTTTCTTCGCGTTCGACCGTGGTTCCATCATTGGGATCGGTATTGGGCAGGGCCGTGATTTTCGTGTCGGTCGAACATCCTGATTTCGAGGCCCAAAAAGCGCGTGCGTCTTTGGCACTCAATACTTTGCCGCCCGAACCTTTATCGACTTCGCCTCCGGCGTAGGGCACGAAGGCGTCTGCTGTTCCGTGAAAACCAATGACGGGCATACTGCGCGTGGGCGAGCACGTCATGGAAACATTTTCAGCAATGGGGCCAGCGTTGTGGCCAATGGCCGCAATACGTCCCGAGAGTTCACAAGCCAAACGGTTCGTCATGATAGAACCATTTGAATGGCCCGTGACGAATATTTTTTTCGGGTCAGCACCAAATTCGTCGATCGCATGATCGATGAGTGCAGAGATGAACGCGACATCATCGACGCCTTGGGTCTCGGCGCTGCTCGAGCCGCGTCCGTCGGCCCAGGATTTGTCGATTCCGTCAGGGTAGATCGCGACAAACCCTCGTTCGTCCGCGAACTTGGAAAACCCGGTCAAGTCTTCTTGGCTCACGCCGCGTCCGCCCCGTCCGTGCAAGGCGATGACCACCATGCGTGTGCCCTTTTCGGGTGCTGATGTGGGGAGGTGGTAGATGAACGTTCGATCGCGGCCGTCGACGGTCAATTGCCCTGTTTCCGTGCCGGGTTCGGGGCGATTGCAACCCGCGAGAGCGAGACAAGCGACGAGCAAATGTGCAAGCGAGGCGCGACGAAGATCACGGGACGACATGCAGATCGGGATAAGCGATTGAGGGAGAGGCGTCAACGTCGTCTCGTTCTGCTGTTTTGCCCACGACAAACGTGTCGGCATACTTATCGATCACTTCACCCGTATGCGGATTGACGAGCCAGGACATACGCAGACGGGCAGGAACGCGAATGATCTTGGGTTTTCGATACGTACCGAAAACGATGTCCCAAAGAGGACTGGTGACCCCGTGGTTTGTCCGAGGATCGACGAAATGATGGTGGAAATGATGACGACGCGCCCAGCGTCCATACGCAGTGTTGCCCATGTGCGTATGCAAGCGTCGATGAAGAAATTCGTACGCGACGTACGTGATCACGAGACTCGCCGTGAAGACAGCGCCCGGCACGACGTTTGTCAAGACAATCGCGAGGGGCGAGATGAGGGCCATGATGAGGATCGCGGCGAGAGCTTTTCGTGATGTCGGGGCGAAGTAGTCTCCTTCGGCATGATGACGCGTGTGTTCTTGGCCAAATGGAGTCGCGTGCCAAAAACCTCGCGCATGGGCAACCCAGCGGTGAATGAGGTATTCGAGGAGGCTCCAGGTCAAAATACCGAGAATGCTTGCACCAATGGCGGTGGTGATCATGAGGCAACCGTCGTCGAGTTGATGGGTCATTCTTCGTGCCGCTCGCGACCCGCGCAAGACATCATGAACAGCAACGGCAAGCAAGGGCGAGCGCGCGATTTTCGAGCGTGAAACGTGCTCGATGTTGCGCGGGATCGTTGCCCAGTGGGGCGATGACGTCGGGAGAATTTGTCATCGATTCTGAAGAAGTGATACACATCGAACATTGGTGATCGTGCGGTTGATGCATTCGTTTGAGCACATAGCGAATCGAGTGCAGTACGTGAATGATGCAAGTGTGTTTTTCACAAATTCGTTGCACCACAAAATGGTTCGTCATGGTGCGCGACAGGTCGATTGACAAGCTCGTCCACGAGTGGGATAGAACCGAGTGGCACAGATGAGGGGACGCAGAAATCAAGCTTGGTCGTTGGTCTTGGGCCTCGTGCTCGGGATTTGTCCTGGTCAAACTGTCGACGCCTGGGCGCAAGCCAAAAAGGGTGCGGACAAGAAGCAGCCAGTGAAGGCGAACGATCCGGAGTACGCGGAGTTCGAGAAGCATTTCACGGCGGGCCAAACGGCCGCGAAGGCGAATCGTTGGGATGCCGCGCGCCAAGAATTTTTGCAGGCCTTCGATCTGAAGCCGGATCACGCGGCAACGGTGGCGCTTTTGGCCCAAGCCGAAATGGCGACGGGGCGGCATCGGGAAGCTGCCGAGCATCTGGAGATCTTTCTCGACTACGCGGTCGGCATTGGTCCCGAGGATCGAAAGACAGCGGAAGAGCTGCTGGTGGAAGCGCAGTCGAAGCTGGCGATCGTGACGGTGAAGGTGGACAAACCCGGGGCGAAAGTCACGGTCGATGGTCGCGTTCTCGGCACGTCACCGATGGCCGATCCGGTGCTCGTCGATGCGGGACAAGGAAGGCGTTTCGAGGCTGAAACGCCGGATGGTTGGCGGACGAAGATGGTGGTGGATCTCGAGCCGCGAACGACGCCGACGGTCGACATGATCTTGAAGGCGCCACCGACGAAGATCGTCAAGGTGGGTCAGCCCTGGCGTACGCCGCTTTTGTTCACCGGGATTGGTTTGAGTGTTGTCGGAATTGGGACCGGCGTTGGATTTTTTGTTGCGGGATCAGCGAAAAACAAGGCAGCAAAGGATCTCGTGGAAGAGATCAAGTTCAACCGCAACATGAACGAAAAGTTATGTCCTCCAACGAGTTCAGATGCGAAGTGTGATGAACTTGCTACTTTGCAAACGCAGAGCAATACGTTTGGCACCATCGCGATTGCTGGGTTTGCCGTGGGCGGTGTTGCGGCGATTGGTACGGCCGTCCTGGCTATCACGGCGCCGAAACAAACGTCTGCACCGAAGAAGAACGCGTTCATGGTTCTACCGTCACCTGGTGGTGTCTGGGTGACTGGAACGTTTTGACGTCCAATCATTACGAGGTGTTCGTCATGAGTCGAAATGGCCTACGAGCTTTGGTACTGATCGGTTTGTCCGCAACCGCGCTCGTCTTTTCTTTTCCCGCATGCACCATTTACACGTATGCCGAACCTGAGGGGGGCAACTGCGAAGACGACAACAATCCGTGCACGATGGACAATTGCGGCACGGGGGCGACGACGCACGACCCGAAAGCAGACGGTGAAGATTGCACATTGGGGATCAATGCTGGAGCTTGCCAAGCAGGTCTCTGCGTCCTTACGTGCGGCCACGGCAACGAGCCGCCGTGCAATTGCGCTGCCGATACGGATTGCGAAATGGACGCGCAGTGCAGCTTGTGGGCCTGTGAGGCGGGAAAATGCAAAAATACGCTTATCGATGATCCCATGACGGAAGTCGGTATGGCGGTGCCTGGAGATTGTAGCAAAAAGGTTTGTCGGAGCGGAGTGCTCGACCAGATCGCGGATCCAGATGATAAGCCGGCAGACATTGACGGCGATTGCAAAAAATTCGTTTGCGATGGCATGACTCTGACGACTCCACCAGATATGGCGGACATACCTGCCGATATAAAGGGCGACTGCAAGCAGCCAAGCTGTATAAACGGTCCGGATATGCCGATTTCTGATGATAACGACGCACCTCCGAAGTCGGAATGCACCAAGTATTCGTGCTCGAATGGAATGCCTCAGCCGGAAAATGATTCGCCGGGAACCTTGTGTATGACCGATACCCGCGCATGCGACAAGGACGGTAAATGTGCGGAATGCTTGTCGGCTGGTGATTTCGACGCTTGCCAAAATCTTAATAATATGAATTGCCCGGTCAAACGGTGCAATGGGCAGCCTTGCACCCAAGCCGCGACTTGCCAAAACAACGCATGTGTAGATGGCGTTTGCTGCAATGAAGCGTGCGATACCGCCTGTCGAAGTTGCAATCAAACCAATATGGTGGGGACTTGCACGAATGTCCCGATATGGGGAGACGATACGTTCAATGGCGCGGCTTCGTCGTGCAAAAAAATAAACGGATTCGCTTGTGACGGCAACGGCGCGTGCAAACTCAAGGGCGGCCTGGACTGCGCCGGCAACCCAGCGGCATGCGTAAGCGGGATGTGCGATACGACCTGTACATGGCTTGTTGGTGAGCCTTGCACTATGGCGAATGATTGCAGCCCCCTCACTTGCACAATGGCCAAGTGTATGTAGCTCCGAGATTAACCCCGCCGAAACGTCGCCGCATGCCCCGTTTCCACCAATTTCTGCCATTTCGCGTCGTTCATCCCCTCGATGCCCCGCACATGATCGTATTCGTCTCGGGCCGTAACCCCTGACAAATACGTATTGTCCGCGTTCACGCATACGCGCACGCCCAGATCCAACCATTTCCCAAGCGGATGCGCCTCCACAGCCGTTATAACGCCCGTATGCACGTTGCTCGTCGGGCACGCTTCAATGACAATGCCCCGTTCGAGCACCAAATCAACAACGTTGGAATCGTCGAGCAAGGTCGTTCCATGACCAATACGTTGGGCATGTAAAACCTCGATAGCTTGCCTAATTTCCGCCGGTGGTCGCCCTTCACCCGCATGTACCGTTCGTCCAATGCCCAGGTCTCGCGCTCGCGTATATGCAGGTGCGTATTCAGCCATGCCAAACGAATGCGTTGGTAATGGACCACCGGCTAGGTCAATCCCGACGACACCTTTGCGCGTCGCTGCAATGGCGACCAATTTTTGCAAAACATCCGGAGATTCACCATAAAGGCCGCAAAGAATCAATCCGGCTCGCCCCGCAATACCTTCCAAAGCTGCATCCACGATATCTTCCATGGGCGCTCCTGAATGAAGCTGCGGCGCAAAACGAATTTCGAGCGTCGTGACGTTTTCTTCGCGCGCATCTTCGCACATTTCGGAAGCAATGCGGCGAACGACATCAGGCGTTTGCAAAAGCGATAACATGAACGCAAAACGGCTCAGGGCTTCTTGCAAGCCCACGCCCGCGCGAAATGGCAAATCCGGAGGAATGGTTTTTCCGTGATGGGTGGCCAATTCGTGGAGCGTCGAGGGACGAAGAGAGCCGTCGAGATGGCGGTGAAGGTCGGCTAGAGCAGTCAGCATGAGAGGTTTGCCTCGAGGTAACACAACTGCTTGGTGGTCAAAGGAAAAACAGCTCACATGGGAGCAGTCGTTCCGGTGTTGACGATACGCAAGATGCCCGAGGGGCTGGTGGCCCAAACGACGCCGCGGGCAACGCCGAGCCCGGAAAATGCAGCGCGTGGGCCGAGAGGGTGATTCACCGGGCGAAACGCGCGTCCGTCGCCGTGCAAAAGCGTTCCGTCATCGCCGGCGATCCAGATGTCGTGCGGGGCGGTGGCGACGACTGCGCGAAGCCAGGAGCCGCTTGGAATCACGTGGCGCTCGATGACGTTGCCTTTGATGTGGACGACGAGTCCCATGGCGCCGACGGCCCACGCTTCGTCATTGCTCACGGCGGCGACGGCGAGCATGGTTGCAGGCGCGCGATAACGCGTGACCGACTCGGTTCCGAACTTTCCACGCGCGTGCACGATCACGCCCTCGCCCATGGGGCCAGCGTTTTGAGCTCCAACGAAAAACCCTCCGCCCTCAGGCGTGACGGCAACATCGCGGTAGGCGGCTGCGGGCAAACCGGCGACCATTTGAAAAGGAGATTTTTCATCAGGTCGCACGACGGCATGAATGCCAATTTCTTGGGGATGGGGCTTTTGCAATTGATACGGGGAACCAGCTTCGACGGAACCCAGAATCCAAGCGACCCCTGCGGCGTTGCCGACAATGGCGACGTTGTCGTG
>DAOMZH010000104.1:12762-18516 GCA_035437985.1 Polyangium sp. (in: bacteria) | reverse complement strand
AGACCATACGAAGTCCGGGGGAGCGATATTGGACATTGCGCTGACGATACCCGAATGCGTCGTCGAACCCGGCTCGATCAGGATCGAATCGACTCCGCTCGTCGCAGCGGCATCGAAATCAATGCTGGTGAGCCATCGAGCAACGTCGAACTTGACCTCCAGCCTCGTGTTTTCATTGTCGATCGTTACCGGCGTGAGCACGCGGGCGACGGCGCGTTCGCCCTGCAAGGGTGGGGGCATGTCGATGTGCGCCGTGAACTTGATGGTTTGTCCTCCCCGTTGCGCCTGGCCAATGAAGACCGCTGAATGCCCATTGAGCGCTGTACTTTCGGGGGTAGGCTCGGTTTCCGTAACGAACCAATGAATCCCGTGATCGTACGATGCGCTCCGAATCGTTCCGGAAAAACCATGTACGGTCCCCAGGGATTGCGGCGTGGAATCCAGGGCATCGATGATCGCCACGCGGCGAATTTCGGCAAGCGCCGTCGTGCAAAGCGTCGCGGCCCCGGTTGCAGCAGCACAGAAGTAGACCGGGCCAAACATGATCGCCGCTTCATCGAGGGTCACCGTCCACGCCCCGATTTTTATGGGCGAGGTCACGGTCGGCGCCGCAAACGCCGGATAAACGATTTCACTCTGCCCCGTTTCTGAACATCCCGCGACCAAAATCGCGAAACCAAAACAACCAAGAGTCCGGATCATCATGCACCTCTAAAGATAAAGCAGCACATTGCCAAGAATCGTGAGCGGCGCACCTGCCGCCAAGTGACGCGCGGGCAATGCCGACGGAATGGCGGACGGAGCCCAATTCGACACGAAGGAATACTCCGTGTCGGCGTATTTGACGTTGAATAGGTTCGTCACGTCCGCACCAATCTCGACGATCTTCCAGCGCCACGAGGCGCTCGCGTCCACGAGAAATACCGGCGCCGCCTGCTGATTGTAGGGCAAGGGCCGTGGCGACAAGAAGCTCGTGCCATAACCGAGGCGCATGACGACAGGGCTACCCCGTAAGGCGACCAAATCGCGTTCGTAACGCACATCCGCGCGCAAGACAAATGGCGGGACAAACGGCAGCCGCTGCCCTTCGCTATAGGGAGGCGTTGGGTTTTCCGGGGTTGGTGGTGGCGGACTTTCCAACGTTGCGTCCACGAACGTCCCACTGATGCTCGACGAAAAAGACGCATTGGGATTGACTTGCAGATACGCCACGACTCCGCGCCGCCGCGTAGGTCCAATGAATTCCATGCGTCCTTCTGTCGCATCGAAGGCCATGTCGAGCGACAAGCGGGTCTCATAAAGCGCCGTCGCCAAACTCCACGTCGGAGCTTCATGCAATTGCGCCCCGATTTCATAACTCCGCACCTTCGAAAATGGCGCGGGCTCGCCTTCCTGAAGCTGCCGCGCTTGCGGCGATCGATATCCCTCGCCGTACGACGCAACCAATTTGAGCCATCGCCAAGGGTCGGCTTCGAGGGTCGCGCGCGGGCCGAAAGCAATGCCCGTGGCTGTTCGTCGAAACCCTTCGAACCGGGTCACCTCTCTCGTGGGCGGAATGAAGTTTCCCAAGCGATCGTCGATATCGAAAATCAAGACGTCCGCCCTGAGCCCCGCATGCAAGCGAACGTATTTCGAGAAAGCAAACAGGCCATCCGCGTAAAACCCGATATCGGTCGCCTGAATCGAGGCATCGACCCGCCGATCCCACGTTTCGTTCTGCGGCGTTTGCAAAAGGTTTTGGGCCTGGTCGATTAGGTTCGTCTGCACGTCGATACCTGTCGATACTTGCGTTTTTAGCCATGATGTGGCGTTCATCTTCCGGCTGCGATAGGTAAATCGGCCGCCGAAGCCAATATCTTGATTGGACTGTTCGATTAAATCACCGCGTCCCACCCATTCTGGATGCTGACGACCTCGCTGCATGTAGCCCGTGAAGTTCAGCCGACTGCGGTAATTCGCCGCCATGGCCCAAATTCCGGCACTCGTCGCGGAACCGTCATTGTCGGAACGTTCGAGCGTCACGCTCGCCTGCGTGCGACTCGCCAATGCAGATTGCGCCCGAGCCGTCGCATCCGGATAAGCGTCGTAAAACCCTATCCGGCCGGCATACACATCGTCGCGCCGCACGACGCCGGCAATACCCGCACGTCCACCGTATGCAGCCACATGTACGAGCCCCGAAACATCGCCGGGAAGCTCGAAACGATATTGCCCCGTTGCTCCGCCCGAAATGGAGCCCCGAGTTCCGTCGCCAAACCCATCCGATGTGCGCACGACGGCCGCGGCAAACGTATCCGCACTCTGCGTTTCAGGCGCCCACAACAACACGCCACGTACCGTGCCAAACGATCCCACGGACATCTTCGCTCGCAGACCACGCTCTTCGACACCGAGATCGAACCGCATGCTCCCCGCAACCGAAAAATCACCTTGATCCGGATCGTACACCCCCTCGATCACGCGGATTGAACGCACAGTTTCAGGAATGACCACGTTCAAATCGGCATAACCTTGCCCATGAATGTGCGAACGCTGGTTGAGCGGGATGTTGCCGACCCGCAGCTCGATATCCTGACCATGATCCGCATCGAATCCGCGTAATGAAATGCGTTGCGCCACCGCATCGCCCTCGGGATGCGAGACATAAACCCCCGGCGCCGTGCTCAATAAGTCCGCCGCCGAAACATGCGGCGCAGCGGTTAATGTTTTGCGATCGATACGAAAATCGCTCGTCGACCTTCTGGGCGGATTTGGTTTGCCTTGCACGTGAATTTCCACGGGCTTTCCTGGCTCGGCGATTGCGTGGGGCCCAGCGACGCCTTGGCTGAACTCCGTTGGCGGCGTTGGAGCAGGAGCGGGTGCCGAAGACTTCGCTGGAGGCTCGATGGCCGCTGGATGAGGCCCCGGGGCAAAATGAATGGGCACCCGAATTCGAGCGCGCACGACAGCCCCATTACGGGTTGCTGGAGCAAATCGCCACGCCCGAACAGCTGCAAGCGCAGCGGCATCGAATGCCGCGCCTCCAGATTCGGCAATGGTCGCATCTCCCACGGTCCCGTCACGTTCGACGGTCACGAAAATCGTCACCGTGGCTTCCGCTCCTTGGGCCAGCAAATCGGGTGGATAAACAGGATCCACGTGTTCGAGCACTTGCGGCGGGGATAACACTGGGGTTTGTCCAGCCGCATCGACGACGAATAAATAGCCCGCACAAAACAGGCTCGCAACGATACTACGACGAATCATGACGCTCTCCCGCACAACGACATCCGGGCATCCGTTACCTGACGCAATGCAATCAATGCGCCGTATGAACGCGACGGACGCGGCCTTTGCCGTAACTTGCCATTACTGGACAAACTGGATTTCGGATCAAACGGCGGGAGGCGAGTTCTTGGGCGCCAGGACAAGGACCTCGATCGGATTCGTTTGTCGAGCCGCGTTGATTCCGACCGGTTCAATCCAGCAAAGTGTCGTCGCCCAAGGTATTATCGAAAATCCGTCACCGCGGTGATGCACCGACATGACATCGCAATGCTCGTGTTCATCAACGTTTTCAGCGTCGTAGTCCTCGGCATGGTCGCTCGAATCAACGTCTCGAACCTTCGGATGGGTCGAAGTCGTTTTGGGTTCGTCGACGAGGTGCCCATGCGCGCATACGACGTGCTGGACGAGCAGCATGTGCGAGACGCGTAATCCAAAGCCGAAAAGCACGCCGATGATGATCAACGAGGTCGCGACACGCAAGCGTAGTCCGAACAAGAACGAGGCGATGGCCCGACGTTCTCGCTTTGACGAAGGCTTTTGCGTAGACCGCTTCATGAAGCGGCCTTCGTATAGCACGACCAGGAAAAACGCACAAGGTGGAACGTGGTCCGCGCAGGACAAATGGCGGGTCATTCGACAGGGCAAGGGCTGACGAATGGAGACTTCCAAGCCCCGAGGCACCTTCGCGTGGACCTCGAGAGCGCCAAATAGAATCGTTCCCTTTTCGTTCGAGAGCTGTTATCCTCGAACCATGCACCCCCGAAACTTCTCCTTGTCCATTGGATCTGTACTGGCGAGCATTGTCGTTTGCGCCGTCTTCGTCGGCTGCGGTCAAGACGCGCCGAGCAACTCGAGTGGTAGCGCTGGTACCGGCGGCAAAGGCACCGGTGGCGAGGGCACGGGCGGCATTGGAACGGGAGGCAATGGAACCGGTGGTGCAGGCAATGGGAGCAGTGCGTCTTCAGGCGTTGGTGGTGGCGGAGGTACTCCTACGCCTTTGGCGCCCACATGTGACCCGACGGCGAGCGGTTCATCGACGGTTCAAGCCCCAGAGCTCCTGATCAAGCTTGCGGATCGATATCACGAGGGTTGGCTTTCTTCGCCCGCAGTGGCCGATTTGGATGGTGACGGCCAGAACGAAATCGTCAACTTGCGCGAAGGCCGAGTCGAATGCCACCGATCTGATGGCACCTTGGCTTGGACCTCCCCATTTACTGGACGGGCTTGGTCAAGCCCCGTCGTCGCGAATCTCGTGGGCGATGCAGCATTGGAAATTGCATTCGCGGCTCGGGACCAGGTGTATGTCATTAACAAAGCAGGTCAACCGGTGCCTGGTTTTCCCGTCACCTGGCAAAATGAAATGCGTGGATTCGCAGCCGGCGATGTCGACGGTGATGGCCAGCTCGATCTCGTTGCTTCCGTGGGTCGCAGCGGTCCGACGGATGTCGTCAACGCGTGGCATGCCGACGGGACTCCGGTCGCGGGATTTCCACCCAATGCGCAAAGCGTCAGCGGTTGTGACGCCCAATGTTACCTTGCTGGCTGTTATGATCAAAACCTCGCAATCGGTGACTTCGATGGCGATGGCAAGTCCGACCTCATTGCCCCGCACGACAACGCGTACCTCAGCATTCACAAGGGAACGGGCGAGGCATTTAATGCCAACCCAATGTTCAAGCCCAAGAAGGTCCCCGGCGTCCGATTCATGCACGAACTCGCGCTAGCCATTCAAGGTTATGCCAACAATGAAGATATCGATTTGCAAGCGCATTTCACGAATACCGCGCCAGCCATTGCCGATATCGATCTGGACGGGACCTACGAAGCCGTCTTTACGGGCAGCGTGCAGAACGCCTCGCAAGCCGATCGCCTCCGAGGTGTGGGCCTTTGGGCAATTCGAGCGGATGCCAGTCGAATTCCAAACTGGGATGCTCCGTTCCATGCGCCCGAATATCTCGACGGATTGTGGGATCCGGGAAACAACATCGTTGGTCTCACCAATCAGGTGACGATTGCGGACATTAACGCTACAAAACCCGGCCTAGAGATGATCTTTGCGGGATTCGACGGGCGCATTCATGCTGTCGCGGCCGATCGCACGGAGCTCTGGCAGATGCAATATACGACGAGCCAAGCGGTCTTCACGCCAGGCATCGTCGTGGCCGATTTGTCGGCAGATGGCGTTCCCGAGATCGTTTTTGCCACGTATTCGAGCGCGGAAAATGCATCGGCGTTGTTCATTCTGAATGCGGCTGGGTCCAAGCTTTTCGAGCTACCCCTGCCCAACCGAGGATCCATGGCGGTCCCCACGCTCGCGGATGTCGACAACGACGGAACGGTGGACATCGTCATCAATTTGAAAGATGCAATCGATAATGTCGAGGTCGCCAGGATCTATCGAGTTCCTGGTTCGCGGACCAATTGTCTGCTCTGGCCAACCGGACGCGCAAATAATTTGCGTAATGCGCTCGTTCCGAAGAAAAACTA
>DAOMZH010000104.1:0-12662 GCA_035437985.1 Polyangium sp. (in: bacteria) | reverse complement strand
TACCCCATAACGATGCCCAACACCCGCGCCGAGTTACGAGCCGACCTTCGTCGCGTCCTGCTGCCCCTCGAACAGGCCAAATCACTTCCTCGTCGGGCCTACGTCGATTCTGACCTCGCATCCCTCGAGTCGCGCGCGCTTTTCGGTTCTACGTGGTTGTGTGCGGCGCACGAGAGCGAGCTGGTTGCGCCTGGGTCGTTCGTGGCCATTGAATCCTTTGGCGAACGGACCATCGTCGTTCGAGGTGCCGATCTCGAATTGCATGCATGGGCGGACCGCTGCGTTCATCGCGGCACGCCGCTCACCGAAGGTTCGTCAGGGCGGTTCCAGCAGCTCGAACTTGCGTGTCCCTACCACGGGCTGCGTTATGATTTGACGGGTCGAGTTTTCGGGCCACCCAAACAGCTTGCGCATTGTGCGGGAATGACTCTCGATAAAGCACGAGTTTCCATTTGGAATGGCTTTGTCTTTTTATGTCGCAATCCTTTGGCGCCATCGTTCGAAGCTTTCGTCGGGACAGTGCCGCCCTGGTTCGAGCGTGCCGCGATGCATGCTTTGCGGCTCGAACGGCGCACGGTGCACGAAGTCAAAGCGAATTGGAAACTTCTTGTGGCCAACTTTCAGGAATCGCATCATTTTCCGTTTGTCCATCCGAAACTCGAAGCCCGCACTCCCTGGCGACAATCCTCGAGCCACGATTTTGGAGGCTTTTGGCTCGGGGGATCGATGGATCTGGGCGAAGGAATCGAGACGGTATCGATGAGCGGCAAGAGGAACGATCGGCCATTCGTGGCTGGGCCGGTGGATCAGCGCACGGTACGTGATGCAATGCTTTTTCCGACGTGGCTCACGAGTTTGCAACCGGATTATTTTCTTTCGTATAGACTCGAGCCCATATCCATCGAGTCGACACGCGTCGTGGCCGATGTATTCGTCCATATCGAATCTCGGGCGGACGACGCCGAGGATGTGCTGGCGTTTTGGGATCTGACGAATGCGGAGGATCGAGCCATTTGTGAAAGGCAGCAGCGGGGCATTGCTGCGCCAGGTTTTCGGCCAGGGGCGTATTCGTCGAGTGAGGATGGGGTGCATGCATTCGAGCGCCGGGTGGCGGAAAACCTTCTGAACGAGCTGGACCAGGAGCAAGGGTGATGAAGGCGCGCATCAATGGTATTTTCGGCCAACCTTATTTGGACCTCGGATACCTGGTTTCTGACGAGACGCTCGACGAAGTGGATCGGGAGATTTCAATGGGGCTTGCTCGGGTCGAGAGTTCCTACACGGGAGCGAGCCTCAAATGGATGGGGGTGGTGGCGCCGTGGTGCATGGATGACGGGTATCGCGACTTGATGGATGCGGTCGAGAACATGTCGCGTGACGAGTATGCTGATTTTGTGGCGTTATCGGAGGAGCCGCAGAAGTACGATTTGGATCGGCGCGAGGGGGTGGTATTTGGAGACGAGACGGACAATCCTTTGACGAAAGCGCAGATGCGGCTCTTGGCGTATCGGCACGAGGTGTATTTTCCGTGGAAGGTTTGTTATCATTTGCTCGAGAATGACCAATGGGATGACAAACATTCGGGGCAGGGGAAGGCATTTGGGGAGGAAGCCGGGGAGGTTTTTCCGAAGACGATCGAGCTGATTCGGAGTTTACCTTTTCGGGAAATGGGGCGGGTGGTGATATTCGGGGTCGAGTCGAATGATCACGCGCCGCTGCATCGAGACACGGAGCCTGGCAAATCGTTATCGGTGGCGCAATGCATTTCGATTGATCCGCGAAGGAACAAGCAGTTTTACTTGCAAAACCATCCAGACGACGAGCCGGTGATGGTGGACGCGCGGGTGTATTGGTTTAATGACCAGGATTATCATGGCGTATTGGCGGCGCCGTATTTCCGTTATTCGATTCGCGTCGATGGGGTGTTCGAGCGGTCGTTTTCGCGGGACATCGAGGCGAAAATGCGACAACGGGGGCGCTAGATGCCATAATGCCGGTTGTGGGACCTCGTCGTGGAGATTCGAGTTCGGCTTCGACTGTCGAGCAAGCGAATCGCGGGTTGGTTCAATTCCTTGAATGCTCGGTCTCGCACGATGACTCGGTGCCAATATGATCCCCCAATCACAAACAAAAACCTCGCGCAGCGCGCTTGTTAGCGCGCGAAGCGAGCGCCCAACTCTCCGGTCCCGTTCTCAATTCGATGCCGTCCAACTCTCCGGTCCCGTTCTCAACATGAACCCACCCCCGTTTCGCCTCCTCACCCATCCGATCTGCCGTTCCTGCGCCCGACCTTCGCCCTTGTGGACGCCTGATCACGTAATCCAGACCAAAGTATCGACACATCACCCATCCGATTTGCCGTTCTCGACCCTCGGTAACCGTAACTCACCTCCCCGAGTAGCCGTTCTGCTGCCAGATATTGGTTATGCAGACGTCAACATGGTCGATTTCTGTGACAAGATCGGCAAATCGGCACGGAACTTGCCCATGTAAGGGGACCGCGATCGTGATGATGGTTACGCGCTACTGCTGCCTGAAGAGGTGCCAACCACTTTGGTAACGTGTAACCAATCCCACCTAGCCTACACAAGGTGCCAACCACTTTGGTAACGTGTAATCAATCCCACCTACACAAGGTGCCAGCCACTTCCTTCTTGTGCCGTGCAAGCCGCCCATGGTATCGAAAATCATGACCACGTTGCGCGCGCCACTCGTAGCCTTTTCCCTGAGCATTTCTGCACTCCTTTCGCTCCATTGTTCACGTGAAAACCCTGCCGGGACAAGCTCGACATCGTCCTCGAGCTCTTCCGGAAGCACGGAAGCTGGCGGCAATGGCGGAACCGGTGGCAATGGCCCTGGTGGGAATGGAGTGGGCGGCAATGGCACCGGTGGTATGGGCACGGGAGGTACGGGCGGCACTGGCAGCATGATTCAGCCCGAAGGCATGGCGGTCGTATTTCCGCCACTCGCAGCGCTCACGCCTGCCGATAAGCTGTCCGCCCGGGGCACGACGGACGCGAGTTTCGGTATCACGGGCGTGACGGTTGGGTCCGTGGCGGCCACTTCGAGCGACAGCTTCGCGACGTGGCAAGCCGCCGATGTGCCGCTCGTTTTTGGCGCGCAATCGCTCGCCGTCAACCCTACCGGGTCGCTGCTCGCCATGCACCCACCGCTCAGGGTCGAACGCAACGACGTCGTCGAGGCGCCCGAAGACCTCGTTTTCGATGCCGCCAACAATCGCGTGTTCACCATGAGCAGTTATGGCTGGACCCGCTTTTACTCAATCGATCTCGACACGGGTAAGGCCACGCGGTTTTCCACCCCCGACATCACCGACGGCATGACTACTTGTATCGTTGCCGGCAATCCCTTCGAGCGCTCGATTGCCTACGATCCGGGGGCGGACGAGCTGCTCGCTATCAGTGGCCAGTGCATTGTGCGCATAAACGTGCAGACCGGGGTCCGTGCGGTGCTCACGAACACCTTGCCGCAGAGCTTAGGCCAGCAAGCGATGGCCGTCGATTCCGCGAAAGGGCGCATTATCGTGCTCGGGTACAGAGCGCTTTATGCAGTCGATCTGGCGAGCGGCATGTTTACCGTCATCTCGGACATGACCACAGGTACCGGACCGACCTTGGACGCGACCTCGACCATGGCCCTCGATCTGGCCAACAACCGTGCGCTCGTGCTTCAGGGAAACGGCTCGACGGACTTCGCCCTTGTTGCCGTTGACCTCAGCAGCGGAAACCGCACGGTGTTATCGAGCGCGACCATGGGCTCGGGTCCGTCAGCTTATTCGCCGGAAGGGGCGACCTACGATCCGACGAAAAACCGGACCATCACGGGCGACAGCACGCGTGTCATTGCCATCGATAATGCCACGGGCAATCGTACAATATTGTCTGACCAAACCAATACGGGGCCAGCCATCAACACCCCCACGGGTTTTGCCTTTGATAGCGCCAAAGGCCGGATTATCGAGACCGATCTCGACAGCCACATTCTGGCGATCAATCCAACGACTGGCGATCGCAGCACGCTTTACGATTACGCCGTGGGCACGGGCCCAGCGGTTCGCGTCGCTTACTTGACCGCGGATCCAGTGACGGGCGACCTCTATGCAGCGCCATTGGGTCAGGAGATCTTGCACGTGGATCGATCAGGTAATCGCACAGTGCTTTCTGGGTCGGGAACGGTGCCGGTGGGTACGGGGCCGGCACTTTATCAGCTGCGGGGCATGTATGTTTACAGACCCAACGACGAGTTGGTGGTGATCGCTCGCACCGGTATGACGAACAACGTGCTCTCGGTTGATCGGAGCACGGGCAACCGCACCATCATCTCGGGCGGCACTGTGGGCAGCGGTCCGGCCTTCATGGCTCCATCCGAGGTGGTCGTGCACCCGAGTGGCAACCCCATTTGGGTCATTGACGCATTCGCTTCGGCTATTTTCCAAGTCGATCGGAGCACCGGCGACCGCACGATTATTGCGGACAACACCGCGATCGGTACGGGCCCCGCATTTGGCGTATCGTCCCTGAGCTACGACGGCACGAGCCTGATCGTCTTGGGGCAAGGTACTGTGCTTGCGGTTGATCCAGCCACGGGCAACCGCACGGTCGTCTCGGGCCCGACCGTTGGCATGGGCCCACAAATGACTGGTTCCTTTCTCACGGTGAATCCTGCGGGGACCACGATCTATTCGGTGTTTAGCGGACGTGTGTTGGCCATCGACCGGGCCACGGGCGACCGAACGATGCTCGCCAATACGAACGTTGGCCGTGGGCCCTTGGTCAGTTACGGTTTCGTTCATGCGGGGCCCAATGGCATCGTGTGGCTCTCGGGCGACCCGGGCTATTCCATCGGGGCGCTCGATACAGTGACCGGCGACCGCGTCATCGTTGCGAAATGAGGGTGACGACAAGCCATGAAAACGAGCATCACCGTCAAGACCATCTACAACTGTTCACTCGAACGGGCGTTCAAGGCGCCGATGTTATGCGACGTTTCCAAGGTGCATACGGGTTTTGGGATCATGCCCAAGGTTACGCATTGCACGGAAGACGAAAACTGGGGCAAACCTGGTTTCACCAAACGAGTATTCGCGGCGGGTTCCTTCGTGTTCAAGGACGGAGAAATTTCGACGGACAAGGTCGTCGAGAGAATCGAGAACCGATATTGGAAGATCGAAGTTGCGGATTTCAAGGCGTGGATGCTGGGGTTTTCAAAGTTTGTCGGGGAATGGCAAACGACGGAACTCGAACCCAACAAGATTTTGATCGAGTACACGTACACCCTGCATTCGGATATTGCGTTGCTGTATCCGGTGAATTGGTTGTTCACGAAAACGTATTGGCGCATCTACATGAAACGGGTTTTACGGAACATTCGGCGGATGGCCGAGGGCGACGAGCCGTTTCTGTATGAGTGAGGGGTGATGGGGGAAATTCTAAGTGGGTGTTCAACAGGTTTTTACAGCGGATCGCGATAGCCCTGGGAGCGGTTTGATTTTGCGGCGTTTGCGGCGTTTGCGGCGGGGACCCCGCTGTTGGCCGCTGAAGTCGCAGGACCCTCGGAAGGCCCGTCGGATACGGTGGCGCCGCGTCCTCGATGGCCCCGACGCTCAATGGCGGAACATAAAGCCCCGCGCGCCTTCTACTGCGTCGCCCGGGTGGTCTCCGTGAGCTGCAGCTTCCAGCCGCTGATGATGCTGTCCTTATCCGTGTTGAGGTGGCTCGTCACCTGATACAACCGCTGTGCGTCCGGCCGCTTCGCGTTGGTGAAGCGATCTCGAAGGTAGTACGGAGGGATTGCCTGGTAGTGGAGCCGCGCACGCACCTGCTTGTAACCGCCAATGGCTGCCAGCGGCACCCGATACGTCACGATATCACAGCCGCATGCAGCGCTGCCGTCGGTAGGATACTCTGGATCGGCGCCGACCCCGTGCGACTCGATACCCTCGGGCATCACGCCGTTCTCCTTGATCGGAGCAAAATCGGCCTTCCACCCCTTCGGCAAGAGCCGATTGTCTTTCTTCGATGCATAGATGCCGAGGAAGCTCGTGGTCAGCTCGCCCGTCGAGTCGGCCACCCGCTCCTCGTAAATCTGGACCTGGTCCTGGGTCGTGATCACCTCGTGGTGCGACTCGGGGGTTACCTTGTCGAATTCGGTGGAGAGCACGCTGCCATTGCCGTCCACGATCGCGCCGGCGTCGTTGGTCCGGCCAGACGCCCAGAGGAGAGCGCCGCTGGCGTCTTCCACCGAGACCTCGAGGAAGGCCCTGCGGAACGCGACGCCGGAGGGGAGCTTGTGCCCCGCCTTGTTCGTCACCTTGACCGTGAATTCCAGGTCGGTGCCATTAATCACAGGCGCGCCGATCTCGACCGCGGCAGTCTCGTTTGCCAGGGCCCGCCCCTGGGCCAGCGCGTTCGCCATTTGGAGCCGCGTCGGCTCGCCATACTGGTTCGACATATAATCGAAATCGGCCACTCCGAATACCCGCGGGACCTGCGCGAACATGCTCAGGGTGAACAGGTTGATGCCGTTGAGCTGATGACGCGAGAACGGTGTGCGCTCGATGATGTCCACGTCCTGATGGACGTTCGGGACCCCCTCGAGGTTCGCCGTGGGAAACTGCGCGTCCTCGATGCTCGCGATCTTCTTCTTGAGAGGGTCGCCCGCGAATTGCTGCGGCATATGACAGTCCTGGCAGCGTTGCGGCGTTGCGCCGTCGTGGCCCTCGTCCGTGATGAAATCGTCGTTCTTGCGGTAATCGCTGTTGCGCCACTCGAGGAACGTGGCCTGCTCGTAGACTTCGCCGTCATCCTGGCACGACCCCACGGCCCGCTTGGGCAGCTTGACCGCGTGGCACGACCCGCACATGGCCGAGCTCTTCACCACACGATCTCGCCCCATCTCGCCCGAAGGCTTCTTGCCCAGCGCCCGCTTCATGGGTTCGGGTCGTACGTCGTTGGCGAATGGCCCGATGAGATCGTCGGGGGCCGTCGGCGTGAAGCTTCCGGTGTAGCTTGCCGGCGTCCCCAGATCCTTGTCGCTCATCTGATGGCAGATCGTGCAAGTGATCCCATCGCGTGCCAGTGCACCGTATTTGCCATCCGGCGTTCCCGGCAACGCATACACCATCTCGTGTTTGAATAGCGAATTGGCTGAATCCAGGTGGAGCTGGTGCTGGCCCGCCGCGCCGTGGCACTTGTAGCAGAGATCGGTGATCTCGTCTGCGCAGCCGCTCCGATGGTCCGTCTCCCATTCGCGTTGGGCGCGGAACACGGGATCTCGTCCGGCGAGGCCCATCATCGAGCTTGACCACTCCCCCCAGGGAGAAACATCGGCGTACCACGTCTCAGTATTGACGGGCATCCCGTCCTTATCGACGGGCGTCTCGGCCTTGGTCAGCATGGATCCTAAGCTGCCATGATCCTTGGGGTGGGCGCCAATATGCGCGACGCCGGAGTGACAGCCCCAGCACTGGTTTGACGAGATAAACGTGTCTGGCGCCCCGTCGTCGGCCTTGGGGACGACATGGTCGAAGAAGCGAGGAATGTCGACGGCGGGAGACGCCTCATCGGCAGGCAACCCAAATTGCGCGACAAACTCCGGATTTGCGCTCTCCAGCCCGTACACCATCGCATTCCGGTCGGGATGTGACTCGATGTAGGTCGAAGCGGGCTTGTTCTTGTAATCGTCGTATTCGTATGCAGAGTTCTCGGCGTCGACATCGCGCCAGACGCGGCGGTAGTCATAGATGGTCTGGCTCTTGATATGCTCGCCGCCGGTGTATTCGGGCAAGTGATTGAGCTGGGAGTAGGTGTGATCGGCCTGCGATGCATGACAGCGGATGCACGGCTGGCCGAATCCACTGGTCGGCCGGCAGTCGTCCATGCGCAGCGTGCTGGTCGTGCTCCACAGGAGCGTCGGCTGGCTGCATTGGATCTCGCCGTGCCGCGCCTCTTCCTGGGCGACCTCGCCCCAGAACCAACCGTCGCGCGAATCGGCAGGGCGACGGATCATCGGCTGCCAGGCGACAAACTTGAAAACGCCCCCCACGTCGATGGCCTCCCCGAGCGGTTTGTATCGCTCCTTGACGATGATTGCATCAGCTGGCACTTGCCCCTCGGGGCGCCCTTGCTCGAGCCAAGCGACGACCTCGGGCGAGTACCATACGCGCACCCACCCATGCGTATCGCCCTCTTTAGGGGTGCCGGTCAGGTGCACGCCGTCCTCGCCCTTCCATCCAGGGAGCTTGTAACATTGGCGCTCCAAGAACGGGAAAGCGCGTTCGGTGAGCGCCTTCTCCAGCGGCAAGCGCGGGTCATTGACGGTGGCCGTTTCCGCCGAAGCGAGGATGGTGGCCGTGTTCTCCAGCAGCGCAGCGCGCAGCGGAGCGCACTCCTCCTCGGTTCCGAGGGTATAGCCGGGCTCATAAGGCGAGGGGGTGAGCGGCATAGGGGGGTCGTTTGAATCACCACAAGCCGCCAGGAATGGAACAAGTAGGATGGATTTACGTAATGTCCACATTGTCCATGGTTGTACCATGTGTGCCCAGGGCTGATTATGAAAATTTTGCGATTCCGACGAATACTCCGTTCGTGGCGCTCCGGGAGGCTTGGACAAACTCCCATAGTAGAAGATCCCGTCTCGTCAGCGCACACAGCGAACGTAGTTGTCACCCGGCAAGGCGGCGTGGTACGAGTTGCCGTGGTCGAAGGCGACGATGCGCGGATCACTACTGGGCGCACCTACCCATTTCGCATACGTCCAATAGTTGCCATTCGGCGCGTTTGGAAATGCCGTCGGGTCCATGGCGGGGTTGGTTCTTTTTTCGTCCACGATGGTTTGGAGTTCTTTCATCGACGGCACGCGCCAATCGGTTTGGCCGGCCAGGTCGAGGGTGTCGCAATATGTCATTGCATCATCCAAAGTCATCGAGTTCGTGGGGGCGACGCGTTGCCACGTCCGACCGGTTTTGGTATCCATGACGGTATCGTCCGTCGTTGAATAATATCCCGGTGGCGCGTTCGCACGACCGTAACGCGACCAAAAAAGAGCGCAAGCCACGGCGACCACAAGAGCCGCCGTCGAACCACGATGAATGATTTTCATAACAAGATTTCCTCGGTCTTTCCCAAAATGGCCCGTTCGTCAACATGTCGTAGTGGCCTACTCGTCCTCAGCGCACACAGCGAACCCGGCAGTCATTCGCAGGGTTGGTGGTGTTGAAATTGGAGCTCGTGACTCCGTCTAGGAAGTTGACGACAAACACTTTGGAGGACGAACCCGGCCATGGCGAAGAACTCCAAAACCAATCGATTGGTGTGTTCGTAAATGCGGTGGCGTTTATGGCTGGATCGCCGTACTCATTGGTGAAGTCGACGATGGAGACGAGCTCGATGCGCGTCGGTAAACGCCAATCATCGTATCCGCCGAGTTCCAGATCGTTGCAATACGTTTTCGCCTGAATCCAATTGGTGCCGCTTGGGGATATCTCGCGTTGCCACATCAGCTTCGTCACCTTGTCGAGAACGACTCCCTTTTCCGCGTCGACTTCGTAGTTGAATGGATCGGGCAACCCGGTATTGGGTGGATGCGGCATGGGCCACTGCGCCCAGGTCACATCATCGCATCGGGCATTTACACAAGTTTGTTCCTCGATTCTTACATCCGGTCCACAGCCCTGCGTCAGAATGCTCATACCAAGACAAACCTGGGCCAAATTATTTCGCCAAATCATTTAAACGCCTCCTTCGAATCCAAGCGACAACCCCATAGATTTCGATTGAATCATGCAGCGAAAGCCGTTGTTGTTCTGCCTAAAACGGTCCATCTTCCAGGTCCCGAGGTTCGAGCTCCGGATGTTCTCGTTCAGTTGACAGCATCTGCGTCGAGAACGCAAATTTCGAGCGTGTGTCGCACGCGTGGAAGGCCGGTCCATCATCGCCCAGTGACCCGTGCAAGTGTATGCGTCTGCCCGTCCTTGCTGGTGTTGTGCTGTTGGTCGACTCCAGCAAGCGCCGCGTCTGACTGCCTTCGACACGACGAACAGTCCATCGCTCGCGGCCACGTTCGCACTTTATGTCGTGGCAATGCACGAACCGTGTCGTTTGTCAATCCAAGGTTTCGGGCGAGGTTTTGGTGGAGGACCATGGGCAGGCGCCAGAGCCACAGCGACTGTCGTCGTCTTTTGTGATTCCACAACGAACGACGTTTCGAGCGGCCGATATCCAGCGAGCTCGACCTTCGCGTTATGCATTCCGATGGTCAATCGAATCGGCCGCCCCATGGGCATCGTGCCGACATTCGTGCCATTGATGAAGATCGTCGCTCCCGGATAATCACCGTCCCAAATGGCGGTACCCACGACTTTTTCCAGATCCTGTCGCAGCTTCTGCGCCGTTGCCTCATTTTCCGGCGAAATAACAGGGAAATCATTTTTGAGTTCGTCGAGCACGTCCAAGGTATCAATGGGTCGTCCGAGGTCGCGTAACAAAAGGGCAAGATTGAGCGTGACGTGTTTGCCAGTCCAAACCGACCCCATGCCGCCTTTGGCAAGCGGCTGAAGCAATCGATATTTGTGGGCGATGAGTTGGCCTTCGTAAAGACGGAGCACGGGTGCCTCGATCGAGACAAACGCATCTGTTTGTCTTGCGGGACTATCCTATCACCGAAAACGGCCATCTTGGCAAGCATCTTTTTGTCGCGATGTGCAAGACGAACCTGTGCGTGACAAACGAATTCTTGTCCGGACCAACACGTGTCTGCGTGAATGGCGCAGGTGTTTGTCGAGGGTGATGCCCATCGCGTACATATGGACGCAGTGATTGGTCGAGCCGCTTTGGGCCATCTGGCGCAGGACCAGACCGATGTAGACAAATGTCCCACAAATCTTTGCCCACGTGCATTTTCTTTTCGGGAAGTTGACCTGCTGGCACCCTAGCTCTTCAAGAGGGGCGAGCTAGCCGCTCACTTTTCCTTCAGACGATAGACCATCTTCGAGGTTTGGCCCTTGCGCTCGATCGTGAGCTCGACCGTGTTCGTTTTCTTCAGGCTCGAGTAAGCTTTGAGGGCCTCGTCGGGGCTCGAAATAGCCTGGCCTTGCACGTGCGTCACGAGGTCGCCGTTTTTGAGTCCGAGCGAGCTGAGGGGGCTTTTTGCACGGATGCCGAAGAGCTTCATGCCCACGGTTTTCCCATCGCGCAGTTGGGGCACCACGCGGGCGGCACGCGCCAAGTTCGCGGGGTTTTCGAGCAAGGAATCGAGCGACGCGCGGCTCAGCTCATATTCCGTTTCCGAAATCTGGCGGACGCCCTCGGAAAATGTGTCGGTGAATTCGGAGGCTGGGCTGGGTTCTCCCGGAGGCGGTTTTAGAAGCGCGGTGCCCTCGCACGCGGCCGGTAGGGGTTTGTCCAAATTTCGCCGCACGACGATCCCGCCCGTGGCGCTCTCGACCATCGTGAGCGCTGACGTGTCGAGCACTTCGCGTACGAGGGCGAGTGCCTTGTCGGTGGGCATGTTCCCACCGGTTAGCAGCGAGATCCGCGCGCAACGGGCCACGATTTGCGCGTCCGGATCAATCACGAACGGTTTTCCCGCGGCAATTGCGAGCTTCTGGAGGACCTCGTCCACGGGTTCGTTCTTGAGCTCGAGCGAAACGAAACCAGCCGGAACGGGAGCGCTCATGTCCTCGCCGGCGTCCGTGCTCGCGGGCGCGTCGACTTTGCGGCAAGAGGCGGCGAGGAGCGCCGTGGCGATAACCAGGTTCAGCGCACGGCTGCGCGGGCGAGAGTTTGAAGAGTTCGACACGTCCGCATTGTGCACGAGGGATTGGGTTTTACGCAAGAGGTGGCAAACTGGCCAATATCTCGGCGGAATCAGACGCATTTTCCATGTTGCACACCGGCTCGGCGCCAACGTCCAAATCGCCTCCCGACGAATACATGATCGACACCCGATCGGTATTTGACGGCGTCACCCGCACGAGCAACACGGCCGCCGCCGCAGTTGCTGCACACGCCACCAGGGTTTGCGCCCAGCGCGGCATGCCATGTTTTCGCTCGGCATGACGCGGTCGCTCCAACTTGGTCGCCACGGGCATTGGAGCAACGATATTCGCAATGACCACCTCCGGGCCTACGAGGTCGTCACCAACCACGGAACTCGATTCGTCGCGCGTTATCCTTGCCACAAGATGGCAATCTCGTCATACGACAAACCGTGATCCATTCGCAAGAGGAGCACCGCCCGCCGTTCTTCCGAGAGCTGGGACAATGCTTTGGTTACGATTTGCGCCGCCTCGCGCCCAAGAAGTTGCGCCTCGGGGGACCGCTCTTTGCAGGTGGTGGCCCGCCCTTGCTCTTCCTCGACAAACCGATTGCGAGCAGCGCGACACGCTTTGATGTATTCGAGAGAAACATTCCGGGCAATACCGAAAAGCCATCCGACCTTGGTTTCCTCCGCGCGCAGGGTCTCGAGTCTTGTAAATGCACGGGTAAACGTTTCTTGAGTGGCATCGGCGGCAAGCGTCGAGTTTCCCAACAAATCTCGCAAGAAACGCTGCACGGACTTGGCGTGGGCCGAATAAAGCGCCGATAGAACCTGACCATTCGTCTCATTTATTCACCAATCATTCCCGTTGGATCCGAAGTAGT
>DAOMZH010000103.1:0-18560 GCA_035437985.1 Polyangium sp. (in: bacteria) | reverse complement strand
ATGCCTTCGCGGGCCTTCGTTGCGGGCTTCTTGACAACGCGTAACTTCGCGAAGCCAGGCAGCGTGAAGACGCCTTTCTTCTTCAGTTCGCGGTACGCAATCTGAGCGAGGTTGTCGAGGACGAGCTTGACCTGCTTGCGGGTCACGCCTTCCGAAACCTCAGCAATCGCGTTGAGAAGAGCGCTCTTGCTCATCGACGTGGGCTTCTTCGATTCGGACTTTTGTGCTTTCGCCATGATGATTTCCTCCGGGAGATTTGCCGTCTCGGGGGCCCAAACAATCACAAGGAACGCGTCAGGTCCAGCGTCGATGTTCATTTCGCGCGTCGAAAATAGGCGCCATACCTGCGAGGTGCGTCGCGACGCCCGTTCTTCCTGCCCAGACTCGCCCCACGAAACCCCTCAAATTCATGGGCAAATACTGCATATTTCGAGCACCCCGCACCCGTGAAGTCTCGCGATCGCAGGAATCGGCGTTCGCAAACCCCTCAAAAACAAGCAGATCGCGAACAAGTCGTTCCGATCCAGAACACCTCGACCACACCCCTGCACCCCCAACGCACGGGCAATCCGAGCACTTCTGCGTCGATTTCGATTGCGAAAGTGTCCGTTCGGCGTAACGCACCGCGGACAAACTCACGATTTGGGTGCCGAGTTTCGTATGGAACGACCTTCGCGCGGGGTGTTTGTCCGACGCTCGTTGCCCCACCGTCGCGTTGGCGAAATGCCTAAAACCGTAAGCTCTTCCGATGCTCGACGGAACTCCAGCACATCCCCGAAATGCACGTTCATCGACCGATTCGGCCCGTCCACGAAGAGCTTCGCTTCATGCATCTTGCTCCGCACCACGAGGTCTTCGCTTTCCGAAACGAGCACTCGCCGCAACTCATAACGCTCGCCGTGCGGTGTGTAGGGCTCACGGACGACGAGTTGCAAATCCTTTGACGTCAAAGGAAGTACGCGTCCACCCGCAGAACGCTGCGCCGCCGTCGATCCCGCAGCCGGTCCAATCCAAAATCCACTCGACTTCTGTTCCTCTTCGATACCCCGAAAACTCACGAGATATCGCGAAGTCGCAGCGGGTGAGATGTGACAGAAGAGCGCTTCGTTGAGCACGCGTGCATGCACGACTTGGCCGTTCTGCCGCACTTGCATGCGAGTGAGCACGGCTCGTCGCAGCTCACCACGCAGCGCCTGACCAAGAGCCTTCGGCACGTTGCCGCGCTGTGCGCCGCAAAAAAATCCTACCGAGTGTGATGGCGCGCTGTTGATGCCCAAGATGGGAACGGTCGCAACGCTGTGCGACGCACTGAGCAATGTGCCATCACCGCCCACGGTGATGACCAAATCGAGGTTCGTAGAGTCAAACACATCGCCTGCACGACCTTGAAAAACGATGTCGGCACCCAACACCGAAAGCGTTTGCAACACTTCGAGCATCGTCGCTTCGTGCTCGTCATGCGAGGCGCGCATACGGGCAACCGATGGATCTCCATCGGCGAGCAAACGACGAATCCGCGTGTCCTTCTGCACTTCGACGCGCTCCTGATACGCCGATCGTTTGCTCACGATCGCCACACGAGGATGCGCAGGAACGACGACGCTATTCGAGGAAACAAGCGTTTTACGACTCATCGCCGATGGATCTCCTCGAGGCGTCGCAGGGCCAGTTCCGTTTTTGCGTCTTCGATGAGGCCCGCACGTGCAAGCTCCAACGCTTCATCGAGCGGCACACTGACGATCACGGCATTACGTTCGAGCACCGAGCCATCCTCCGAGGGCGCAACGCGACGCACTGGGTCAACGACCACGTGAAAATAAAAATGGCGCTCACCAATCACCCCGGGCGCTGGAAACGACGAGGGCCCAAGGGGGGTTAGTTTGTCCGGATTAACCTCGAATCCCAGCTCTTCCGCGAGCTCGCGCGCTGCACAACGTTGTAGCCCCTCGGGACTGCGCTCGTCTGTCTCGACCAACCCAGCGGGAAGCTCCCAAAGAGCGCCGAGGTCCTCGCGTTCGGGCATGGGCGAAACTTCTTTGGGACGCAAAGCAACAGGTGGGCGAAGTGCGGAGCGCAGGTACACCATGCGTCGATTGTGTTCATCGACGTAGTGGGCAGCGATGACGACAGCATCGAGACGTTCGCGCGCCACGGTGTCGTACGTGAAAGGTTCGCTCGCTTCTTGGTCCTCGAAACGCGCGCGCAGCACGGATCGCTCGACGTAGAGAAACGCCTGCGCCGAAGGTTCTTCGGTGCGACGTACGGATTCTCGAACGAGCACGATTCGTGGCAGAGGAGGCAACGCCATCGCGGGGATGCAGAGCATACTCCCGACCGTGGCGCGCAGGTGAAGTTCGCGGTGAAAGTTATCGTTGTGCGTGGGATGGCGAAGGAATCGTCACGGTGGTGCGCGACGCGTCACGTCGTGGGAATGGTGGGGCGATGAGGAAACGAGTTGGGGATCGATTGCAGGTCAAACGAAATGGTGGACGGGGTTTTTCTCGACGCATCAATTGGTGGCGAAAATATGTGTTAACGATGTTGGACGACAACCGAAATGGGCTTTATCCATTTTCCGATGCGCAGTCGGACCACAGCACGCGGGCACGACCCCCCAGATGCTTTTCTTTATGTAGTGCGGATGAATTCCGTCCGAGTTTTTCTTGGTCTTGAAGCCGCTTGATGTCATAATCACCGAAGAGGGCGACTGAAAGATGCGCGCAGAAAGCGTTCAAAATCTACTGGGAGGGCTGGATGCGGGTTCATTTCGGGACATTGTTCGTCTCGCCCTGAAAGCTCGAGGTTACCAGGCAGTGCCGACCGACGGTCCTTATGATGGCGGTGCAGATTTTCTGCTTTTTGTTCGTGGACACGATCCCCTACCCTGTGCCGTGCAAGTGTCGGTCGAAAAAGATTGGCGTAAGAAGCTGAAAGAGGATGCTCGCAAGGCCGCATCGCAAAAGAAGTATGCATCGTTGTTATTTGCGAGTTCTCGCCGGATACCAAATCGCGAATTCGTGACCCTTCAAGACGACCTGGAACAAAAATACGAGTTGCGTATCTTGCGTATGGATGCCCAAGAGATTGCCGAGCTGGCCATCGACAAGGGTTTCTTGAATAGTATCCTCACGATGTTGCACATTCCGATTTCTACAGAATCACGCAAATTCGAGCGCCCCGATTTCCGCAAAGACTTGGCCTATTCGTGTGCTTTTTTCAGCACCGAGGCTCGGGAATTGCGCAATGCTGTTTTGGACGAAGCGATCATGACTTCACTTGTTCGCGCACAAGGTCACGAGCTTCGAGAAGTCGTCGTTGATCAGGTGATGTTGAGTTTGGCTCTGGCAGCCAATCAGCAGCCGCGGGTCATCGCCGCAATCGACCGATTGTTGCAAAAGGGTTTGCTGACTGGAAAAAATGGCCACGTTAGCATTAGCGAAAAAGACCTTCGAACGCGACAAGCCGTAAACGCACTTCAAGAATCGAACGTCGAAGCGTTGCGTAAGGACATAGACGAGTGCATCGAACCACATTTGAAGCATCGTTCACGCCTGGAAACGGTTCGCGGAGCAATCTTCGAAGATTTGGGTGCCCTGCTCTTGGCAACCGCGGAGCGAACGTCCGCAGCAATCTCAAATCGAGATTTTCCAGTAGCAAGGATCAATGAGCGCCTTCGGCATCTCGATATGACGTTGACCTCTTTGGGTTTGGATGCAGCTACGCGACAAACCGTAATCGCTGACCTCGGAAAACGAGCTTCGAGCTCGCAAGTAGGCAAGCACCTGATTTCGGGCGAAATCATCATGCAGCTCTTCGGACTACGCACATCGCATTCTTTGACGGCGATCGAAGGGCGCAAAAACCTAACGGTCATTTTGGATACCCCGGTGGCGATGCCGCTCATTTGTAATTTATTGTATTCGACGGCAAATCAAGAATTTTTCGCCGCGTCACAGCACGCGTATGATCAATTACTTGCACATGGCATTGCCATCGTTCTTCCGGACGTATACTTAGAAGAAATTGCCACGCATCTCATTTCTGCACATCGCGACTATTCCCATATTGTGGGGCTGGATAGTGACTTGAAAATGTCGACAAACGCATTCGTCGCGCATTACGTGGCCATGAAACAAGCTGCACCGAACTCTGTTGGCGAATTTCGCTCGTACCTCGAGGCATATGGCTTGAATGATGGGCTGGCCAAAGCCGATTATTACGTCATTCGCGACGCACTAATCGTCAAACTCGAGGCGCTAGCTGGTCGGTATCACATGCTTGTAAAACATCTCGATACGAAGCCGAACGCGCGTCGATTTGCTGAAGAGCAAATCGCTCTGGCCATGCAAACGCAGGGGACCAAGCGACGTCCCAAAATTCTCCTCGATCACGATGTCAAAGTCATCGCGTGGCTGCACGAACGCGTTGCCGATCATCACACGGCCCATGTGCTCGTAACTTGGGATCGTCTACAATCATTGGTGAACGAACAATGCGGAAACCCCTGGGACGTACTGGATCCTGTCGCGCTCGGAGACATGCTCGCAGTTGCCGCGCCAGACGGCCATGAGTTGGAAATCGCATCGCCGTGGGTCTATGCGCTCGGGTTTTCTGATGAAGATGCGCAACGCGGCGCACATGTGTGGGATTTTCTGATCCAAAAAGAAAAAGGACTTCACGACGCCGCCCTGCGTGAACAAGCTCGAGCATTCAAAGCGAAATGGCTCGAAGATACTGCGCGCGATTCGCGAGCGCGCGACTTGCAGGCTGCATGGGAGCAATGGAAGTCGGAACATATTCCGCAAAGTTTGGTCACATCTGCCGCAAACGAAGCAGTCGACGACGACAAGTTCTGACGGAGATCTTTCAAGTTCAACTGGCTTGGCCAACATTTGCCATTCGAAGGCCCATTCCCAGCGGTCGGATGAAACGCGCCTTTGCTCGCAATCATGTTGCAAGTCCTGTCGAGTGAACGGAAATCTATTTTTGAAACTCTTTTCTCGAACGGCTTGCCAGGGAACGTGAGAGAACGCCCGACCCTTCGTAACTCTCACGGCGCTGGCACCGGCGCCTCCACAGGCTCGGCATTCTCGCGGTCGAATTCTTGCCGAAGAACTTCGCGTAATGATTCGGATATCATGCACGCGAGGGCGACCTTGGGACACGCGTCGTCGTACAGGAGAACGGCTTTGAACCGATCCTCGAGCACGCCATTTCCGGCGTGGTACCTCTTGGCCAAACTATAACAAGCTTCGGGTGAACCATTGCGACAGGTCTTCTCGAGGAACTGAAGACCTTTTCCTTCATCTTTCGTTACCCCAAGACCATTAAAATGAGCGTCGGCGAGATCGATACAGGCAGCGTTGATCGATGCATCGCAAGCTTTTTGAAAGAGTTGGATTGCTTTGGATTCATCTTTGATCTCATCAGACCCGCGTAAATACACCAAACCCAATTCATGGCACGCGGACATGTTGCCCGCGGCGCACGCTCCGTTATAGAGAAAAAGCGCATCTCTGTCATTTCCTGGGGAAAATGAGCCATAACGAGCATAAAAATCGAGCTCGATACAGGCATCGGCAAATTGGCCATTGCATGATTTTTCGAGCAGCTCCAGCGCCGTCCTTTTCGTAACGAGGCTATGAAAGCCCGCCGCATGCAGACGCGCTAGTTGATAACACGCCTCCATTTCGTTATCGCGGCAGGCCTTCGAGTAATCGTGGACGGCGGCGAGGACATTTTGCTCCACGCCACGACCCAGCAAATAAAAATCGCCCATCTCCGTGCAACTCGGGGCATAGTCGAGATTGCAACCTCGCCTGAAAGCGCCAGCAGCGCGAACGTTGTCTTCCTCGACCCGCATTTCGTCATCGAAGATGTGCCCGAGCTCATCGCAGGCTCTGGCGACGCTATGATCGCAAGCCGCTTCATAATACGTAATGGCACGATCCATGTCGAGCTCGACGCCTAGGGCATTGCTGTAGATCGTGGCGAGTTGGTGGCATGCGTCGCCGTATCCGCCTTTGCAGGCTTTTTCAAAGTATTGGAGGGCCATTGGCCGCGTCGACGATTCGTCATCACCTGACCAATACCTTTTTCCGAATCGATGACAAGCTTGCGCAACCCCTGCGAAACACGACCCTTGAAGCAATTCTTTCGACTTGGCTGCATCTAGGGGAACGCCAATACCCGCGTCGTACGCAGCTCCAAGCTCGGCGCACGCCCGTACGTTCCCCCGTGCGCATTGCGTCGTAAAAATGTCCAAGGCTTTTTTTAGATTTTTTGTAACGCCTTGCCCTTCGAGATAAGCTCGACCAAGATTGGTACATCCGGATGAACTGCCCATGTTACACGCGATGAAATGATAATGGGCGCCCATTGCGGCAATTTTACGCAGGGATGGCGATGGTCGAAATGGCGGTATTGCTCGAGGGCCGAGCCGCCGCTGGATCTGATAGGAAATGGCTTCGCATGCGTGCCGGTCTCCGTCATTACACAAGGGAGCGAGTCCGACGATGTTTCGCTTCTGGTCGCCATCGATGGCCCTACCGGGATCGATATCGACATCCGTCATCCACAAGGCAATGCAACCCGGAGCAAATCGAGCCTCGCACGGCGCTTGGAAAAAGGCGCGTGCTCGCCACACGTTGCGCTCGATGGCACCACCCCCATAATGCAGCAATCCCGTTGCCACGCAGGCATCTTCGTGACCATGTCTACAGGCGGCTTCGCAGGTTGCCAGATCGGATTGGTTCAATTCGGCCAAACCATCCAAGGTGTGACTCCAAATTCGTTCCAGGTCACAACCTCGGACGTTGGACGTCGGCCACGACGCGGGAAAGCTCAGGCGCTGGCATCCGAGACTCCCCAGGACCAGGCAGCAAAGGAGCAGCATGGGGATTTTCATCGCCCAGCTGGGGTTTACGTCGAATCGGCCATTACGCATGAATTTCCGGATTGATGCATTGCGGATGCTGAACTATGCCGAAGTATGACGGTATCACAGGTTCGAAGGCCTGACGAGCAGCTCGAGCATGGCGCGCCGCGATTCACTCACGCCTGAAGCGCTGGACGCCACCGCGCACTCCAGGCAAACGCCTTGACGCCGCCAACCTCCGCGCCTACCCACGTCATCTCGACACCACATGGTTTCGTCTTGGAGTCTCTGTTGAACCTCGTTCCTGCCCCAAAGTATCGACGCGCCATTGCTTTTTCCTCGGTCGTCGTGTTGCAATGGATTTTATCCTTTTGGGCGACGCAGGTGGTTCGAAATGTCGCGACCTGCGACACGGCTTATTATTACGTAATCGCCCGCAATTTCGCGCGCGGCCGGGGGCTCACCGACAACGTCCTATGGCAATTTTTGAATGCGCCAGCGACCGTCGAGCAGCCTGCAGGAACGTATTGGGAGGTTGGATGGCCCTTATTTCTCGGCTCGATATTGCGCTTATTCGGTGATTCACAACATATTGCCATCATTGCGTGCGCCCTGCTTTCTGGGTTGGTGCCCCTGTTGACGGCTCTCGTGACGCATCAATTGACAAAACGCCTCGATGTTGCCTGGGTAGCGGGTATTTTGGTTTGTCTGCAAGCCCGGCTTTGGGCGACGAATGTGGTGCCCGATTGCACATTGCCTTATCAATTGACGACTCTTTTGGGACTTTTTGCATTTCATCACGCGTATACAGCGCCCCTTTCACGCCCTCGACTCATCGCCGTCGGTATGGCCCTCGCGCTGCCCATGTACGTGCGCGGCGAGGGGTTCATTTTGCTTTTGTCGACTCTGCCCTGCTTGCTCCTCGCGCCCTCGCGTCCGCTACGTGCAAATGCCAAAAAAACCATTTCAGTGGTCTTGGGCATCGGCCTTGTGGCGGCGCCCTTTTTGGTCCGCAATCTCGCCGTATTCGGCGAAGCGCTTCCTCATGGCCGTTCGCTGCGCCTCTGGATGACGCGTTATGACGAACTATCGGGTTTTCTGGCTCGTCCATCCCCGACCGTTTGGTGGGCTCAAGGCACGAAGATACTCACGAATATTCGTTGGAACGCTCTCGAGGGACATCTCGAAATTCTCACGTATCAAATTCCTTGGCCGATCGTCGCATTGGCCGGCCTGGGGTTTGTCTTGCACTTGATGCGCGCGCGCAGTGGACGTCCACCAGCGGCATTGCTGTTTTTTTTATTGACCTTATTGGTGCCTTGTCTCGCGGTGCCTTTGATCGCCAATGTCGATCGATTCGTCATGAACACCGCGCCTCTGTTATGCATGTGGGCGTCATGGGCGATCTTTGCCTTGGCCGATTGCGTCAAAAGTCTTTTCCACAAGCAAATGGCCTTGCTCGTCGTGGGCCTGGCCATTTGGTCCTGCACGACGATGTTTCGTCCCCCGGGAAAACTCGCGGCCCATATTGCAGTTTTTCGAGTTTTTAGTGAAGAACGCGCCTATTTGAATCCCCGCGCGCTCACCGCGCTGCAACTACGACGCGACGACGTGGTCATGACCGATGATCCTTGGCGCGTCAGTGCCGAGCTCGATGTGGCCACACTCATGGCGCCCCTCGATGGCGATGCCTCCGTCGAAGCAGCCATCATGAAGTATCGGCCTCGGTTCGTCCTTGTGTCTGCGAGCCCGGCATTGCAACGACTCGTTTGGCGGCACAAGATCCCAATGCATCGAGTGGCCAATTTTCGCGGCGCCACATGGTATGAACTAGATGGTCTCGTAAAATCTTCGACTGGTCAGTTGCGACAAACTCCATAAGAAACGATTCCTATGTCCTCGACCCTCCTATTTCCTCCAGAACCATTGCCCTCCGAGGCCGTGGCGATGCTGACTGAAGAAGGTGCGCTCTTTTCGCGGATCGACCCGGAACGCGCATCCCAGCTCATCAAATACCTCGAGTGTGTCCATGCCAAACCTCATGGTCCGATTGTGCACGAGGGTGCCGATTCCCAGGGACTTTTCGTGATTCTTTCGGGCACTGCGCGACTCTGCCGCAGTGGAATGGATTTGGGCCGATTGGCGCGAGGGGCTCATTTCGGAACATTGGGGCACGCGCCCCAATCCAAGAGTCATGCTTCGCTCATTGCCGATTCGGCTGTCGAACTCGCGTGGCTGCGTAATGATCGATATGCCGCTCTGACCAAGGAAAACCCAGCATTGGCTTTGCAAATCATGGACGCCCTGGTCGATGCTTTGCAAAATGACCTCATGGCAATGACGGATAACGTGGGGCTGCTGCTTCGCGAACGCACGTGGCCGCGACATGTGTTCGTCAACGTGACCATTGGCAAAGAATGGCAACGCGTGCGCACAGGAACGCCCTTGGTCGCTCTTTTGCCCCCCGATATCGGCGGCGATCGGGTCGTTGCGGCTCTCGTCAACAACAAAGCCGTGGGCCTCGAAATGCCCGTCATGTCCGATGCCCATGTCGAACCACTTTTGGCCACGCATTGGGAAGGAAAACGCGTTTATCGATCGAGCCTAGGGCTTCTGTTCCTCGAAGCAGCACGCCGTGTCGATCCGAATCTGCACGTGCGTCTCGGACCTTCCGTGGGCTTTGGGCAACCCGTCGAACGATTGGGAAAATCGGAATTGCCTCTCCAAACCTGGGCCGATCGCGTTCAAGGAATGATGCGTGAACTCGTCGCGACGAACCTTGCGTTGCGGCAGGAATTGTGGACCGTTGACGAAGCGCGTGGGCATTTTGTGGAAGTCGGGGCGCTGGATTTGGTAGCGCTTTTGCGCACGTGGCGAACGGGCCATGTGCAGCTCGTATGGGCCGGCGACACCGCCGCCTTGTATTTGGGACCGGTTTTACCGAGTGCCGGGCATTTGGAGCATTTCCCATTTCAGGTCACCGTGGACGCGGACGGAGTTTGTCTTCGTTATGGAGATGAAGCCCAAGTCGAATGCGAAGGAATTGCGGCCCCAGCTTCCGAGCGACATGCCCAATACTTGAAACCGGCTGGTATTCATTTGGGCATTCGCACGGACGAACCATGGCTCACGACGCTGGGAATCACGAGCGTGGGCGCATTTAATGACGCGTGTGTTCGGGGAAAAACGCCCGAAATCATCCGGGTGAGTGAAGGGTTACACGAGAAAAGAATCGGGCGCATTGCCGATGCCATTTGTGAAAATGGCCAAATCCGCGCCATTTGTGTCGCTGGTCCATCTTCGGCTGGAAAAACGACCTTCATCAAACGCCTCAATGTCCAATTGCTCGTCAGCGGCCTACGTCCCGTGGGTTTGTCATTGGATGACTATTACATCGACCGGGACAAGACGAAACGCGACGCCCAAGGTGAATACGATTTCGAGGCGCTCGAAGCCCTCGACTTGGCTCTGCTCGACCAGCATTTTCAGCGCATTTTCAGGGGCGAAACGGTAACGACTGCGCGGTACGATTTCGTGGCCGGCAAAAGCATTCCCGATGGGGGCAAAGACGTCGCGCTCGGAGCCACCGATGTTTTGCTCATCGAAGGCATTCATGGCTTGAATCCGCGGTTACTCGATTCGATTCTCGATCGAAAACGAATCTTTCGCGTCTTCATTCAACCCATGACGGCATTGCCTTTCGATGGTTTGACGCGGATGAACGTCTCCGATATGCGCCTCTTGCGGCGCATCGTCCGCGATCGCCATACCCGCGGCTACAACGCCGCCGCCAATATCCTCCGCTGGCCTTCAGTGCGCGCTGGCGAAAAGAAACACATCTTCCCGCACCTCGCCCAAGCCGACGCGATTTTCGATTCGTCGCTCGTTTACGAACTGAGCGTCATCAAAGTTTTTGCGGATAGGTATTTACTCGAAGTGCCGCAAGACCATCCTGCGTTCGTCACGGCGCATCGATTACGACAACTCATCGATAAGTTCGTGACCATTTACCCGGATCACGTACCGCCAACATCCATTTTGCGTGAATTCATCGGGGAGAGCGGATTCGAATATTGACCATCACTTCGGATCGTCGTCGTTTGTCGCAATCCGAAATCCAGGATCTTCCTTCGTCGGGCCTTTCGGTTTTTCCCCGGGCGCATAACGCGGAGGATCCTCATCCGACTTGTCGTCCTTCTTGTCTTTGTCGTCCTTGGTGCCCCCGAAAAACACTTCGGTACCCAAACGACTCACGACATTGTTCGCGGCCCGATACAGCTCGCGACCAGCAACGTCGAGCTGTTTGCCCACGTCACTCTTGTCGATGTTTTTCCGAAGACCCTCGGCCGCTTCACCAGCCGCTCGAAACAAAAGCCCCATCCCTTGGACGAAATGCATTTTCGCTCGAGTCGCCTCGTCAACTTCGTCTTTGTCTTCGTCGCGCATTCCCATGCTCGAAGTGTATGCGATCGCGAGTGCGCTGCCACCAGCATCCCTCGTCGACATCGCTCGTCGACATCACGCTGCGTGTTGCGCCTTCGAACTCGGCGTACGCTGCGTCGACGCATAAACAGTCACGCGATTGCGGCCCGAGCGCTTCGAAACATAAAGCGCTTCATCTGCGGCTTTGAACAGCTCTTCCCACGTTTCCCCAGATTCTGGAAACGTCGCCACACCCAGCGAACACGTCACGCGAATCGCCACGGGCTGACCATCCGGACCCACTTTCGGCGCATGAAATGTCGTCTTCGCCAACTCGACGCGCACGCGCTCCGCAAGAAGCTCGGCTCCACGCACATCCGTCTCTTCGCAAAACACGACGAACTCTTCCCCGCCAAACCGCGCAATCGCATCCGTCGCTCGACGCTGGCGACGCAGAATCTCGCCCAACCCCTTGATGACCACGTCTCCCGCATCGTGACCGTGCGTGTCGTTCACCTTCTTGAAGTGATCGATGTCCGTCACGAGCACGCTGAGCTTGCGACCAAAACGCTTCGCCGCTTTGATTTTCTGATCCGCTACTTCGAGCATCGCGCGCTTGTTGAGCAGCCCAGTCAAACCATCGAGCGTCGCGAGCTCTTCGAGCCGGCGCATCATGCGCGCGTTCGCGAGCGATACAGCCACGTGACTCGAAAGCACTTCCAACATGCTCCGCGCGGCATCACCAAAGGCCCGCGCGCGACGTGATCCCAAAACGAGCGTTCCCAAAGGTCGATCATGCACGAGCATCGGAAGCACGATGATCGACGGCATGTTGGGCGGCGTGACGTTCCGCGTGAACACGACTTGCCGCTTTTCGTCGTACTCGCCACGCAGCGGAAGCGGATGCTTGTTCTCGAGCGCCATGGACACGAGGCCCGAGTTTGTCCGGAAGGACTCGCCGACGAGGCCTGGTTCTTCGGCCCCACTGACCGCGCGAATCTCATGGGTTTTGCGCGCTTCGTCGAACAGCGTGACGGCCGCGAAATCGACGCTCGTGATTTCCCGCGCGCTCCGCAAACCCGCATTGACCACTTCAGATTCGCTCACCGCCGCGTTGAGTTGCTCGACGGCGCGATACAGTTTGCCCTGCTCGAACTTTGCCCGTTCGAGCTGTACGAACACCCGTTCGTTCTGCACGGCACGCACTGCATAACGACACGCGTCGGTGGCGAGTTCTTCTTCGCGGGCATCAAAAGGTTCGTCCGAGTGACGGTCGATGACCAACACGCCACGCAGTTTGTCATGCTCGAACACGGGCAAGGCGAGCACCGAGCGCACGGGGCATGGACCGTCGTCGTAATACGGAAGTTTGTAACTCGGCTTGAGTTTGCTCAGAGAAACCTTGTCCCCCTGCGTGACGACGGCCCCGAAAATTCCATCGCCAACGAGGAACGGACCTTCGACGAGATTCGGTTCGTCCGACGAAACTTCACTCACGCGCAGCTGGGTGCCCGAATCGTTCTGCCAAAGCAGCATGGCCGTATGCAGGCCCATGGCTTGACGCAAGAGGCGCAACGCGAAGAGGACGGATTGATGAATCTCTTCCACGCCCGAACGAACGAGACGATCGTCTTCGGCAGGTCGGACGACGACCCGAGCATTGGCTGGCGAATGGAGGCGATAACTCCGCGCATCGTCTTTGAGTTTGTCGATCTCGACCTTGACGCGGGCTTCGAGGGCTCGACGAACTCGACCAATTTCGCCGCGCAAGACGAGGGCATTCAGAGACGCGAAGATGGTCATGAACGCTGCGGCGTAGCCAAATCGCGCGAGATTGGCGTGACGAACTCCCCAAATTCGCAGAGCTGCATCGAGCCCCAAGGCGAAAACGATGCTGACGACGGCTGCTCCGGGACGAGCAAACGCGCTCACGAGACCCACGCAGACGTATACGAGCGGGTAGAACGCGCCGTCGAGTTTTCCATCGCCGCGCGTGACGATCGCGTACACGAGGACGACGAAGAGCATCCCGACTTCGAGGTCGCGCCGGAAGGTTCCTTCGATGGCTTTCGCGCGTGCGGACACACGCATCGCAACCATCGCGAAGAGCACGGCACCCGCGAGCGCTTCGGCCCACAGCGGTGTCGGTGTCGACGTCGAAACGACCAGGTAGGCGGCGAGGCTGAGCGTCACGAGCGACGTGAACGTGACGCGACCAATTTCGAGCAGAGTGAGCACGATGGCGGCCATGCTTGGTGGATCGGCGCGTATCAGAACACCGCGCATCGGGCCCAGTTCTTGGCCAATGCGGCTACTCTCGCCGCGTGCGCCCCGGCATTCGGCTCCAACTCCTCATCGCCCTCGGCACGCTCCTCGTTCTGGCGTTCCTCCCTTTGTTCTTCGCCGTCGCGAGTCTCACGCGCGCAAGCATGGCGGGCGTCATTCCCAGTGCTCCGCTGATGCGTTTGCTCGCGTTGTACATGGGCATCTTTGCCCTGGGTTTGCTGGTCTTCATGTACATCGCGATGACGCGCCTGGTGGTTGATCCGGTCGAACGTTTGTCCCGTGCAGCCGCGCGAGTTGCCGAAGGTGCGCGACGCCTCGAGGTGCCGCGTGGAGGTGCACGCGAACTGGCCGACTTGAGCATGAGTTTGTCGCAGATGACCGAGCGACTACGCGCCGACGAAGAATCTCTTCGCGCAAAAATCGACGAGGCCACGCGTTACGCAAAAGAACTCGAGCAAGCCCAAGCCCGTCTCGTGCGTTCCGAACGACTGGCCTCCGTTGGCCGATTGGCCGCAGGTTTGGCCCACGAGATCGGCAATCCCCTCGCAGCGATTTTGGGCTTCGAAGAACTGCTCCTCGCTGGGGGTCTCGACGAAGCCGATCAAAAAGAGTTCTTGGGCCGCATGAAACGCGAGACGGAGCGGATTCATCGCATCTTGCGGGACCTTTTGGACTTCGCACGCCCGGCGACGATCGAGGGAAAACCCGGCGTCGTGGATGCTCCAGGTTCGGTTGGACAAGCCCTCGCGACTGCGCGCGCATTGCTTGGACCTCAAAAGGCTTTGCGAGATGTCGATTTGCATCTCGACGTCGAAGACGCGCTCCCGCACGTGACGCTCTCGGACGAACATCTGGTGCAGGTGCTGCTCAACTTGCTGCTCAATGCGGCCGATGTGGTGCCAGCTGGTTCAGGGCGCATCGATGTTCGGGCGACACGTACGCCGGCGGGTGTGCGTGTCGAAGTGGAGGACAATGGTCCGGGCATCGCGCCCGAGATTCGAGAGCGTTTGTTCGAGCCGTTCACGACGACGAAGGAAGTGGGCAAAGGGACGGGGTTGGGTCTTGCGGTTTGTCGAGGACTGCTCGAAGGAGCTGGGGGGACGATTGTCGCGGAGGACGGACGCGTGGGGGCGAGGTTTGTCTTTACGGTACCATTGGCGGCGTTATCGGCCTGATTGCGAACCTGACGTGCCGGTCAATACGCAACATCAGAACGGATTCGGTTAATGCGAAGCCCTGAAACCAATTCCACGAAGGAGCAGCGCCGACGAATAAAGGTTTGGCGCGGATGATGCCCAAGAATTGCAAAATGCACGCGATGCCTTGTCGGCGATTTATAAAAAGCGCGCAAAAAAGAGACGAAATGGCTGTGCCTATAGGGGATTACGGGGGGACAAGCACCAACTTATCATATTGATGTAAGCCCGCCGCAGGTTAGACGCTAAGCTATACAATACGCTCTCCCGATGCTGCGGGAGGACTCGATGCCAGAGACGTTGTCCCCAGCCTTCCGTCCGGGTGCGCCTGCGGTCGAACTTGTCCACGTCGGAGCCGGAAAGGCCCGGGAGGTTGGTCGGGATCATGATAAGCTCGGCTTGGTAATGACTGGATCCGGCCACGGAGTGTAACTGGCTGAATATCTGCCTGGCCACTTTCACGGTTTCCGTGGGCGCGACATCTCCTTCGGAGACATGGAAGGACCTCCCGACGTCCGCACGGATCGACCTTCTGATTGGGGGAGCTCATCTGGTTTGGGAGATCCGCGGATGTTTACTTTGCCGTCGATCTGGTCTATCGTACCTTTATGGCCCTGGAACCTCAGGACATCGTCGTGCTCCTCAAGCTAACGGTCAGCCGTCCAAAGAATTGGAGCTATCCTTGGCTCGGTGAGTCGCTGAAGATGAGCCCGTCCGAGGCGGAGGCGGCCATCGAGCGGGCGATCGACTCGAGGCTCATAAACATCGCCGATCGGCGTCCAATTCGGGCGGCCCTAGAGGACTTCTGTGTCCATGGCGTCCAGTACGCTTTCCCAGCAAAGCCAGGCCAGATTACGTACGGCATGCCGACCGCGTACGCGGCCCCGCCGCTCAAGTACGAGTTTATCGCTAGCGACGCACTGCCTCCGGTGTGGCCAGACAGCAACAGCCACGTCCGTGGCAATGCGCTGGACCCCCTCTACCGCTCGGTTCCCGATGCCGCGCGCAAGGATCAGAAGCTCTATGCAGCCCTCGCTCTTGTCGACGCGATACGCATGGGTCGAGCCCGCGAGCGCAAACGCGCCGCAGAGTTGTTGCACGTTCTGTTGAAGGGCTGAGATGAACGCGAGCGCCGCGAACTTAGCTCTCCTCTGCACTGTCGCGCTCCGGCTGGGTCCACTCCGCGAGCGCGTCGTCTTCCTTGGCGGCGCGACGATTGCGCTCCTGATCACGGACGCGGACCGCATCGATATTCGCGCGACCAACGACGTCGACGTCATCGTTGAGGTGAGCTCCTACTTCGACTATCAGCACATGCTGCGCAACGAGCTGCTGAAAGCCGGTTTCCGCGAGGATACGAGCGAAGGGGCCCCAATCTGTCGGTGGGTCGTCGATGGCGTCAAGGTCGATGTCATGCCTACGGACGCGAAGATTCTCGGCTTCAGCAATCGCTGGTACCCGGAGGCGATCCGTCACGCGGAACTTTTCACACTGCCTGGGGACATTGAGATTCGGCTGATTACGTCCCCCTACATGCTCGCGACCAAGCTCGAAGCATTTCGAGGACGCGGTAATGGTGACTTCATAGGGAGCACGGATATCGAGGACATCATCCTCATCATCGACGGTCGGCCGTCGGTGCTCGAAGAGGTCAGGCACGCCGACGAAACACTGCGAAATTACCTGGCCCAAGAATTCGCGAAGTTACTCGATATGGAAGACTTCAACGACGCAATTCCTGCCCACACGCTGCCGGACGACGCCAATCAGGCGCGCGTACCCATCATCGAGGACCGGATCCGCGCCCTCGCTGGCAGAGGGTAAGCTCACAAGCTCTAGCCCCTCAAAGAATATTTCCAGCCACTTTTTAGAATATCCGGCCAATACCCTCGGCTTGCGGACGTCGAGAAGGAAGCACGCAAAAAATTCCAAGAATGGTTGGACGACGCAATGGGAGCACATTACTTCATTGCCGAAAACGAACCTGAAGACGATGATTGGTCGGTTCGGGACCAGGGCACGACGGACGCCCCAGATCAGGCGATTGTCGTGCCCTATCGACAGCGATTTGCTTTTTTCTCCAAGATTGAAGACGTGCTGCCCGATCTTCTGTCCGGTCCATCCGAAGAGTTGGATCGACGCGTTTGTCTTCAATTCCCGATTGTCGAGTGAGTGCATGCATGGAGTGAATTCATGGCCGCGTTGACAAGCGAAGAACGGCTCGAGCTTTTGCAAACATTACGCTCGGATTCCGGACAAGCGGAAGTGGGAGGGCGCATCAAGGACAACTTTTTTCCGATTGCCGAACATCTTCGAGCATTCGAGCCGGACGTCGTTTTGATCGTTGGTGATCGTGGGGCTGGAAAAACGCAATTGGTCCGCGTTGCGCAGGATCCCGACCTGCGGAAAGCCGTCAAACGGATTGGTCCCAATGTTCGCCTACCGAAAGGACAAACCGAATGGCTCAATGGATATCCAATGAAACCCGGACCCGCAAAGCGTGCACTCGATAAATTCGTGATTGATGCGGGGAATCAGGGTAAGACAGCGACGCAGGATTTCTGGTGCGCTTATTTGATGCGCGTCCTTAAAAACGTCTTTTCTGATGACGATCGTAAGCGATTCAGCAGCCTATTAACGGCGCCTGATGCCGATGTCGAAGCCCGAGTCGGCGACTTTCTGGGCGCAGGTACATCGGCAGCCGTTGCACTCGACCAGTTGGACAAGCGTTTGCAAGACGAGAATCGCTGGGTATTCGTTTTGTACGACGAACTGGACACCCTTTATTATTCGGATTGGTCTGCAATGGGGGAACTCATTCGTGGACTCATCGCATTTTGGGCACATCACAGTCGACGGTGGGAACGCATCCGACCCAAAATATTTTTACGCACCGATTTCTATCGCCATCACGGCAGCCAGGTCGCCGGGGCCGATATCGCAAAACTTGCGGCTTCTCGCGTGGAGCTTTCGTGGAGCGACAAGAATCTCTACGCGATGCTCATCAAGCACCTCATAAACCTCAACGAACCTTGGTTCGATTATTGTTCGGCTGCCAAAACCGAAAAAATGCGGTATCAAGAAGACCCCATTTTGCGTCGGATTCCAAGCTTCGTGAAGAAAGAAGATGCAAGACCCCTCATCGAACGCATTGTCGGCAAATACATGGGGCAAACCAAAGGAAAAGGGGACCCATTCACGTGGATCCTCGACCACCTGCGCGACGGCAATCAAAAGGTTTCACCAAGATCACTCATCCTGTTGTTCGAGCATGCAGCGGTCATCGAAGCGGGAACGATGCATGCGACCCACACCCACGTCATTAGCCATATTTCACTTAGAAATGCGCTCGACAAAGTGTCCGATGCTTATGTGACGCAAGCATTCGACGAGTTCAAATGGCTCCCACGCGTGAAAGAGTGCCTCGAATCCGCAGATCAGGTTCCGTGGGAATCTCGACAAAAACTCGAGATTGCATTTCGACAACATTGGTTTGATTGGGAAAACGAAGATGCTGAAGTGCGTCCTCCAGCTGCGAGACCAAAGGAGCTAGTCGACCTCCTCCTCGAGCTTGGCATCGTCCGCAATCGCACGGGCGAAAAGTTTGACGTGCCAGACCTCTACCTCAAAGGTTTGGGTCTGAAACGCAAAGGTGGCGTTGCACGACGTGTTCGCCGCTCGACCTGACGCCTGTCGCAACGGATTCTTGGTGAACCAATCCCAACCATCATTGCTTCGCCCCCAAAACGTTTTTCACGACGTACTCGTCCGGCTCAACT
>DAOMZH010000102.1:0-18587 GCA_035437985.1 Polyangium sp. (in: bacteria) | reverse complement strand
GAAGCTCGATACTTGAACGCCATTGATGGCGGAGATGGGAGCGCACTGGATGAAAGTAGTCCGTCGGGCGATAAAGTATGGTTTGCCGGGACGTTCACCAAAAACCCATTGACGATGGCGGCAGCCCACGCCGTGACCGAGCGTCTGCGAGAAGCCGGTAATGCATTGCAAGAAGGGCTCAACGAAAAAACGGCCAGACTGGCCGAACGTCTCAATGGGTGGCTTACCGAGCATTCGATGCCCGTGCGTATCGAGCATTTCGGATCGATGTTTCGAGTCGCTGCGGCGCCAGCGTTATGGATGGTCATGGCCCATTTGCGAATGCGGGGCATTTATGCCTTCGACGGGATGAATTTTTTCCTGTCCACGGAGCACAGCGATCGCGAATTGACGCAATTCGAAGATGCGCTGCAAGAAAGTCTCACGGACATGCGCGCCGGCGGGATGATTCAATAGAATAGCAGAAGGCAAGCCCATGTCGCTCTCATCCTCGGACCTGCAGAATTCTGCAAAGATATGTGTTCACGACGTGTTCGACGCGCAGGCGGGCATGACCCCCGAGGCGATTGCCGTCGAATATGAAGACGAACGGCTGTCGTACAGGGAGCTGCAAGAGCGCGCAAATCGTTTGGCGCACCATTTGATGACCCTGGGTGTCGGACCCGAGGTTTTGGTTGGGTTATGCGTCGAACGGTCCGTCGATCTGCTGGTCGGAATACTCGCAATCATCAAAGCAGGTGGGGCCTGGGTACCCATTGATGCGGGTTATCCTATCGAGCGCATCGCGATGATCCTCGCCGATGCTGGCGCGTCGATTTTGCTCACGCAATCGCACCTCGAAATGCGTTTGCCCAAATTCGAGGGGACAGTCATTCGTTTGGACGTGGATGAGCCATTGTGGAGGGACCAACCGGCGACGAGTCCGTCGAGCGGCGTGACGGGGGACAATGCAATCTACGTCATCTATACATCGGGATCGACGGGACGGCCCAAAGGGGTCATGGTTGAACACGATTCGGTTTCCCGGTTTCTACTAGAGAATACGCCAATCGGACGGTTTGCTCCACCGTGCCGAGTTTTGCATCGAACTTCGATTGCCTTCGATGTTTCGATATTGGAGCTCGTTGGACCGTTGCTTGCTGGCGGATGCATCGTCATGGCGCCCCGGGATACGGAAGGTTCGCCCCCGATCCTTGCGGCCCTGATTCGCCAGCGTGGCTTGACGGCAGTAGATTTCTCGCCAGCCATGTTGCGTCATATGCTCGACGAGCCTGATTTCGTCGCCGCCGAGAGTTTGCGCGTGGTGGTTTGCGGCGGAGAGGCGCTCGATCCGGACTTGGCCACGAAATTCCTCGAGAAATGTCACGCTGTCCTGTGGAATGAGTATGGTCCGACGGAAACCACGATATCCGCGACGTCGTGGCCTGTGGCGCAATATCGCGAAACAGGGGCGATCCGCATTGGACGAGCACATGCTGGTTATCGAATTTACGTGCTGGACGACGAAGGTGACGAAGCTCCGGTTGGTGTTCCCGGTGAATTGTGTATTGGGGGGATTGGAGTTACGCGCGGGTACGTGCGCAATCCAGGACAAACTGCCGCGCGTTTCATACCCGATCCCTTCGCGAAGGAGCCTGGGGCACGATTATACCGTACGGGAGATCTGGCCTGCTGGGATGCTGACGGCAATCTCGATTTTCGCGGGCGCATTGATCATCAAATCAAGATTCGCGGATTCCGGATCGAACCTGGAGAGATTGAAGCAGTTTTGGCGGCGCATGTATCCGTTCGCGTGAGTTTGGTCATGGCGCGCGAGGATATACCAGGGCACAAACGGCTAGTGGCCTACATCGTCCCCGAAGGGGAATGCACTGCGAGCGTATTGCGAGAGCACCTGCGGGCCAAGCTCCCCGAATACATGGTCCCATCCGCATTCGTGATGCTCGACGCTTTGCCGTTGACGACCAGCGGCAAAGTGGACCGCAAGAATTTGCCTGCCCCAGAACGTCTGGTTAATGAGGCGAATCCATCATTCGTTGCGCCTCGAACGGCCGTCGAACAAATCGTCGCCGATGCATTTGCCCTCGTATTGCGTACGGAACAAATCGGTATTCATGATGATTTCTTTGCCTTGGGAGGTCATTCGCTCCACGCAACGCAATTGGTTTCTCGTCTTCGGAGTATGCTCGATGTCGAGGTCCCACTCCGCGCGGTATTCGAGTCCCCCACCGTCGTCGCGTTTAGTGAAACGGTCAGTGCCCTGCAGCAAGCTCCCCTGATAGATCGAGCCAAATCGATCATCCGTGTTTCACGAGACGCACCATTGCCGCTGTCTTTTGCTCAGCAGCGATTATGGTTTTTGGAACAGATGGACCCTGGCCGCCCGACGTACAACATCTTCACGGCAAGCTTGGTGGTGGGGGCCCTGGACCTTTCTGCGTTGCATCGTGCGTTTGGGGAGATTGTTCGGCGCCACGAAGCTTTTCGCACAGCGTTCGAGCGCCGCGGTGAGACACCGATTCAGGTGATTCACGAAATGCCGAACGAATGGCCGATGTTGGTGGTGCCCGTGAATGGCGATAACGAAGCGGCCATTCAAGCCGATATCCAACGTCATGTAGCCGAAGAGGCTGCGACGCCTTTTGACCTGGAACGAAGTCCGCTGCTCCGCACGCGCGTTCTCCGAATCGATGACGAGCGCCACATCGTGATGATGACGATGCACCACATCATCTCGGATGGTTGGTCCATGGGGATTTTTTTCCGCGAACTATCGACTTTATACGGCGCGTTTCATGCGGGCAGGCCGTCTCCCCTTCCCGAACTCGACGTGCAAATTGCCGACATTGCAGTCTGGCAACGCGGCTACCTCCAAGGCGAACGGTTGGCGCGGGAGCTTTCCTATTGGAAGGCGCGAATGCAAGATTGTCCGCCGCTCGTCCTGCCAACCGATTTACCTCGACCGTCCACATATTTATTTCGAGGTTCTTCCGAGCGCGTCGTGTTGGATGCATCGCTCGCGTCCGCGATCAGTCGCTTCGCGCAAGAGCAGGGGGCGACGCTGTTCATGGTCTTGGTGGGCGCATTCCAAGTTTTGCTCGGTCGATATAGTCGGCAAGACGATTTCTGCATCGGTGTACCAATCGCCAATCGTACCCGGTCCGAAATGGAGCCGCTCATTGGGTTTTTCGTCAATACCCTCGTGCTTCGGGCACAGTTGCATGGCTCGCCGACGTTTCTCGAATTGCTGGCTCGAGTCAAGGCTGGGTGTTTGGAAGCGTATGCCCATCAAGATGTGCCGTTCGAACGCCTTGTGGACGAGCTCGGCGCGGCGCGGTATCTCAATCGCAATCCCTTGTTTCAGGTGATGTTCGTGTTGCAAAACGCGCAACAATGGGATTTACAACTGCCTGGGCTCAGTCTGTCGCACATTGCTGTCGATAATGGGACGACGACGTTCGATTTGACGGTTTCGCTCGAGCAACAAGAAGACGGAACGATCGCCGGAGTCGTGCAATACGCGACCGATCTATTCAAGCAGGACACGATCCAGCGGCTATGTCGCCATTACGCGCAGCTGCTGCAGGGGATCGTCGATCAACCTGATTGCAGCATTGACAAATTGCCACTTCTCACGGAAGAAGAGCGGCAACAGGTCGTCGTCGAATGGAATCGAACGCAAACGCCCGCGCCCGAGGAGACATCCATTCTCCAATTGTTCGAGGCGCAAGTCAATCGCGCGCCAAACTCCATCGCGGCCATCGAGGGTGACCAGCACTGGACCTACAACGAATTGAAGACGCGTGCCTATCAACTTGCGCAACGTCTACGTGCACTTGGTGTCGAACCGGATATGCGCGTTGGTTTATGTGTCGAGCGGTCACTCGAAATGGTGCTCGGGGTGTTGGGAATCGTGGCCGCTGGTGGAGCCTATGTGCCGCTCGATCCTGATTACCCGGCGGATCGAATTGCATTCATGCTTCGAGATGCGGGCATTCGGATACTCCTTACGCGTCGGCAATTTGCGGCCCATTTGGCACGATTCGACGGCCAAATCATTTATTTGGACGACAAGTGGGACGGGGCGCCCCAAGAAGGCGCGAGCTTGCAGGCGTTTGTGACGACCGGCGAGAACTTGGTATACGTCATTTATACGTCGGGTTCGACCGGGATGCCCAAAGGCGTCATGGTGACCCACGACAATTTGCTCAGTTCGACGCTGGCCCGCATTCGCGTTTATGAGCAGCCTGTTCGTCGATTCCTGGTCATTTCATCGTTTGCGTTCGATATCACCAGCGCCCAAATCTTTTGGACGTTGTCGACAGGTGGTGCACTCGTCCTCTCACCCAATTCATTTCAGAATGATCCCGATGGCGTCATAGCCTCGATGAAGACACAGCAGATCAGCCATCTTTTATGCGTGCCGTCCCTGTACGCACTCGTAGGCGACCAACCCGATGCGCGAGAATCGCTTTCGTCGTTATCCACGATCATATTGGGAGGAGAAACGATTCCGCCGCAGGTGCTGATGATGCATCAGCAGGTGGCGGCGCAGGCGGCGCTTTATAATGAATATGGCCCCACGGAAACCACTGTATGGAGCAGCTACCATCGGATCGACCCGACGACGTCGTCCGAGCTCGGTGTCCCGATCGGTTGTCCCATTCCGGGCACGCAAATATACATTTTGGATGCGCATCTTCAACCCGTTCCCATAGGCGTACCCGGTGAGCTTTGCATTGCCGGTGATGGCGTTTCGCGAGGGTATCTGAATCGGCCCGAGCTGACTGCCGAAAAGTTCGTCGAGAATCCATTTGGAAAAAGCAAGCTCTACAAGACGGGGGACCTTGCGCGGTTTCGCACCGACGGCAAAATCGAATTTTTGGGACGAATCGATCATCAAGTCAAACTCCGTGGTTATCGAATAGAGCTGGGTGAGATCGAAACGATTTGCTCGTCGCAGCCCGATGTGCAGACTTGTGTGGCAATCGTGCGTACCGATTCTCCCGGCGATCAGCGCTTGGTCCTTTATGTCGTGCCGAACAAGTCCGCCATTGACGCGGAAGCCCAGGTGCTCAGGAGCGAGCAAGTGTCCGCGTGGCAGTCGTTTTTCGACGAAGGGACCATAAAGGACGAAGATCGCGCGAATGCACTCTTTAATATCGCGGGTTGGAATAGCAGCCTCGACCGCCAGCCCATCCCCGCGGAACAAATGCGCGAATGGCGGGATTATACGGTCGATCGTATTCGCGAACTTCGGCCGTCGCGCGTATGGGAGATTGGTTGTGGGTCTGGGCTCATCCTTCTGCCATTGGCGCCGGAATGCACAGAATATGTGGGTACTGATTTTTCGGCCGCGGGTATCGATTCACTACGCGCCGTCGTCGAATCGCAGGGCCTCGAGCACGTTCGCCTAATGCGTCGAGAAGCAGCGGATTGTGAGGGCATTCCCAATGCGCACTTCGACGTGATCATCATCAATTCTGTCGTGCAATATTTTCCCGATGCCAACTATTTGCGCCGAGTGCTCATTGGCGCTTCGCGTGCGCTCGCACCTGGTGGGGTCATTTTTCTCGGTGACATTCGCAATCATAATTTGATGGAGGCGTTTCATCTTGCCGTGCAACGTCATCGGCACCAGGGAAAACCATTGGCATCCTATTGGCACGCCGTCGAACGCGCACTTGCCGACGAAGAGGAGTTGCTCGTCAGCCCCACGTATCTGCAATGGTTGTGCGACGAGATCGAAGGGCTGAGCCATGTGGAGGTGTATCTCAAGCGGGGCCAGGGCGACAATGAGATGAATCGTTATCGTTACGACGCGTTGTTGCATTCGCAATACGTAGCGCCCCGCAACATCGATTTGGTCAAGGAATGGAACCAAGTCGGCGGTTCTTTGTCAGGACTCGCAACGTGGATCGAAGAAACCAAGCCGATACTCGTAAAAGTCGTGAACATTCCCAATGCCCGCGTTTACGACGAAATCATGGCGAGTCGGCGCCATCGAAAGTCCAAACGCAATGGGCCGGACATGGCCTCGTCGGACGCGGCGATCAATCCGGAAGCGCTTTGGAATCTCGGCGAGAAATTGGGTTATCGGGTGCGTATACGTTCGTCCGAAGACTCCAGCGCGGAATTCATGGATGCATTGTGGGAGCGGGCGCTCGACGCGGGACCATTGCCGCAATGGCCGATGCGCCCCAATTCATCAATACCCGACCCGAGCGCGCATGTGAACAATCCATTACGACGCACCGAGGAACGAGAGCTCGTGTCGCGCGTCCGCAATCACCTGCGCGATCGCGTTCCCGAATACATGATTCCCACGGCGATCGTCGTATTGGATGCCTTGCCCCTGACCCCGAATGGCAAAGTGGATCGAAATGCCTTGCCGGCGCCAGATGGGGGGTCGTCCACTTCGCAAGAATATGCGGCCCCGAGCACGGTGCGTGAGCAAGCGATTTCAGAAATATTCGCCCAAGTATTGGGGCTCGAACGTGTGGGCCTCCATGATGACTTTTTTACCCTCGGCGGTCATTCCCTGCTCGCCGTGCAAGTGATCAATCGATTACGTGAGCGGCTGCAGCTCGACATCTCCGTTCAGACGTTGTTTGCCGCCCCGACGGTTGCGGGCCTTGCCGAAAAGCTCGGGGATGAGGGAGAGTCGTTGGCGAAGGCCCCGATTCCGATTGTTTCTCGAGGTCCGGAGGCGCGTTTTCCCTTGTCGTTTGCCCAAGAGCGCAATTGGAACCTCGAACGACGTGCGGATTGGACGGGCCTCTTCAATATGAGCCTGAATCTACGAATCACGGGACCGCTCGATCGCGCAGCATTTGCCGCAGCTCTTGCTTTTCTGGTCGAACGACACGAGTCATTACGTACGGCAATTGATCACGAAGGCGGCAATTCGAGCCAATACATTTTGCCGACAAACGCGGTACCTGTCGTTTGGGAGGATCTCTCCCAGCTCGATCGCCTCGCGCGACAGACGGAACTCCATACGTGCCTTGTCAAGGAGGTCGAACATCGCTTCCGCATTCCGGGCGAACCGTTGTGCCGGATTCGATTGCTGGCCCTTGATGAAAACGAAAGTGCACTGATCATGACCATTCACCATTCGGTGAGTGACGGTTGGTCCATGGGGGTTTTGATGGGAGAACTTTGTGCAGCTTATCGTGGAAGAGTTGCCAACAAGGCCCCGGACCTCGGTCCCCTACCCCTGCAACTGGCCGATTATGCGTCATGGGAACGCGACAAACTTTCTGGCGACAATCTCAAGAGATTGCTTGCATATTGGCGCGACAAACTTCGTGGATCTCCGATTTTGAATTTGCGCACCGATCATCCACGACCTCGAATGCTCAGCGATCGCGGGGGCATTATCCCGATAAAACTTTCGGCCCAACTCAGTACGGAACTGGAGGGCGTGGCGCAGGCTCATGGAACGACGCTATTCATCGTGCTTTTGGCGGCTTGGCAGATGTTGCTGTGTCGTTACAGCCAGCAAAGTGATATCGTCGTCGGAACGTTGATTGCCAACAGGACGCGCCACGATATCGAGGGTATCATAGGTTGTTTCATCAACCTGCTGGCATTACGCACAGACTTATCCGGCAATCCCACGTTCCGCGAACTTCTGAAGCGGGCCAATACGACGGCGACGGCGGCCTACGAACATCAATCAGCGCCCATTGAATTGGTCATCGATGCAGTGCAGGCCGTACGTGATCCGGGCCGTCGGGCACTTTTTCAAACGATGGTCGTGCTGCAAAATGCGCCTATGCGTAACGACCAATTTGCTGAGGACATTCAGCACGTACCGCTCGAGAGCGGACCGGATGAAGTGAGCCGTTTTGAATTGATGGTCTCGATGACCCGCACTCAAGCGGGCTTGCGAGGCATTCTCCGTTATGCAACGGATCTGTATTTGGCGGCGACGGCTGAAAAGATTAGCCACGATTTCGTGGCCATTCTCCAGCGGATCGTGGCCCGGCCCAATGATTCGATTTCCGCGCTGGCGAGCATCGCGAAATGGGACCATCAAGCGCTGACCGATTCGTTGGACTTGGGCCCCGCAGGTCCGTCATGAGCGGGTTGTTCGTCACCGGTCGCGAATGCCGCTCGGAAATCGGAGCTGTCGAGGAGCCGCATGGCGACAATCGGGGTAATGAACGTAAGCAACGGGCCGAGAACGAAAACGGTGGTTGGACCGAAACGCCCCGCGACAAACGCACCGGCGCTCATCGATATCAATCTGCTGACATGTTGCAGTGTGTATTGAATGGTGAAATCGGTGCTCGCGACATGTGGGCGACAGCGATCCATCATGAGTGCATGCAGCATGGTGGCGCGGGCCATGATTCCGAGCGTTGGGGCGGAGACTACGAGATAAAGCAGAGCGCGACCTGTTGCCACGGTACTCAGAAGAACCATTCCGAGACAAACCCCACAAAATATCGTGAGTCCATAAAACGCTCGCTCGCGCCCGAAACGTTTGACCGTCATCCCGCCAGCGATTCCCCCTGCGGCACCGGCAATACCGGTCAACACTCCCATGGCCAAACCAATTTCGGCAAGGTTGAAGCCGCGATCGACGAGAAGCATTTCGACGGCCGGCGACATGAAAGCCGCACCAATGGGCATAATCGCCACCATGAGCAGCCAACGGCCCGTATGTGGTTGTTGGAAAAACGCGGCTACGTCGCGCACCGTGAGCAATTGCGCTCGATTGACGGACGGTTCGCGATACGAAAAGATTCCCGGCAGCGGGAGCAAGAGAAATGCCGAAAGGACGAGCAAACCTGGTTGCCAGCCATAATGGCCGACGAACATGACCATCAGGCCGCCACCGAGCAATTGACCGGCCATGAGGCCAACGGTTTGGATCCCATTACCCATACCTCGTTCGTCCGGGGACAGGAGCGTGACTGCCAAACCGTGCGATGCGGCATCGGCAACGGCACAGACGGCGGTGAGCCAAAGCAATGCGGGTATTGCGGTGCTGCGATGGTGCAGCAGCAATTCAGGGATATCCCAAAAGGAGCCGGCTACCAGGGTCACCAGGAGCAATGGATGCGTAACGAGCAGCCATGTTCGATAACGACCAAATCGTGTCCGGGCCCCGAGCCTGTCGATGAGTGGCGCCCACAATGCTTTGAGCGACCACGGAAACATTGCCAAGAACAAGATCCCAATCTGCTCCATGGATGCGCCGCCGCGTCGAAGCAGGACGGGAAGCGCTTGCGACACCAGCATGATGGGCATGACCTCGGTCAATGCGAGGGCAAACAACAGGGAAAAACGAAGGGGACGCGAGTTACTATTGGACACGGTTCATGCCTCGGGTTGCATGGTCGAAGAGCACGCCGCGTGAGTGTACACGAACAACTTGCGTTTTTCATACCCCTATCAGCAGTTTTGCAATTTTTTTGCCGGAGCCACCACGAACACCGGCATTGACAAACTTGGTTTTTCACAACCGTCGTCATTGAGAGAAAGGCCTGCGCAAAATGAAAGAGACAGAATCTGCCGAGCCCACCCGAGAAACCCTGTTGCAACCATTCATGAAAAACCATGAACGGTCGGCACATTGGGCCCAGCACCCCCGCCACAAGGTATTCGAGGCTGGGGCGGCGGATCCGTATCGTCGTATCGGTATTGTTGGTGGTGGTACGGCGGGCTTTTTGGCAGCACTCGCGCTGCGTGAGAAATTCCCCCACCTCGAAGTCACGTTGATTGAATCATCGGACATTCCGATCATTGGCGTGGGCGAAGCAACGACCCCACATATCGTCCCCTTCTTGCATAAATTCTGCGGGATCAATGTGCACGAATTCTACCAGAAGGTCCGACCCACGTGGAAAATGGGCATCAGGTTCGAATGGGGGCCCCCGGAAATCTCGCACTTCAATGCCCCCTTCGATTGGGAAATCAACGATGTCGGAGCGCTCGGCTCCTTGCAGTACGACGGCAATATCAATTCCATGACGCTCGGCTCGGTATTCATGGAGCAGAAGGCAACGCCAGTCCTCATGCGCGGCGGTCGATGCACCTCGCTGCTGCCAGACGTTTCTTTTGCCTATCACCTCGAAAACCGCCGCTTGGTAAAGTATTTGCACGAAGTTGCCAATGCCAAAGGAGTCAAACACCTGGACCGCAAGATCACGGACGTCGTGGTCACAGCCGACGGCCAGGAAATCGACCATTTGGTGACGAACCAGGGGGAAAAACTCTCGTTTGACCTGTATATCGATTGCACGGGTTTCCGATCGCTTCTTTTGGAGAAAGCGCTGAAATCTCCATTTATTAGCTTTGGAAGCACGTTGTTTACCGATCGCGCGCTGACATTTAATTCGCCGCACGATGGGATCATCAAGCCCTACACGACCGCGACGACGATGAATAGCGGCTGGACTTGGACCATTCCGCATGAAGAACGGGACAACCAGGGATACGTTTTCTGCTCGGCGTTTTGCACGCCGGAAGAGGCCGAACGCGAAGTTCGTGCGCGTTGGCCCCGCATGAACGAAGTTAGTGACGTGGTTCATTTTCGCTCGGGCCGCCACGAAGATTGCTGGAAAGGCAATGTCGTGGCAATCGGCAATGCGCACGGATTCGTTGAACCGCTCGAATCAACGGGTCTATTCATGATCTGCGTGACGATCCAAAAGCTTCTGGCGCTTTTTCCGCAATCCAAAAGCGATACGTCGTCCAAGACTCTATTCAATTCCTTCGTCGCGACGCGGTGGGATGGGCTGCGGTGGTTTCTTGGAATTCATTTCAAGTTCAATCGCAAGCTCGATACACCTTATTGGAAGGAAGTGCGCGCCAAAGCGGACATTTCAGGGGGCGAATACCTCGTCCGGGCCTTCCAAGAAAGAGGGCCCCTCTTGCACCGGCCAAACGAGGTGCTTCAGCTGATCAAAGACTCGTCCAACTTGTCGATTTTCTTCGGTGTTGAAGGCTGGGACTGCATTCTACTCGGCAATGGCGTGCATTCGAACTTGTACGATGTGTCCGAGCCTCGCGAAACATGGCAACGCCGAAAACAGGCGGCGCTCGACATAACGTCACAATCAGTCTCGCATGCGCGGGCATTGGAGCTTTGTCGCGAGCATCCGGAATTGCTCGACGAAGTCAATGGTCCGCGAGCATGGCCACGTCGCGATTTTCCGGGCGCAGCAATGTGACCCCTTTCGTCGGCGATCTCCGTGTTTGCCCTCGTCTCACATCACGTGAGAATCGAGGCAAAACTCCCATTCAGTAATTTTGCGCAGCTGGGCTGCATTCGCGACTTGACACGCGGTCCGCATCGTCGGATTGATAAAGGCTCGTCCATGTCATTCTGCGGGGAGCGGACGACGATCGCCGACATTTCTTTCCGCTGATCGCACAAAGGAACAAAGCCGTGCCTAAACCCAATATCCTGATCATCGTTGCTGACGACCTTGGAGTCGATGTACTGCGTGTTGCAAATGGGGAGGTTGCCGCAGAAATTGGCGTGTCGGCCATTGCGAAATCTGCAGGTCCCCTCCCAACGCTGGGAAAGCTGCTGAAAAGCGGCATTCACTTTGCTACGGCTTGGGCACAACCGGTATGTTCACCAACACGAGCTAGCCTTTTTACAGCCAATGGGAAATTCGCATTACGCGGAGATAACGGTAACTACTTGGCCCGATGTTATGGCTGCGTTCCTGGCGCGGCCTATCCGGATGGTGCATTCTTGCATATCGGTAAAGACCAAGTGAACGCGCTCACTGGACCTTCATCCTCGTCTGAGAGCGTGTTTATCAGGCGTTGCGAGCGAATCGGGGCTAGGGAGGCCGACGGAAGCGTACTTTACGACCGACGCACCGATTTGCGCAGCAGCCTGATACACACGCTCTGAACATCACGGCATCGGAATGTGACCACACTTCTGAAAAAACGAGATGTAGGCTCGCACCAGCGTCTCGTCGAGAGGTGGACATTTAATGCCGGTACCTTCCAATCCGTCTTGTAAATTAGGCGTTTCATACTGCGGCCTTCGAGTCAACAATTGGTTTGGCGCGTTTAATGCGACCCAAAGTCGACCCAAGGTGTCGCGCGCTGGATGACTCGTCGTTGCCATACGCTTTAATGCCACTCGCCATTCGTCGTACGAGCATTCGGTCATGGGGTATCCGAAGGAACGAATCATGCCCATCAGCGTCGGCCACGAAATCGGCTGCGGATGGAACAGATGAAATGCGCGGCCCAGGGAGCGCTCGCGGGTGGACAAACTTGCAATGACTCGGCTCGCATAATCGACAGGGACCATCGCAATTTCGATGGTCAACGTGGGACAGGCTTGCAAATGAACACAGGCCCAGATGAGCCGATTCAACAAATCTTGCATATTGCCCGTAACGCCGGTGCAACTATGCCCGGCAATACGTGCCGTACGATAAATGGCCACGGGCAAACCTCGTTCCCGAGCCGCAATGACGAGTTGTTCGGCAACCCATTTACTTTGCGCATAACCGGAATTGATACCCGCGTCGAGTACCGGAGTGTCGAACTCCGACACCAATCCCTTTTCAACGTATGTTTGGCTAAAAAACACCGCGAGCGAAGACACATGATGGAGCGGCTTGGTGCGCCCAGTTCCTGCGAAACGAAGGACCTCCTGTGTTCCACGCACATTGGTGGCCTCGAGTACGCGATAAGGACGCAGAAAATCGACCTGCGCCGCATGGTGATGAATCACGTCCACACGTTCCGCCAAAGACTCGAATTGCTCCCGCGGAAGCCCCAGCAGCGGTTGGGACAAATCACCTCGCACGGGAATGATTCTATGCACAAACGAAGCATTCCACAAACCAAGTCGTTGCAAATGCAGTTGGAGCTTCGTCGCAGCGGACTCAGCCTCGCCATGCCGCACGAGGCAAATCACTTCGGCACGGGTGGTACGCAGAAGTTCGTCCAGCAAAAAAGCGCCCAAAAAGCCCGTTGCGCCCGTGAGAAAAATGCACTGAGGTTCCTGGGCAAACGCCGTGGGTGGATGCCGAAACTGAATGGTCGGATCCAATGTGGTTTCGTCGTGCCAATCGATGGCCCCCGAAGTGGTAGTTGCAAGCATTTCTTTGGCCACGTTCGGCGCATGTCTACCAGTGTTCGTCCCGCAGTGCAATCGGGTGGTCGTTTCGCGAGCGGTTGGTCATCGCTGGCGAGTTTGCACTTCGGACAAGAAATGCGTGCACTTTGGTGAACACTTGTGTAAGAGGATGAGCTCGTTCTGGTAGCGCGATGAATCTCGTCCAACTTCTCAGTGCCGAGGCTGGTCCGGAGCGCCGCCGCATCCTTGTGGCGGCGACGATTTCCGGGGCTGCGAACGCGGTGATTCTAAACAGCATCAACAAGATGGCCAAGGTGCCGGCCGACAACGACGTGCGCGCGCTTTTCATCTATGCGCTGCTCGTCGTGCTTTACGTGTCGAGTGCGAAACACACGAATCGAGCGATCACGAGGCTCATCGAGGCTGTGCTCCACCGCATCAAGGTGCGTGTCGGGGACAAACTTGCCCATGCCGAACTCGAGGCCCTCGAACGCGTGAAGGCTGCAGAAATCTGTGATCGGATTACCGAGAATACGACGTTCATCTCGGACCGGGCGGGAGCGATCGCTGCTGCCTTGCAATCGGCAGTCGTGCTGGTTTTCGCGACATTTTATCTAGCTTGGTTCGCGATGCCTGCATTTGTCATCGTCGGTCTCGTGGGTGTCGTGGGCATGTTCGTGTTCTTGGATGTGCGCCGTCAATTCGTGATGCACGTGCGACAAACGCTGAAAGGTCGCGTCACATTTCTCGACCGCATGACGGATTTGCTGGCCGGTTTCAAAGAGATGCAGTTCGGACGCCGCCGCCGCCGTGAAGTCCGCGAACACGTCGTGGAAGCTGCGGATGCCGTTCGGAAATCCAGCGTTCAATCCAGCAACTTGATGAGCGACGGGGTGGTGCTTGGTAATGCCATCCTGTTCGTCATGCTGACTTCCATCGTCTATACGTTGCATATTTATGTGCCAATGGACGGCATGACCCTCACGAGCATCGTGGCTGCAGTCATGTTTCTGTGGGGACCATTCATGAGCGTGATGATGGGGACGATGCCGGTCATTCGTGCGAACCTGGCACTTGACGAGATCGCGGCACTCGAAGAAAAACTCGCGACGGCCGTGCGCATCGGGCAGCCTACAGTGCGTGCCGAAGATCCGTGGCGAGGTTCCTTGGGAAAAATCGAAGGGCGCGATATCGAATACGAATATCCCACCGACGATGGAGCAGAAACATTTCGTATTGGACCTTTGAATTTCGACATCAATGCAGGCGAAGTTCTCTTCATCGTTGGCGGAAATGGGAGCGGCAAGTCGACGTTCCTCAAGGTATTGACCGGATTGTACGCCCCGACCACCGGGTCGTTGGTCGTGAATGGAGTTGCCGTTGCCCGCAACAACGTGGAAGCCTATCGCGACATGATCTCGGCTATTTTTACGGACTTTCACTTATTTGCCAAACTGTATGGCCTCGCAGGCATCGACGAAGAATCCGTGAATCGGCTCATCGTCCGCATGCGGCTCGAAGGCAAGACAGCCTTCGTGAACCGAGCATTCACCAAGCTCACTTTGTCGACTGGGCAGAGGAAGCGAATTGCCATGATCGTGACGATGCTCGAGAAACGACAGGTATGCATTTTCGATGAATGGGCGGCGGATCAGGATCCCGAATTTCGCCAATACTTCTATTATGAGCTGATTCCGATGCTGCGGAACGAAGGCAAGACGATCATCGTCGTGAGCCACGACGATCGATATTTTCATTGTGCCGACCGGGTTGTCACCATGGAATACGGCAAGATTCGTTCAATCGAACGGCCTGCGACCATGACGGTGGCGACATGACGATGATCGATTTCATTTCTGCCGAAAGCCGCGAAGAGCGCGCCAAACTACTTTCGGTGGCCTTGCTCGCTGGCAGCACGAATGCAATAGCGTTGATGCTCGTCAATTCAGTGGCGCAAGCCCCCGACACGGCCACGGCAACCTCGTTTGCGCTGTTTGGTTCGATGGCGGCCACTTCCGTGTGGGCTACGAGGTATTTGACGCACCGGGTGAACGATATTATTGAATTGGCGTTATTCCGCGTCAAGATTCGACTCGTCGAAAAAATCGAAACTACCGAATTAGAACGCATTGAACGCATTGGAACGACAGTGATTCTCGATAGGATCACGGAGAACGTGACCGTCATTTCGAGCAGTGCACCAGCTATTGGCGCGATTTTTCCGTCTCTATGCATTTTCGCATTCGGGGTGCTGTATTTACTTTGGCTGTCGCCGTGGGCGTTTGCCATTCTTTGCCCGCTCCAACTCTTGGCTGCGCACTTGTATCGCACCATGAACGAGGAAGCTCAGCGGCTGATCGATGAACAAACAATCATACGCGTCCGATTCCTCGACACACTCATGGATCTCTTGCGTGGAGCAAAAGAGATTCGATTCAATCGACAACGCCGCCGTGACATTCTCGATGATTTTCGTCACCATTCTGCAACACTTGGGGATACGTCGGCAAGGACGAATCAGATTTTCGACGACAATGCTCTTTTCGTGACGACGAACATGTACGTGGTGATCGCGGCACTTGCGTTCGTATTGCCGCAGCACATCCCAATGGACGGACAGTATTTGTCGAAGCTCGTCGCGACGATTCTATTTCTTTGGGGTAGCGTACAGATGGTTCTCAGCGTTTACCCAGCCTACGTCCAAGCGAACGAGGCTTTGGATAACGTGACCGCGCTCGAAGGAAAACTCGACGGTGCGTGCAAAGGTTCACGTTCCGCCGATACCCAAAGGAATCCTTGGTCCGGCGTTCCTGGGCGCATCGAAGCGATCAACGTCGAATACGCATATCCGTCTGAAAATGGCGACTCGGCTTTCCGCATTGGTCCCATGAATTTGGCAATCGAACCTGGAGAGCTCATCTTCGTGGTTGGTGGTAATGGGAGTGGCAAATCGACGTTCATGAAGGTCTTGACCGGACTTTATCCACCCACCAAGGGCACGTTGCACGCTGGAAACATTGTGGTCGACTCGTCGAACGTCGAACATTACCGGGAAATGATCTCGGTCATTTTCGCTGACTTTCATTTATTCTCGAAAGCCTATGGGTTGCTCCAAGTTGATCCAGACGCAGTCCACGCCCTGCTAAAAGAAATGCAAATCGAGCACAAGACTTCGTTTGCAGATGGAGCATTTACGACACGCAACCTATCCACGGGCCAAAAAAAGCGCCTCGCCATGGTCCTTGCGTATCTGGACGATCGCCCCGTTTTCGTGCTGGACGAGTGGGCAGCAGATCAGGATCCGGAATTCCGCAAGCATTTTTATGAAGAGATGCTACCGGCATTAAAACGACGCGGGAAAACCATCGTCGCCGTCAGCCACGATGACCGATATTTTCATCTTGCCGATCGGGTCATCAGCATGGAATACGGCCAGATCCGCACGAAGAGCAATCGGGGCACAACACCACCTGCGGCGGCTGAACAGGCGTCCGAAATCGCGCATATCACCGAAAACGCGCCAGAATTGTCGTAATCTCTTTTTCATGTCGGCGCCATTTCGCCGATGAAGGAGCGGATACGGTCACCCGCGATAATGGAAGTCCAGCCGACACCACACGTTCGACTTGGGCATCCCAATCGAAACCCGCCAATTGAGCAATCATGGCCAATACTTCGCGCGGCTGGCGCACGAGATTGGCATAATTCACGTGACACCACGACGGTGCGGGAAGTGCCTCGAGATCCTTCGTAATAGCTTCTGTGGCCGCATACCATTGATGCGCCGCAATTTCGACCAAAGAACGGTCGGCAAGAGAGCGCCACCCCGGAGGTAACAGAAAGCTCCAATCACGGTAGGGCCAATCAGGCATTCCTCGATACGCAAGGAATCGACGTGAACGCCAACCTTCAACCAAACTGCTGACGTTTTCCCTTGGATCTCGCTCCAGATAGACAAACAGCGCGTCGGGAAAAACGGCGCGCAAAAAGGGAATACGCAGGGCATTCGAGGGAGTCTTCTCCACGAAGCGCACCTGGTGATGGAGTTCGTCGCGTAAAACTTGAACAAACTGCAGGTTTTCGCGATTGACAAGCCGTTCGGTAAAATTTCGGAGGAGTGAATCAACGACATGCGGCGTGGCGTCGTCTGCGGTCAAACGATCCGATTCGTATCCCTTGGAGGCCGGGTGCAACTCCGGAATGCTGCGAATGCAGGTATGGCTTTCGCCGCCAATCGTCCATACCTCGGGAAATTGGGCGAGTAGATCGAAAAGCAACGTGCTGCCCGAACGGGGAGCAGCCACGATAATCACGGGACGATCGAATTTGGGCCGCGGCAGTGACGTAACCTTGGTCATGTTGTTTGTCGCGGGCCGATACAATTTGCGTGGCTCGGGCGGCGCCATGCGCAACATCGTGTCCATGACGGTTGCTGCCCGTTTTGCAGCGCCCATTGGCGACAAATGGGGCAATATCTGTTCCCGCAGATCCAAAAGAATGTCGTCGTAAGCCAATTCGCCCGTATTGTGGTGACCAAAGCGTTCGAACGCAGCTTTCCACCGCCCTCGAATTCGCTCGATGACCTCCCGCAACGCAATCTTTTCCGCACTCGAAAGCGAACGACCTTCCACTTCCTCGATGATTCCGTCGGTCAAAACCACAACTTCTTCGTAGGTGAGCACTTCAAAATGGTGCGGGTCGATTTTTATCGATTCAGCACCATCCGTCAGACGTACTGGCCGCTCGCGGATTTCAACGATCAAGTGCACGCAAGGCAATGCCGATGAATTACGCAATCGATGGCGTTGCGAAACGTCGAAAAGCCAGGCGTCGCCCGCGCCCATGCCTACACTCGATGCGCCACACTCGAAAACGACGCCCGGCGATGTCACGATCGGAATGCAGATGGACGTACGACGAAACGAGTGATAACTCCAATCCGCAGTCAATGGACGTTCATTGCCCGCTTCCAGCCGCACCAAACGACTTGCGCTCAAGGGCACACCCAACGCGGCCAGTCGCTTTTTCAATCCTGGCAAACGTTCGAGTACGGCGGTTGGTTGCATCGGTCCAGACAAGGCATATTCGTGATTCGGCGTGCCCGCCACGGCAATGAGCGGAACCGCGGAATTCCCCATTCCGCTATTCGCATAGGGTATCCAGTCGGATTCCGACAACTGCGCCACCTCGGCGGCCAACGGCTCTGCGTCGAAATGCCACGAAAGCTGCTCGATGGGTCGCGCTGCCTTCATTGTGCTTCCCAGCGTAACCAAGGCATATCCATACCGCTGCGGGGCCAATTGTGCGCCAGGCTTTCGGCATCCTGTTTGGTCATGGGTTCGACCATGTAGATGCGATTGTCTGGACCGAATTTGAGCTTCTTGCACGGCGCTGCGTTACGTAATTCGATGACTTCATTGGCATCACCCGCGGAATTCGATCCCGCAGTCAAGGCGCCCATCACGATACGGCGATTGCTCACCACAAAAGCACGATCGCCTGAAAACACGGC
>DAOMZH010000101.1:7483-18611 GCA_035437985.1 Polyangium sp. (in: bacteria) | reverse complement strand
CCCCGCCCGTCGTGGCAATTTCGGCAAGTGCGACATCATCTGCTTCAACGGCCTTGCCGCCGAGCCCTTCGACCGGCAAAACAGGGCCTTCGAGTAAGCAGAAGATTCCCGGGCCCAATCCAACGACCAAGTCCTCCTCTGGCAAATATGATCCACTCCGACAGCTTTGAATCACGCCCGCCACCTGCGGGCGCGCGTAACCGACGAACAAGCGCCGGTCGAGCCTTCGGACATGGATCGCCGCCGCTAGTGATCTTGGGGATGGTGACGGCAGCGTTGGCTTTGACAAACCCGGCTCGGGCAACCGATGGTAAGACCAATGCGTCCGTGCCCGACCCGACGGCTGCTGCGCTTTTTCAAGCCGGTGTCGAGGCGCTCGACGCTGGTAACTGGACTGAAGCTTGCGCGAAATTCGCGGCGAGCATGGAGCTGTATCCCGCTGCGAGCACGTTGCTCAACATCGCCCGATGTTACGAACATGAAGGAAAACTCGCGCTTGCGTGGTCGGCCTATCAACGATCGCTCGTCATCAATCGCGAAACTCAAGGCGAGGAACGGAAAAAAGTCCTCGATGAAGTGGCCAAAAACGGTCTCGCGAACATCGAGCCTCGTTTGCCGCGGCTAAAAATTCTGACGATTGGCGGAACGCCTTCAGGACTGCGCGTCACGCAAAACGGCAAAGAAATTCCCGTTGCGCTGCTGGGTACCGTGATTCCGGTCGATCCCGGAAAACAGTCGGTATTTGCTGAAGCGCCAGGTTTCGATCCCTTTAACCAGAGCGTCAATGTTGGGGAAGGGGAGCTCGTCGAAATCACGCTCACGCTCGAGAAACGCATGCCACTCGATCGGATGACCACGGGTGCGGTGCCGGTGTGGTCATGGATCAGTGGTGGAGCAGGCGTGTTGTTGCTAGCAGGAGCAGCGGCATTTCGCGTCGACCAAGCGTTTGTCGAAGGACGCCAGGACGGTATCTGTCAGGGCGACGTCCAAACCAAGTGTCCTCGTATAGGCATTTACAATCCCGCCGATGACAACCGCCGCAAGAATCTCGATCGCGGAATGTTCATCGGCCTGGGAACAGTCGGCGTGCTTGGTCTTGGCGCGGCTATCGCCGGGTTTGTCATGGGACCGCAGACCAAAAAACCTGCGAAAAAGTCGGCTATTGTTACGCCTTGGGTGGGGCCGGCAGGAGTCGGGGTAGGAGTCGGAGGTCGATTCTGATGATCGAAAGCATCCACGGTCCCCTAATGCGGACGCACGTCATCTTTGCCGCATTCGTTGCGCTGTCGGGTGCTTCGTCTTGCGGAGCTCCAGATGCTCGACCCGGTGCCGAAGAACCTGTGCTCGTACCCGGGGGCGAACCCCTTTGGGGACACGGATTTGGTGATTTCACGAGCGCGGACTTAGGTGATCAACACGCTTTCGATGTCGCGTTCGACCCGACAAGCAACAGCGTCGTGTCGACGATTGGGTTTTTTAAGACAATCGAGATTCCTGGCGTGAACGGCGACATGCCGTTCATCAGTGGGACACCTCCGGCCGCCACGCGGAACATCCTCGTCCTCAAATACGCGGCGGATGACAGCAAGGCTGTGTGGGCCACGAACATCTTCGACGACTTGGAAATCATTCGGACCACAGTCGATGTTGATCCTGCAGGCAATACGATCGTCGCTGGTGGCTTCAACGGCACGATCAAAATCTCCGACACCATGAACGTCACGACCAGTAACAGCTACGACGCGTACATCGCCAAGTTCGATCCCGACGGCAAAGCCCGTTGGGTACAGTCGTTCGGTGCTCTAGGAGAGCAGTACGCCACGGATGTTGCGACTGATGCCGAGGGCAACATCGTCGTGGTTGGTATGGCGCGTGGTGATGCATTTCCGTTCGGTACTGGAGTCGTCGCACCGAAAGCAACGGACGCCGATATCTTCATCGCCAAGTTCGACCCCGATGGAAAGGCAATGTGGGCCAAACGGGTTGGCGCTGCAGGTCCGATGCTTTGGTATGAGCCAACTGCAACCGTTGCTGTTTCTCGCACGGATGGTTCGATCGTCGTCGGCGGCTCGCATGCAGCCGCGCTCAACTTTGGCTTGGACGACCCTCTGCCTGCAGCTGGGGACGAGAATGGTTTCGTCGCCAAGCTCGAGCCGACTGGCCAAGGCATTTGGCAGTTCGCGTTCGGCGCGACTGGCTACAAGCAACGCGTTACGGATGTCGCGTTTGGCCCGAAAAACGATGTGTTTTTCACGGGCTGGTTCTCGGGTTCGTTGACGATTGGTCCGGACGAACTGAAGTCCTTCAACGACACAGAAGATCTCGTGGTCGCCAAGCTCGATCCGAACGGCGTGCCCGTTTGGGCTCGAGGTTACGGCTACCTTGGAAAGCAGAGCGGCACGAAGGTGTTGCTCGATGAGCAAGGCTACCCGCTTGTCGTGGGCTCCTTTAACGGCGCGCTCCAATTCTTCGGCAACGACACACTCGTCAGCCCGGGTCCGGCGGATCCGAAGACCGACATCTTTGCCGTCAAATTCACCGGAGATGGCAAGCCGTTTTGGGCGCGTTCGTATGGCGATGCGACCAAGGTCCTTGGATGGCAAACGGTTGGTGGTGCAGCGCTTTGGAAAGACCCCGCCGGGAAAGGCCAAGCCATCCTTGTGGGTTTGACCAATACCTCGGTTGATTTGGGAAGTGCGGTCCCGCCTATCGCTTCACAAGGTTTGGAAGACGCCTTCATGATGGCGATCACGCACTGATCGCGCGTTTCACCGACGACGCGACGTCACGCGAATTCTCCCCACAGGCTCCGCTTCGAGCTGACCAATCACCGCATGCGCCGGCGTACCAAGCTCGCGCAGCTTCGCCACGAGGGCATCGACTCGATCCGGAGCCACCGCCATGAGCAGACCTCCCGACGTTTGCGCATCACACAAGACGAGTTGCGAAGGTTTGTCGAGGCCATCCTCGTAACTGACGTGATCGTTCAAGAAGCGGAAGTTCGCATGAGTTCCTCCGGGCGCGATTCCTTCACGCACGTACGACCACGCAGCATCCACTACGGGCACCTGATCGAGCCACACGGTTGCTCCACAACGACTCGCATTCACCACGTTGCGCAGATGTCCCAGCAAACCAAATCCGGTCACGTCCGTTGCTGCATGCACACCCACCGCGAGCATCGCGTCGCACGCGGCGCGGTTGAGTGTCGACATGAGATCGATCGCGGTACGAATTGCGTTTTGCGAATCTTTGTCTTGCTTGGCGGCAGTCGTGAGGATCCCGATCCCGAGAGGTTTGCTCAGCACGAGCAAATCACCTGGTTTTCCTCCCGCATTCGAGACGACGCGATCAGGATGCACGATACCCGTTACCGCGAGCCCGTAGATGGGTTCATCCGTCTTGATCGTATGACCACCAACGAGATCGATTCCTGCTTCGCGTGACTTTTCCGCGCCGCCACGAAGGATCTCGGCAAGGATCTCGGAGTCGAGCGACTCGTCAGGAAAACCAACCAGGTTGAGGGCGGTGATGGGTTTGCCTCCCATGGCATAGACGTCACTGAGCGCGTTTGTCGCGGCAACTGCTCCGAACTCGTACGGATCGTCGACGACGGGGGTGAAGAAGTCGGTCGTGAGCACGAGGGCTAGATCCGCAGACAAACGGTACACGGCGGCATCGTCGGCGGTGTTCGCGCCGATCAGCACATTGGGATCGGTTAGCGGAGGCAACCTTTGCAGAAGTGGGAACAAGTAGCCTGGCGGTTGCTTCGCTGCGCAGCCGGCGCGTTTGGCAACTCGAGTCAGCCTCACGGTCACGATGCACGCTCCTTTCGACGAGTTTGTCAGGACGGAATAGGATACACGCCGTCGCGGATCCAGCCTTCCGTAATGCGACGGAAGGACGCTTCAGTGCCGAGTCCGGCCATGACCGAGGCCAGTCCCCATTGCAGACGATTCACGAACGTGAAGTCCTGCGCCATCTTCGGCACATGCGGGATGTTCGGGATCGCTTCGCCTTCTTTGAACGACAGCGACTTGATGCCGCGCGCGAGGAACTGGACCGTTTCTCGCGCTTTCTCTTTCGAGCAAACCCAGATCTCTTTCGTGTAGAGCGGCATCATCAGCTCCATCGTGTAGCTCCGATAGAGATCCCAGCTCTCGTCCTTCGGGTCGTAACCGAGCACTTCGACGCACGCGCGATCGAACTCTTGCCAATCGCCATCGAGCGCCGCGGTCATGTAGCGCTTCATGCCGCCGACGAGGTCTGGTGGAAGGAATTTGACGCAGCCGAAGTCGAGGAAATACACGCGGCCATCAGGCAAGAAGCGGTAGTTGCCGGGATGCGGATCGGCATAAAGCACGCCGTAACGGAGCATCGCGCGAAACGTGAAGCGCCAGATGGTTTCACCGGCGCGGTTGCGGGCTTCTTGGCTGCCGTTTTTGCAAAAATCCGCGTAACTCGCGCCCTCGCAAAAGTCCGTGGTGAGCACGCGTCGCGTGGTGAGCGAGTGATGAACTTCAGGAATCAGAATGTCGGGATCATCGACGTGAATGCGCCGAAACAGATCCACCATTTCTGCTTCGCGTCCGTAGTCGAGTTCGTCCAAGAAAACCTTACGAATCTCGTCGAGCGCTTGTTTTGCATTCAGCTTTCGCGACAGAGGAGCGATCATCGTTTCGAGCATCGAGATGCTTTTCAGGTCGTTTTCGATCGCTTTGTCGATGCCCGGGTACTGCACTTTGACGGCGACTTTGGCGCCGGTTTTGGTCACGGCCCGATGCACCTGGCCAATGCTTGCCGCGGCAAACGGGTCGGCTTCCCATTCGGCAAACACGGATTCTGGCGCATCACGTAGCTCGTTCTTGATCATCAGCGCCGCGGATTCCGCGGACAAAGGAGGCGCTTTGTCTTGGAGCTGTTTGAGAACGGCTTGGAATTTTTCTTCGTGTCCGGGAGGAGCGAGCCCGTCGATGTAGCTGGCCATTTGCCCGAGCTTCAGGGGCAAACCCTTCATTTCGCCCAGCGTTTTCAGCATCGCCTCCGCGGTCTTTTTGACCTCGGCGGCCATTTTGGCTTTCTGTTCGGCTTCTTCGTCCTCGGATCGCGAGCGACCGAAAGCGCGTTTGGCGCCTTCGACGGCGAGAGGAATCGAGCGTGTACCGAGACCGGCAAGACGCGCGATTCTTCCAAGGCGTGAAGTCGGGGGTTTGTCCTTGGGCTTGTCGTCGGCCATGGGAAAAGGACGTTCACGCGTTAGCGAAAAAAGAAAAGGACTTCGCGTGGAAGTCCATGTTCTTCGAGAAGATTAGTCGGGGCGAGAGGATTTGAACCTCCGACTCCTCGGTCCCGAACCGAGTGCGCTACCAGGCTGCGCTACGCCCCGAGTACGCCGCGGGTTCATCACCAATGACGTGGGCGCGCAAGATGAACGGGGCGAGCCCGTCTGTCAAGTAGAGACGTGTGCAAGGCGTTTTTGCGACGAAATGCTGCGTTTTTAGCGTCCCGGGCGGGCAAAACGCCGGAAAATTTCTAGAAGGCAAGCAAAAAAGATCATCCTGGAAGGCTTGAAGTCGTGTTAAAGTACCACTGGAATCGAAACCTTGGGGAAACCCAGGGCGGACGAGCGGCATCTCCCGGGGGGGCCCGGTCCATAGGCCGCGATAAGGAGGACTCAGGTGGCAATCGAACTTCCCACGGTCAATATCCTAATCGTCGATGACGATGTCGCCATTTGCGACTACATGCAGACACTCCTCGAACGTGACGGTTATCGCGTCAAAACGATGAGTGATCCTTTTTCCGTCGAAGAAGAAGTGCGCACTGGCGGGTATCACCTCATCATTCTCGATTTGATGATGCCGAAACTCGACGGGATCGAGGTATTGAAGCGAATTCGCAAAGTCGATACGGACATTGCGGTCGTGATTTTCACGGGCTATCCGAATCTGGAGAGTGCCGTTGCGTCGATGAAGCTCGACGCGGTCGATTACATCAAGAAGCCTTTCAACGTTGACGAATTCCGCGAAGTTCTTTCGCGCGTCATGCGGAAGAAGGGTTTGGCGCGTACGCCTGAAGAACAATTGCATCGCGTCATTGGCGACACGATTCGCAATCTGCGCAAAGAAAAAGACCTCACCTTGAAGCAAATGGCGCGACGCACCGGTCTCAGTGTTTCGCTCTTGTCGCAGATCGAACGTGCCGAATCGAGCGCGTCGATCTCGTCGCTTTACAAGATCGCTGTCGCGCTCGAATCCCGCATCCAGGATCTATTCGGTCAATATTGATCGAAGCGGGGTGGCTCTTTCCCCGTGAGCCATGCTTCCAAAATCGCATTGACTTTCTCGGGTGCTTCTTGCTGCACCCAATGCGACACGTTCGGGAGCATCCGCAATGTCAAATCCCGCACATACTTTTCGGTGCCTTCGGTATTGGCATTGGTCAGCGCTTTGTCGCTGGCGCCCCAGATCATGAGGGTAGGAGCGTCGACGGTGCCAGGTTTGGGAACCGAGACCGACAACTTCGCGCGGAGCATGGCGCGATAATAATTGACCATCGCTTTGGCCGCGCCGGGCTCTTGGGCTGAGCGGCGGTATTCATCCGTGACTTCCTTTGGAAAACGGCGGCGATCAACGGCCATGGCCGTGAAGGAACGGGCCACGACCTCGGCGTCGTTGGCGAGTAGGCGCATTTCCGGGAAGAAAGGCAATTGAAAGGCGAACATGTACCACGAGCGTTTCAATTGTTCCCAGGTCCGCAATTGGCGCATGAAACACGCCGGATGCGGCACGTTCATAATGACGAGCCGTTCCAAAGCAATGGTTTGGCGCATCGCTACTTGCCAGCCAATAATCGATCCCCAATCGTGGGTGACGAGCAATGTTTCTTTGGCCCCAGCTGCATGCACGAGGCCCGCGACATCGTCGACCAAGCGATCGATATGGTATGCCCCAACGCCCGCGGGTTTCGAGGTTTTTCCGTAACCACGCAAATTCGGCGCCCAAACGCGATATCCAAGTTTTACGAGGAGCGGGATCTGATACCGCCAAGAAAACTTCGACTCGGGAAAACCATGCAATGCCAAGGCAAACTTCGACCCCGAACCAGCTTCATCGACCTCGAAGGTTAAACCATTGGCATCGACCATGCGCGTTTCGATCCGCGTGTCCATTCGTCGTGTCTCCTCATTTTGGAATTGTCGCTCTTTGCGCAGGATCAACTCAAGGGGACTTGCTTGCCGAACCAATGGCTCGATCGAGACGCTCCAAATCCACTCCCGTGATGCGCTCGATTGCCGTGCCCGATTTATCCGCCACGATCACGTAAGGCAATTGCGGAATGTTTGCCAAGTAATGGCGAGCGAGCGGCGTATCCCAATCTCCAATATCGAAGCGGCGATATGCAATATCGGGTCTTCCTGTCAATCGTTTAACCATGAATTCATCGATTTTCCGACATGGCCCACACCACGTCGCGGAAAAATCGAGCACGGTGACTTTGCCTTTGACCGCATGAGCCATCAGGTCGGGTACGTCTTCGCCATCTTTCGTGACGGTCGCGACGTCTGAACCTTCGGGGAACGGCAGGTGATCGAGGTATTGACCTTTTCCTTCGCCGAGGATCGCCTCGAAGCCATCTTCCGCGGCCCGCTTGCGCACTTCGGTGAACACGTCGATCGTTGGAGCAGCAACGATGATCACTTCGGCTTTCTTGCGGTCGAATTGCGCGTCGTAGATACCAGGATTGCTCCGCATGTCGGCTACGATTCTGTCGCCGCAGTCGCTGCAATCGATTTTGTTGAGCGAAACGACGGTTTTGCGAGCGTTCGCCGGGATTTGTGGCGCTCCACAAGCCGTGACACCCAAGAGGAAACAGACGAGGAGCGAGCAAAAAGACGTGCGAGACATGGCACTTCCTACGATGCCGCTCGGGGCGCCTTGGGGCAAGTGCGAGTTCCATGAATCGAATCGCGGCACATTTCGCGCGGTCGGTGTACCCTTGCCGCGTGAGCCAGATACTTACCCGCACATTCGCTGCTGATCATGTCACTCCCGTTCGAGCCTACGCTGCGTTGCGTGCTCAGTCGGCTGGACGTTCATCGTTTTTGCTCGAATCGGCGACGCCTGGAGAACGCTGGGGTCGCTACTCGATCATTGGTTATCGCGCACGTAGTGAGCACGCGTATCCGCCTGGCGCGCATGCGCTCGCGATGCTTGCCGATGATGCGGCGACGATGGAGAACGCGGACGAACTCGCCGCTCGATTCTCGCAGTCGCTCGTGGGGTATGTGTCGTACGACGCGGCGCATGCGCTGCACGCGATCAAGGCGTGGCCGAACGAAGGTCTGCGGGCGCGGTTCATGGTGGATTCGACGGTGGCGGTTTTCGATCACGTGGCGCAAACGGTGACGATTGCTGGGCGATCGAAAGGCGCGGTCGAACGTTGCGCATGGGAAATGACGCACGGCCCGGAGCTCGATGCTCTGCCCGCTCCTGATCCGAACGCGTTGCCCGAGTCTGTCGATACGAACCTGAACGATGATGCGTATGGGATGAAGGTGCAGCGCGCGAAGGGGTACATCCTCGATGGAGATTGTTTGCAAATCGTTTTGGCCCGAACGTTTACGGTGCCGATGAAGGATGCGGATCCGTTCGATGTCTATCGGGCATTGCGGGTGCTTTCGCCATCGCCGTATTTGTGTTTCTTCGATTTTGCCGAGACGCCATTTGCGGAGGGACTGCAGATTGTGAGTGCCTCGCCGGAGACGTTGGTGCGGGTGCGGGGGCGCAAAATGACCTTGCGCCCGATTGCGGGGACGCGCCCGCGTGGGGCGACGGAGGCGGAGGACGAGGTTTTGGCGAAGGAATTGCTGGAGGATCCGAAGGAAAGATCCGAGCATGTGATGCTCGTGGATTTGGCGCGTAATGATATTGGGAGCGTGGCCAAACCCGGATCGGTGCGGGTGGTGAAAGAAATGGTCGTGGAAAAGTTTTCCCACGTAATGCATTTGGTGAGCGAAGTGGAAGGCGAGCTGGAAGATGGGAAAACGACCATTGATGCATTGAAGGCGGCGTTTCCAGCGGGAACATTGACGGGCGCGCCGAAAGTGCAAGCAATGCAAATCATTCGGCAGCTCGAGCCGGGCACGCGGAATGTGTATGGTGGAGGTTTGGGATATGTCGCGCCGGATGGAACGTTGGATTTGGCAATTGCGATTCGCACGGTCGTGGCGCGGCAGGGTGAATTCGACGTAACAGCGGGTGCGGGAATCGTGGCGGGAAGCGAGCCGGAGAAAGAGACCGAGGAAACTCGGAACAAGGCGCGGGCGGCATTGGCGGCGATTCGCAGTGCGCATGATGCAGTGGTGCGTCGTGCCGAACAGGAAGAAATCAAGAAAAAGAAATTGGCCGAGAAAGAGCGGAAAAAGGCGGAGGAGGAAGCGGCGAAAGCGGCGGAAGCGGCGAAGGTGGAGGAAGCGGCGCCTGCGGAGGAAGCGGCGACGGTGAATGAGGGGGAGGACAAGGGCGAAGAGACTCGCACTGTCGACCAATGAATGATAGTTTCAGGGCGATATGAGTCTAGCTGATCAAATCGCGGTCCGTTTAGAAACACTGCCAGCGGACAAACTGCAAGAAGTCCTGGATTTCGTAGATTTTTTGCATATGCGCGTAAAATCCCACGAGTCCAGCGACGAACAGCCGTTCAAAGGGGTGCCATTATCGTATATCGAACCAACAGTACCGGCAGTCGATGAGAAAATTCCGTGCAAAATGTGAACTCGTGCGTACACTTTCTGCCTGAAGCGAGGACGGTTCCATGACCATATTGATCAACATTGGCAAACAGGGCGACGGATGCGTGTATGAACTGCATCCTCTTAGTCGACGCGACCTGAAGGCGAAATATCCCGACGTCCGGCCGGCTCCGTCAGTATTCATTGGTTATAATACGCGAGACGAATTCGAATCCTTGCATGGCCCCATGTGGTCGCAGGTTGCGCAAATGCTCACGGGACTTGGGCCGAGCCAAATCAGGAAATTGGGTGGGGCCCAGATTTATGACCCTGTCGCCGAGCGGGAAATAGCCAAGGTTTGAAATATGTCGAAACAGCATGCTTACACGGGCCGCGCCGGGCAGTTTGCGGTCATGGCCGAATTCATCATTCGCGGCTATAATGTGGCAATGCCTGAAATCGACATCGGTGACGATATCTTCGTGGTAAAAGATTCGACCGGTGACCTGAGCAGAATACAAGTCAAGACGGCAATAGGAAAGGCACAAAAAACGCCAGGTTGCTGTAGCGCGCAGTTCAACATTGGGTATTCTCATTTGAAAACGGCTCGGAAGCCTGAGATCACCTACGTATTCGTAGCACGCATCGCCGATCGCTGGAGCGAGTTTGTCGTAATTCCGCGACAAGAGCTGTATAGCTTACGAGAACTCAAAAAAGTCGGTTCATTGACGCCAAGCCAGAAAACTGGGAAGCAAAACCTAGTAGTCACTCTAGCCTTCAAGCCGGACGACGTAATTTGCAGCAAACAAAGCCTTCAGCAATATCGCAATTGTTGGGATGCTTGGCCCATCATTGATCACCAAGGAAAATAGCTGGTCAACCATCCCTCCGCACTGGCACGACGACTTCCGCGTCACAACCGGCCCGCCTGAGAATCTCGACGCTTTTTTTCCCATACGCCATATCTACATGATCGAGAATCTCCGCCGGCAAGTCTTCGATAGCCTTTTTCGCATCGGTCAAACCGCACCCCAAGACTTCCCGCACGGCTTTCATGGCTGCAATACGCTCGCCAATTTGCCATAAAATGATTTTGGCATTACCTCCCGGAACCGTCGCCATGCGCAAATGCGCGAATGGATCCCGTCCGGGCCCCACACATTCGCGCACGTCGAGACGCAATTCGACACCGGATTCTTTGGCCAAACGCTTTACATGCGCCACGCCTTCGAGAAGGTCCGAGAAAACCACCGCTAGATGACGTTCGCCCCAACCGCCCAGGTACCAAGCAGGTTCGATCTTTGGTCGTTGCTCTTGTTCATTAAGCTCGATGAATGATGGAATCTCGTCGCGGAGACGAGCCTCGAAAGCATCCAATTTTTCTTTCTTGTGCGG
>DAOMZH010000101.1:0-7383 GCA_035437985.1 Polyangium sp. (in: bacteria) | reverse complement strand
GAATCTCGTCGCGGAGACGAGCCTCGAAAGCATCCAATTTTTCTTTCTTGTGCGGATCGTCGTAACGTCCCCAAAAGGTAAACTCGGCCGCGATGCCGTCGTGCGTATGATTCAATTCGACTTGGACCCGCCCGCCCCGAGCATAAAAGAATTCTCCATACAATCGGGGTAGCGTGACGGTGTAGGGAGCATAAACGATGACCTGATGCGCGGATGCAAGCACGGTTGGAGGATCCCCATAATTGGGCCAATCGTCGTCACGACCCGGTTGCGACTCCCGAAGTTGATGCAATTGAACGAATGCATCGAGTGGTGACGTGTCCGATTGATTCTCTTCTTCCTTGTGCCATTGGGTATGAGCTTCGGTCACTTCGGCGAGCAATTGGGCGACACTTTCCGCGGTCGCTTCATCTTGGAAGCTGCCCACGATCGTATAGCTTCCGCTGTTGTTGCTGGCATAGGCCCAATAAAGAAGTATTTCCATTTGTTTAGTCTGCTCCTTCGTCGAGCAACGTCAATCGTCGCCGTAATGCAAAAAGCCCGTGATCCTCGGCACGCGCACATCCAGGATCGCGTGCGGCGCTGGATAATACCCGTGTTTCGTCTCGCCAAACCCGAGCGATGTCCTCGAATGATTGAATGGGAAAACTCTCGTGGTGAAAACTGCACGGGGCTATGCGTTTGTCGCTCGTGAGGACGATGAATTCCCGTCCTGCGGGACAGGAGGAATTGGCAAATAATCGCGGTACACCGTCCAATCGGGAGCCCCAACAAATATCGAGTTTGAGTGCCGTGCGAGCACCCATCGCGCGGTGCAAAAGCTGCACTTGTCGTTCCAGCTCCTTCGTTTGCTGCTCATCGAGATGCAACGCTGGGTCTCGGCCATTGTACGAGAGCAAAAGAATATCTCGGCAACCGGCTGCCGCAAGTTCCAAGACAAACTCGGGGACATGGGGAACTCGGGGCGGGGTGACGAGCCAATTCACGCCAAAACGAACGCGGTGGCGCACGAGGCGTTCGATGATGGGCAGGTGCTCGACATTGTCGTACACCGAAAGTCGAATTTGACCGACGACTGGCGCGAGTGATTTTGCGGTCGCATCATCGAGGCGCGTGCCGTTCGTGGTCAAACCAATGCCTAATTGGGTTTCTTGGTAAAGGCGGTGGACGAGACCGACCATTCCTTTGAAGACCAACGGTTCGCCTCCGCCAAACGCGACTTCCATTGTGCCGGCATTGTCGAGTTGGCGCAAAATCTCGAATGCTTCGTGGGCGGTCCACGAGCTTTTGGCCTGTTCGTCGCGCGAGCAAAACGTGCAGGCGAGATTGCAAGCATTGGTGATGGCAAATTGCACGACGCGCGGGGCACGCATACGTAAATGTGCTGTTTCCGGGCCTTTGCACAATGCGGAAAGACCTGTTTCACGATGGAAGCAAAGGAGCGCACCGTCGAGCGCATAACGGCGGGTATGCTGAAGCGCCGCGGGTAAAGAGACGAGGTCTTCCGGGCGGGAGGTCATGGTTGCAGAATAGAGGATCTGGGGAAAGAAAGCGAAGGTTTGTCGCCGTTTGAATTTTGCATCTTTGTGCTTGTCATTTCGCGTCTTGTGCGCTTTCATCGCTTCGCACATGGCTTTTCACCGCCGCGCCGCTCTTGCTTCGCTCGCCATTGCGTGCGCACATGCATGCGGCGCGCTCACGTACGCTGCGCAGGCGCAAGAGCCAACTGCTCCGGAGCAGCCCCAAGCGGCGCCGTCGACAACGGTTTCTCCTGCCGCACCTCTGGAGTCGGAAAGCGAACGCAAGGAGCGGGCGCGGGAGCGTTTCGACCGTGGTCGCGCCCTTTATGACAAACAGGCTTGGGGAGCGGCATTGGCTGAATTTTCAGAAGCCCGCAAAATACTTCCCACCTGGTCGTCGACGGCTTGGGCTGCCCAATGCCTGAAAAACCTCGCGCGATTCGATGAAGCTTTCGACATGTATGCCATTCTCGTCAACGATTATGGCGACACTCTTCCTGCCGCGGCGAAACAAAGGGCGCTCGAGGAAGTCGAGAGCATGCGTAAGCTCGTTGGGAGCATTGAAATCGAAGGAGCGATTCCAGGTTCGGCCATTTACGTCGATCGGCAAGCTCGCGGGGAGTATCCATTGCTCGCACCATTACGCGTTGCCGCTGGAAGCCATTTCGTCAAGGTGTTTGTCGAGGGATACGAGCCGTTCGAGACGCGAATCGATGTGGCTGGCTCGACGACCGCGCGCGTTGTCGCAAGTTTGCGAAAATTGGATGCGACCGGCATCTTGCGGGTCGTCGAGCAACAGAATCGGACGCTCGATGTGGTTGTCGATGGCATCGTACTTGGAAAAACGCCATTGTCTTTGCGTATTGCTCCGGGCGAGCACGTGGTGTTTTTGCGTGGCGAAGAAATGCTCGGCACGCTGCCAGCGCGGATCGAAGTGCATGGCGACAATGATGCTCCATTGCGGCTGATTGCCGAGCCGCTCGAAGCGGAATTGGAATTGAAGCTCGAACCATTCGATGCGTTGGTGGCAATCGATTCGGTGACGCTTGGCAAAGGAGCTTGGAGTGGGCGGGTCAAACCGGGGCAACATACCGTCGAAGTTGCAGCTTCTGGGTTTGTTCCGGAAAAACGACAGGTTACGGCATTGCGCGAGGGAAAACAGGTCGTGGTCGTGAGATTGGAGCGGGATCCGAAATCGCCTTTTTGGCGCCGTCCATTGCCCCCACCGCATTGGCTTGTGGAATTTGGTCTTGGCGTTCCACTGACTGCCTCGATCGGGGGTATCGCTGATTCCTGTGGTGATGGTTGCACCGAGCTTCCAGGATTCGGAATCAATCCAGCGGTGCGTGCCGGTTATGAATTGAACTCTGGTTTGTCATTTGGAGCGTCCGTCGGCTATTTTCAATTTCTTCAATCAATCGACGAGCGCAGTACGACTGCGCAAGTCATTGGTCGCGTAGGGAATGTGGGGACTGCAGACGACGATTTACGCTTTCGCGGTTTTTCCGTAGGAGCGTGGGGCGGATATTCGTTTGGCGAGAAGATCCGAATTCACGCGCGTCTTGGAGCAGGATTTATCGTTGGCACATTTGCCGACATTCGCAGTGGTTCATTTGAAGACAGTGACGGAAATCCATACGCCGTCGGTCCGCTCGAGCAATTTCAAACCCAAAGCTTTTTTCACCTCACATCCGAACTTCGCGTTGGGTATCGCTTGAACAAACGGTGGGAGATCGTGTCTGGATTGGAGATTCCCTTGATCCTACCCTTGTCCACTCTCGTGTGGAATCCGGCACAAGGTTTTACGGCAGGCGGCGATGGGTACGGGTATTTTTCTTCGGCCGCACTCACTGGCTCACCGTTTGCCGTCATGTTGCCGAGTTTGGCTTTACGTTACGATTTTCGTTGAGCATTGCGACGACGAAATGCATAAGCTCCGGCGACGACCGCAAAGCTGACCCACGAGAGAGAGTTCGGTTCGGCAGGTGCAGCTGTGCAGCCTGTTTCGTCGAGTTTGGAGGCATTGGGCAAGGGGGCGACACAATTGCCCGTGGGATCACAGACAAACCCCGTCGCGCATCCATCGACGTCCGTGCACGTCATGCCGCAATCGCCGGTTTCGAGGACGCAGGCGAATGGCGAGCAAGGCGAGATGTCTTCACAATAGCCTTCACCCAATTTCGCGATGTTTTCGTAGCCGACCTTTGTACAAGACAAACAGTCGCTGTCACATGCCATATCACAACAAACGCCATCCGCGCAGATGTTGGTTATGCATTGGTCATCGTACGTGCATCGCTGGCCCAATGCTGCCTGTGGAAAACGTTCGACGGACGTCGTGGTTTTGCTACTAGGCGCAAAAGGCAGATATCCTCCAAGGGCCACGACACCGCCGTCCAGCGCTGCAAGGGTATGCCCATACCGAGCGTATTGCATACGTGATGTAGAAGACCACGCTTTGTTGGCAAAATCGAATACCTCGGCTGACGACAAGGCATTTCCGAAATTATCGCGAAGACCACCAGCCACTAGAAGTCGACCACCATCGAGCAAAACAGCTTGATGCCCCGTGCGGGCCTCCGTCATGGTTCCGGCATAGGTCCATTGCTCGCCTACTTTACGCGATTGTTCATATATCAGGGTGCTCGTGTAAACGCTGCCCCAAGATGGATTCATGCATGAATCGCTGATGGACCCGCCGCCACCCGTAAGGACGACGAGGCCATTGGGAAGAAGGGTTGCCGAATGAAATGCACGAGGGAGTTCTAACGGGTCCGCAGATTCCCAGGTCATTGTTTTGGGAATGAAACGCGCGGCCTGTGCATTTGCAGGCACCGGGGTAGTTCCTGTCGGACATGTGTCGAATCCCCCGACGATGAGCACCGACTCATCCGTGAGCAATGTGGCGGAATGTCCAATCGCCCCAGCAAATTCCGCTGGAAGGGCTAGGCTGTTTGTCCAAGTACCAGAGGTCGGATTGTAAAGGTAAACCGTCGTCTCCGCCTTGTCGTACGAGCCATCGAGTTTTGTGGAATATCCTCCCACAATCAAAACCTGCCCATCATTCAACAATGTGGCTGTGGCTCTGGCTACGCCTATCGGCGCATTCGTCGTATCGGTAGCGGTCCACGTATTCGAGCTCGAATCGAATAACTCCGGAAATGCCCCAGACACTCCCCCAACGATCAATACACGTCCGTCCGTGAGTTGCGTGGCTGTGTGCAAGGCATGCGTGGCATTGGTTGATCCCGCAGAAGACCAAGGATCTTTGGTCGGGTCGGTAATTTTAGGATCGTAAAGCCACGCGTCTTGTAAAACCGTGCCCGTGCCCGCGTCCGAGGTTCGTCCGCCGACGATGAGCATTCGCCCATCCGTGAGCTTTGTCGCGGAATGAAAGACGCGATTCGCAGCGCCTATTGGCGTGAGCCGCTCCCACGTAAATGCCAATGCGTCGCATAACGCCGCCTCGTCGGTCGCATCATCACCTGCGCCTCCCGTGACGAGCACTCGGCCATCGTCCAAAATTGTGCTTTCGTGTCCAACGAATCGCGTGTCGTCCATGCTCTCGATCAGCGACCATTGACTTGTGGACGGGTCAAAAAGCTCAGCAGTCGACGAATTCGAGCCTCCGACGACGAGAACGAATCCGCTGGGCAATTGTACGGCCTGCGGGCCCAAATTCCGATGGTTCCGCATGTTTGTCGTCGGAGACCATTGCATAGTTTGCACATTGAAGATTTCCGCAGTATCCGAATATTGATCATCAATCGTACCTTGGGTTCTACCTCCCGCAACGAGCACATTGTTGTTGGCCAATAGCGCAATGGCATGCTCGGAACGGCCGTAAAACATATTTCCGACATCGTCCCACCTTTCGGGCTCGGGCATTGAGTCTTCCGTGCTAGGGACGTAGATAACCGCTTGGTCGTTGCGTTCCATCTCATTACCGCCGCCGCTAATGAGCACGCTCCCGTCTGTCAAGGCAATGACTGCCGAATCGATCCAGGAACCTTTGGTTGGTGTCGGTATAGGCGTCACAGTCGGATTTACCATCCCCGAATCGTAAATGAACGCCTCGCCCGTACCGACATCCGCGAGGATCAACGCCCGATTATTGGGCAATGCAGCTATTTGGGGTTTACACGTCGAATCGGTCACGGGCAACGACATTGGCAGCCATGCGTCGTTTGCCAGATCGATCGACCACACCATTCTGTCGGTGACGACGAGGACGAGACCATTTCCGAGTTGGGTCAATGCCGGACGGCAATCGGTTGTGGTTGAAATGGTGAAACCATTCTTCGGAAGCAGCGGTTTCCATTCACCTTTTGGCAGATCGGTCGTTGGTGCCGTATATAATTCCGCAACACTGGCCCCCGGATTCAATACTGGATCGATAGCGCCAACGACGAGCACACGCGAGTCGGCGAGTGGCAATGCGGCATGTGCTTTTCGTTGTGCCAACATGACCGCGGCGGGGTTCCAGTATGTCGTCGTGCTCGACGCTTGCGAAGTGCTGCGATCCAATTCCGATTCGATGGGCGGAGGCGATTGCGGCGTGCAGCTGCTGACGATCAGCGAACCCGTCAATATGGCCAAAGCTCGGCATTTTCCGATTCGCATGTTGCACCCCAGTACCAAAGCGTAATTACTTCGTCGTCTTCTTCGCGGCTGACTTCTTGGCCGTTGATTTCGTCGTCATGCCTTCGCCGGCCGCAGGTTTCTTTGCGCTTTTCGTTCCACTAAGCTGCGCTTGATATGTTTCGATGTATTTTTTCGCGGGCGCGCGACGTATTGCTTCCCCAATGACTTCGAGCGGCACGTCGCTCAATTTTTTGAACCGCACACAGGCTTTGCCCATATCGAGCTTCTTGCCCGTCTTGGCCCAAGCTTCCCTGAACCACGCGTCTTGTTCGGGCGACCCGTAGGTGCACATCAAATAAAGTGACATATGGTTTTTCTGCGACGCCATTCCCGCAAAAGGAAGCGGCTGTTTGGGGTCGCAATGATAACCCGGAGGAAAAACCCGATGCGGGACGTAGTATCCAATCATGCCGTATTGGATTCCCTCTTCGTAGTCCTTATCGAGGTTGGCGAGGATGACCTTGCGCAACGCTTCGAGCGCTTCGCGGCGGTCTGGCGGGAGATTGGCGAGGTATTCTTGAACGTTTGCTGCAGGCATGTCGACAAGGGTACTCGACGAACCCCATTGGAGTAAAGTGCTGTGTCAAATGTCGTTCTGACGGAACAACCGGGAACCGTGAAAAATGGTCATCGTTGCACGACAAGTTTTGCGTAATGAGCAGAGTCCCGGGCAATGTAGTCACGAATGGCAACGAGGTCTTCGGCAGCTTGTGGTGACCAACGAATGTTGATCACAATCCGACTCGGCGCATGACTTCCGCGTGGTCGATGTTTTCACCTTGGTCAAGTTGTTCACGCCCTCGCTCGACCTTCGCCCAAAAATAGAGCCGCTCCATCGCTTCCTCGACACTCGCGTTTTCTTCGAGGTTTTCGAGCGCATCCAAAATTCGTTGTTTGTTGGCCACTGCATGCATGACTACAGTTCAGCACTCAGCGCCGATCGTGGAAATCACTATTGGGCTTCTACGCTGTCGTTACCGAGCGATCTCATCAAACCGGATCTTCTTCGCCGCTTCGGCCCAACGCCATTCGTACTTGGACGAACCACTCAATAACGATTGTCCGACGCCCACGATCGGAATCAAAAATGCAACCCGAGGCGCATACAGAATCAGCGCGATCAAACCAATGTCGAATAAAATGCCGGCGACGAACGTCCCTGTCGGAAATGGTTTGTCCACATTCTTGCGCGCTTGCACGAACATGATCGGCCTGAACA
>DAOMZH010000100.1:14357-18690 GCA_035437985.1 Polyangium sp. (in: bacteria) | reverse complement strand
TCTCTTTGGCTGCGCCAAAGAGACTGACCCGACGGCTCTGCCCCCAAACCCCCGATTTGCCACATGCTGCATCTCGACCGCGTCGCTCCTGTGGTAGACGTGCCTCGTGCCCACGCACGACGACGACGTCCCCGATCGGCTGACGCCAACGATTCCGCCGCCGCCCATGTTCGAGTCTTCGGGCGTGCGCTCGCGGCGCGTCATCGCCGTGGGAGGTGGACGCGGTGGCGTCGGCAAGACGCTGCTCACGGTGAACCTCGGCGTGTATTTCGCGCAGCTCGGACGCGAAGTCGTCGTGTGCGACACCGATCCGTTCGGAAGCAATTTGCACGGCGTTTTGGGCCTCGAAACACCACCTCTCGTCACGAGCGAAGCCCTCGAAGAAGGCAAGGCCAAACCCGTCAGCACCATCGTTCCCGGTTTGCGACTCTTGCCCACCGCCTATGATCCAATGACGGCCACACCCATTCGCCCGAGCCGCGGAACACACTGGGCCAAGCAGATCGACAAGCTCGACGTCGACTACGTTCTCATCAATCTCGGCGCTTCGACCACCGCATCGACCCTCGACTTGTTCCTCCAAGCCGACGTCGGCATTTGTGTCACTGCGCCCGAGCCTCTCGCCATCGAAACGACCTACCGCTTCTGCCGCGCGCTCTACCTGCGTGTGCTGCGTCGCGCGCTCACGAAGGAACGTTTCAAACTGCGTCTCGTCGAGCGCGTCATCGAAGCACTGCCAGCTCTTGCAACACCGCCGATGATCGTCGCGGAAATCAAACGTTACGACGATGGCGTCGCGAAAGTCGCCGCCCAAGAAATGCTCCGCGTCGCCGCGTATCTCGTCATCGGACAAACCCGCTTGCGCTCCGACCTAGACCTTGGTCCCTCCATGTCGATCATCGCCGAACGATTCCTCGGCATTGCGCTCGACTACTTGGGCCACATCGAACACGACGACGCGGTGTGGGTGACGGTTCGTCGTCGCCAACCATTGCTCATCGACAGTCCGACGTCCAAAAGTGCACGAAACATCGAACGCGTAGCGCGCCGCATTTTGGCGCTTCTCGCTGCGGCCCAAGGCACTCGGCGATCGGAGATTCCGTTTCGCGGCAGTTCGCCTCCCCAAACCCGCGCAGCTGCACCGGTTACTTTGTACGACGTTCTCGGCATTGCACGAACATCGGCCGACGATGAAATTCGGCGCGCGGTCAAACGCCAACGAGAAATCTTCCGCGAAGGAAGTTTGCCCTTGTGCTCCGTGGTTTCACCCGACGTACTCAAACAAGTTCAAACGCGCATTGAAGAAGCCCACGACACGCTTCTCGATCCTGTCCGGCGTCGCGCTTACGACCTATCCACATTTCCCGATGACGTTCCTGCCGCAGCACCTCCGCAGCGTAATCGCGATGCGGCCCAAGCAGCGGAACTGGCGATGATGCAAGCGGAGCTGGCCCGAGAAATCAGCGGCGAAACGGAATTCACTGGCGCACTCTTGCGCAAGGTTCGTGAATCTCAAGGCATCGAGATCGCCGAGATCTCGCAACGCACGAAGATCAGCGTGGCGCATCTGGTCGCGATCGAAAACGAAGCTTTTGGTGACTTGCCTGCGCTCGTGTACGTGCAGGGTTTCGTGCAACAAATCGCCAAGTTTCTGAAGCTCGATCCACCCCAAGTTGCCAAGACGTACACGCGTCGTTTGCGGGATCTGAGCGACTATCGTTCGAGGGGTGGTGAGTAGTTTTTCGCGAGATCCACGGGATCGACTGTTCTCAGCGATCCTCTTCGTCGTGGCGCTCTTGCCTCGTCTTTATGTGGCGATCGCGTGGGCGCGCGAGCCGGTGTGGGACGGGCACTATTACGACTTTGGCGCGCGGCGCATTGCCGAAGGGCTCGGATATTCCGACGATGTGATCCTCGCGGGAAAAACCATTTGGCATCCGTGGTGTCACTATCCTGTTGGATACAGTGCTTTTCTCGGCTTTTTTTATCGTATTTTTGGTTCGGGTCCGGCTGTCGCGCCGATCGTCAATGCCCTCACGGGCGCCATTCTCGCGGTCATTGCGCATCGCCTCGCTCGTTACGCTTTGTCGCAAAATCGAGCACGTCTTGCAGGTTTGTTTGTCGCGCTAAACCCGGGTCTCATCATTTATTCTGCGCTGCTCATGACCGAACCTCTTGCGGCGCTCGGTTTGATTTTGGGTGCCTGGCTGTTCGCCCGCGACGCACGAGACAAACCGATCCGCGGAGCGCTTTTGGCTGGGGCGGTGCTCGGTTTGACGACGCTGGTTCGTCCGCAGAGTTTGTTGTGCGTGCCGGCGCTGGGGCTTTTGGCGTTCGCCGGAAAAACGCCGTGGCGCTTGGGTTTGCGACGAGCGGCAATGGCGGTGGCGATCGCGCTGCCCACGGCGTTTGTCGTGGTGTTGCCGTGGACACTGCGCAATTGTCGGGTGATGGATGGTTGTGCGTTTGTTTCGACAAACGCGGGATGGAATTTGGCGATTGGGGCATTTCCGCGAGCGACGGGGCGATTCGAGACGCTGCGCGCGACCGATGGTTGTCCGGTCGTGACCGGTCAGGTGCAACAAGATCGATGCTGGATGGATGAAGGTATCGCGTGGATTCGTCAGGATCCTGGGCGTTGGTTGAGCCTCGTTCCGAAGAAGCTTTCGCACACGTTCGACCACGAATCATTTCCGATTGGTTACTTGAGCCAAGCGGATCCTGGGGGTTGGCCGGAGGAGACGAAGTTTCGGGGGCGAGCGATTTTGTCGACGACGCATTGCGCGTTTCTGTCGCTTGCGGCGCTGGGAGTGGTTGCGCGACCTTCCCGACGCAAAGGTCTTGGAGCCTTTTTCGTGCAGCTCGGGGCGCTGTGGCTCGTTGTGGGGTTTGCCCTCTTCGGATTGCAATCGGACCTGCATCCGTTTTGGCCCGTGGCGATTTTGCTCGTGATTGTTGGTGCTTTGCCTTTGCCTGGCGCGCCGCCGCGGGCTGGTGTGGTGGGATATTTGGCGTTTGCGGTCGCGTCGGTGGCCGTGACGCACGCAATTTTTTTTGGCGAAGATCGATATCACCTCGTGATCACGCCAGCCTTGTGTGTCCTTGCGGCAAGTGCGCTCAGGCGCCCGGACGAACGGGCTGTCGAGGGATGACGTGTGGCGTTGTGACGATCGGATCTGATAGAGTGCTTTTCATGTTGAAGAATTTGAGCCGCGAGGATCGATTGCGGGTGATGCGGTTCGTTTGTTCGTTTGCTTGGGCGGATCTGGAGATCAAGTCCAAGGAGCGAACGCTCGTCCGTAAGATGATCAAAGAACTGCACCTCGAACCGGATGAAGTGAAGCTCGTCGACGGGTGGCTCGAGGTTCCGCCACGTGCTGAAGAGGTGGATCCGGCGTCGATTCCGAAGGCGCATCGACACTTGGTGCTGGATGCTGCGCGACGGATGATCAAAGCGGATGGGACGATCGATCCGGAAGAAGCGGAGAGTTTCGAGCTGCTCGAAGCGCTTCTTGCGTAATCATTGGATCACCAACTTTTATCGTTGGACGACCAAGCAAAAATCGTTTGATTGCCAAATAATGCATCAACTGCTCGAGGGCGGGCTGTCTTCAGTAGCCGATTTGCATACGCTTGCCGCACGCACTGACAGTGCGACGAACTTCAGCGGCGACGAATCGTGACGTTTGGCAAGGTCTCTTGGAGCTTCTTTTGAGTAGGTTTGGATCAACAAAAAGTTCCCTCAACCGGGGCGCCCCGTTTAGTACGACGAATTGATTCGGCTGAAACGCACTGGACTTCGAACAGATCGACAATCTTTTCAGTTTCGGTATTGCACAGAGGGCTTCAATTCCGTCGCCGGTAATGCCATCCATGTCATCAAGCCAAAGTCGTTCGAGGTTTTCAAATCGCTTTAATCCGACTAACCCGCTGTTCGTAATGTCATGCATTTCTGATAAACAAAGCTCTTGGCAACCTGCATCGACTTCATTCATTAAGTCTTGATCAGAATAATTCTCGCGTCCTCGCGCTTGCATTTCAGCACGTGGCAAATAATCGACTTCAATCCTTTTGCGTAATTCGCGCAGATCATACTCACGTCGTGCAGAAAATGACCACCAATCTCGATAAAAGAATGCAGTAATTGGATGACGATACCAGTCTTCGATTTTTTCATCGAATCCTTGTACCGTTTGACAATGTCGACCTCCTTGGGCAGGTAATCATGCCTGAAACAGCACTCACCACGATTTGCACGTAGCCGTTCAAGCTTGTCCCAACTCACCCTGTAAGTGCGCTCCCATTTTCGAATTTCCGTATCGAGCAAGTGATA
>DAOMZH010000100.1:0-14257 GCA_035437985.1 Polyangium sp. (in: bacteria) | reverse complement strand
GCAAACTCTTCAGGGCCAATGTTCAAGTGGCCCTCCTCATCAAATTTCATGCAGCCTCGACAATAACGACAGGTTCGTTGTAGTCACCATTGGGCTTCAGCAACGGCTCATTAAATTCGAGCCTCACTCGTTGATGGCAGTTGGGGCACTTCTCGATTCTGCCTGCAACATGTTCATATGCTTGACGCGAAATATCCGCATTACAATGAGGACACGGTGAAGTGTATCGAAAGTCACACACTGGAAATACTGCTGGAACCCCTCCCTCCGGTTCGGCGTGGCCACAACTCAAACAAGGTTCGCCCAACGGGCCCTCAACCTGTTCAATATTGAAAAAGAAACTCGGCTTCTTCGTTCTCCATCGATTGACCAATGCCTCAACGTCTTGTCGGTGCTCCGTGACAAACTCCATGTAGGCGTCACCTGTGGCTGCACGACGAATCCCCAAAGCCGGATTTTCGGGACTAACGTTGACAAACTCGTCAGAATACAGGTCGCGGCGGATCCATTCGAACACGTCTCTGTCTTCTCCGCGGACCGCCGATTTACATGAAATGCGAAGGCGTTCTCTTGCCATGCAGCTCCTTTACCACTCCGAAAGTACAATTTCAATCATCCACCGCTCAAAAGCTGCTCGCGTGGACAAGCGAACGGGCCTTGCGTCGTTGCGCCATTCGCGCATAGACTTCTGGTCCAACTCTTCCCGAGGAGCCTTCCATGTCCCAACCGACCACATTGCGCAATCTCGTTGGCTTGCCGAATCAGCCGCATCGATTGAGCGAATCCGCGCTCATTCTCATCGATTGCCAAAACACCTATCGTCAAGGAATCATGAAGCTCGAGGGTGTCGAACCGGCGCTCGAAGAAGCTGCGCAGCTGCTCGCCCGGGCTCGCGCGAAAGGTACGCCCATTTTTCATATCATGCACGACGCCGGACCGGGCTCGCCTTATGATGTTCGCGCGGAAATCGGCCAGATCTCGGATATCGTTGCGCCGCGCGACGGCGAGCCGGTCATCGTGAAAAAATTCCCGAGTTCTTTTGAACAAACCGATTTGCACGAACAGCTGCAGAAGATTGGCGCGAAAAACGTGGTGCTCGCGGGGTTCATGACCCACGTGTGCGTCAATTCGACAGCCCGCGCGGCCTTCAATCGTGGTTATGGCACGACCGTCGTCGCCGGAGCCACAGCCACACGTGCATTACCGGGACCGGGCGGCAGCGTATTGCCGGCAATTACCATCCACGACTCTGCGCTCGCGGCCCTCAACGACCTTTTCGCCGTTATCGCCTGCCACCAATCCGACATCGGCGACTGAGGCTCCCTCCCTTTCCCCATTGACCTGTACCGCCATTCCCAGGTACCCTGAGAAATCATGCACACCAAGAAAAATCCCCGCGCACTTGCGCTCGTTTTCCTATTCGCGGCTTCGAGCCTCATTGCCATTGGTTGCAGCTGTGACGACGACGAGTTTAATGGCGCCGACGCGTGCCAAAAGCTCGTCGATGCGGCCAATGGCGTTTTGTCGAGTTGCGGACAACCAGCCCTGCTCGATACGGACGTTTGTAGCTACAGCGTCGGTGATTGCGTCGGATACCTTGGATGTTCACCCAAGGTCGACGTCAATGCGTGCGTGACGGCCATCAAAGGATTGGATTGCACGAGCGTCTCGTCGCGCTCGTATGCGAGCGTCACCGAATGCGCCGCGGTGCTCGACAACATTCAAACGGCATGTTCATCGAGCGGCAGCAGCGATTTTGATTGATCGCCAGCTCAAGGCACACAAATTCGTAGCGTCGAGCCATATAACCCTGCCGCACCGTCGACCATGACCCGAAAAACTTGTTCCTTCGTACCCGCAGGACAAGAACATCCGCCCGTCCAGGGATTGGCTACTCGACATGTCGGATCGACATCGTCGACTTGAAATGCCCCGCCAAACGTTTCGATGGGAACGTTCTTATTTCCACAGAGAAAAATTGTGGAACCAGCTTCTCCATTGTCGCACGGCAGGCGCATGATCGAACGTAGACCAATTGCGTCGAATCCTGCCGGACACATACAAGCTCCGCCGGCCATGGGATTGCCCACCCGACATTGCGCGGTCGCTCCACACCAGCCCGGCAAATCGTCCATTTGATAGGCCCCACCAAAATCGCTCGTTGCCGACACGCTGCTCGTCGTGCACAAACGCAACTTGGTCGCCGATCGCATTGGTACGCCCGGACAATCACTTTGAACTGCAAGCAATAGCTCCGACGACGGGCTAGGGCACGAACAATCATTCGTAATGGCATTCGGCGTGGCGCATCCCACACATTCGGCTGGATACGATTCATGGGCTCCGAAGAAGTTTTTGCATCCTGCAGCATCTTCGACGAGAACACCATTGCACGTATATTGGCATTTTCCTTGTTTGCAAATTCCGGGACCGTCCGGACCAACCCCACAAGCGTTATTGCAAGCGCCGCAATGCGCCGCGTTGTCCTCGACCCGGACGCACTTGCCTTCGCAAAGGTTTTCCCCTGACAAGCATCCGTGCATGAAGGTGCCTGACGACGAGCCTGCTTCCGACGAACTCGATGCGCCGCCAGCGCCGCCTGCACCTGTGTTTTGGGGGGGATCGGTGGCACATCCCGTGACCCAGAGCGCCAAACCCATGAGCAAAACCGAACTTGCAGAGGGAAAAACCGTCATGGTCGACAACGTACCATGACGATCGACAAACGTGTGAGGTCGCGGCTGTTCTCTCTTGAGATTACCAATCATCCGTGTATTCTTTCGCGCCATGCGCCACCTGGTCAAACATTTGGAGCTGCGGACCGCCTTGGGCGTCCTTCGCTCCAAGCCCCTCGCGCCGATTTTTTTGTCTCTGCTCACCCTCGCCAGTTGCGTCGGCGTCATTGGAGATCGCGAACAAGGCAACACCTACAGTTCCACAGGAGCGATTTTCGCACCTGCGGAATCGACGCTCCATCGCCTCACGCGTCCACAACTGCGTAATGCATGGCTGGATCTTTTGGGTGAACCACTCGTTGCGCCGGCTGATCTTCCTGCAGACGACGTGCTTTACAATTTCTCGTCCATTGCGGCGGCTCGGGGGACCATTTCCCCGGTCGATGCCGAGAAATACGAAAACGCAACGTATGCGGTGCTCGATCAGGTTTTTGCGAGCGCTGCGCGGCGTGATGCCCTGGTGGGTTGTTCGGCGGGCGTCGTCGATGATCCGTGCGTGCGCCAATTCATTGCGACGTTTACCGCGCGAGCTTGGCGAAGGCCCGTCGCGGATGCGGAAATCGATGCGTTGCACACCTTGGCGAAAACGATTGCGGTGCAATTGAATGACGGGACGCAAGGGATCAAGTACATGTTGGCTGCGGTCTTGCAATCGCCTCATTTCCTTTTCCGTGTCGACATCGGCGAAATGGGGCCGGACAATTATCGTTATTCCAGTTGGGAAATGGCGAGTCGTTTGTCGTTTTTGCTGCTCGACGCGCCGCCTGATGAAGCGTTACGAACTGCGGCTGCGAAAGACGATCTCACGAATCCCGAAGCCGTGCGGGCGCATGCCACCCGCTTGCTCGAGGATCCGCGGGCGCGCACGACGCTCGTGAGGTTTTTCCGGGACTTCATGAACCTGGCCAAATTGGATAGCCTTGACAAACTGCCGGAAAAATTCCCCCAAATCACGGCGACGCTGGGACCATCGATGCGGGTGCAGATGGAGCGGATGTTCGAGGAAAATGTTTTCGAGCGCCAGGGTGATTTCCGCGATTTGTTCACGACGCGCGATACGTACATGAACGAGGATTTGGCGCGGGTTTATGGAATCGATGGCGTGACGGGGCTCGAATGGGCACCAGTGACTCTGCCCGACGATGGACGGCGCCCGGGGATTTTGACGACACCCGGATTTTTGGCGCTGAACTCGCATAAGAGTCAAACCTCACCAACGCATCGCGGAAGGTTCATCCGGGTCAATCTGTTTTGCCAGGACATACCGCCGCCTCCACCGGGAATCAATACGACATTGCCCGAACCAGATCCGAATACGCCGTCGACGTTGCGGCAAAGGCTCGATGAACATCGGACGAATCCGCAATGTGCCGGATGTCACGATCGCATGGATCCAATTGGTTTTGCCTTCGAGTCGTACGATGCGATTGGGGCATATCGGGAAGTGGACGAAACGGGTTTGGCAATCGATACCAAAAGCTCGGTCGATGGACACGATTTGACAGGTGCGGCAGACATGGCTGCGCTCGTTGCTTCGTTGCCGAATGTCGGGGCGTGTATAGCCCGCCGGTTTTATGAACACGCCGGAGCGCATCTTGCAGGTAGTTCCGATGAAGCCGCCGTCGAAACGTTGGTGGATGACTTCATGGGCAATGATTATTCGTTCAAACAGCTCGTCCTGGCGCTCGTCACGAACGAGGGATATCGTCTGGCCAGCCCGCCTTCAATGGAGTCGACGAAAGAGGTGCAGCCGTGAATTGGAAACAACGCATTCAGCCTTCGCGCCGCTTGTTTTTGCGAGGAATGCTTGGAGGAGCCGCGGTTGCCGTGGGTTTGCCCCTCTTCGATTTCATGATGAACGATCATGGTGACGCACTCGCTGCGGGAGACGAGATCCCGACGCGTTTCGGCCTGTGGTTTTTCGGCAATGGGGTTCATTTGCCAACGTGGACGCCGCCAACCGTGGGCCCCGATTGGAACGTCCCGGCCGATTACGCGCTTTCCGCGCTCTTGCCCTACAAGGATTACGTCAGCATCATCAGTGGATTGTCCGCAAAAACGCCATTTCACCCGCATCATTCGGGTATGAGCGCCGTGTGCTCGGGCGGACCGCATCTAAAAATCGACGACGTACGCGATACGATCGTTTCAACGATGAAGTACCCGAGCGTCGATCAAGTCGCCGCGCAATATTTCCAATCGCTGGCGCCGAATCCCTACAAATCGCTCGAAGCTGCGGTCACGCGTTTTCGTGGAACCGACGAGGGTACGCAGTTTCAATATCTTTCGCACAATGGTAGCGCCAATGGTGAAACCAACGTCAATCCTTCGGAGGAGTCGCCGCATGCATTTTTTGATCGGCTCTTCAATACCACGTCGGGCGGCCCGCTGATTGCCAAAGCCCGCGGCAGCGTGCTCGATGCCGTTGGAGGTCAAATCAAAGCCTTGCAAGGCAAACTGGGGAGCAAAGACAAACAACGCCTGGAACAACACTTGACGAGCATTTCGGATATTCAATCGCGGTTGAACATTCCGACGGCGCAATGCACGAAACCCGGGGATCCGGGCGATTTTCCGGATATTGCCTCGAATGAGCAGATTGCCGAGAAAAACAAGGCAGTCAGCGATATGATCACCTTGTCGCTCGCTTGCGGCTTGACGCGCGCATTCTCGATTCTGTACTCGAATTGCGGTTCGGGTGCGGTATTTTGGATGGTCGGCGCCACGGACGGCCAACATTACATGAATCACACCGAACCCGAGCCGCACACGAAGCAGCAGGAGGCTGTGCGTTTTACCATGAAGCAGCTGGCGTATTTCCTGGACACCCTCAAAAATACGCCGGAAGGTGCGGGAAATTTGCTCGACCATTGCTCGATTTTCGCGACGAGCGAACACGCGGAAGGTTGGAGTCACGAGCAAAAGGACATGCCGATGCTCGTTTGTGGCCGGGGTGGTGGTCGATTAAAAGGCAACGTGCATGCGCGGATCATCGATGGAAACGCGAGCATGGGAGCATTCACGGCGCTCGTGGGTGCTGGCCTTCCGCTCACGGAATTCGGGCATGAAGAAGGGTTCGTGAATTCGCCAGTCACTGAACTTCTGAACATCTGAAAAACACGCCTCTCGCGCCTTTCGCAGCGGTTTTTTTGCACCCGGCGAGATTTTGTGCTCGAGTGCCACGAGCCTCCCCGCAGGAGTAGTAATGGCGACGTGGTTCGAGATTCAAATCAGCAAGAACGGCAACGACATTCTCGTCAGTGCGCGAGGTACGGGTGATCGCGAAGTTGCTGCGCGTTCGCTGGGGGGTGGATTTGATATCCCAGCGATTCTGCAATTCGCGGCGGCAGTGCAGCGATCGGCGGAATTTGCGCGCCCGTTGTCCGATGAGGCGCGACAAACAGCGCAAGCGATCGGCAAGATGCTGTTCGATGGGGAAATCGAAAATATGCGCGCCCGTTTGGCGGAATCAGCCAAAGGTCCGTTGCTTTTGCGTCTGAACATTGCCGATCCGGAGCTGCAAGGCGTGCCTTGGGAAGCGATATGTTTGCCCGGACAAGCTTTTGGTTTTTTGGCAACATCGCCGGATTTTTTTCCGGTGCGGCGGGTGACGACGACGGATGCTTGGCAACCGCGGGAGATTCGGGGCGCATTGCGAATTCTGGCGATTGCCCCGACAGACCAAAGTTCTCTGCCGAATCTCCAAGCTGCCCTGGCCTCCCGGATTGCGTCGGGCGAAGTGGAATGGCTCGAGCCTGTCGTGGGCACTGCGGCGCGAGCGAAATACCTTTTCGACCGGCTACGGCGCAAACCGTCGCCTCACATAATTCACTTTTTGGGCCATGGCCGAGTGGAAAACAACGTGCCGGCATTACGTGTGGCCGATGAAGACGAAGAGGAAAGATGGATTCCCGTCGAATTGATCGCCCAGGAAATTCGATCGAGTTTTCATGGTGATTTACGCGCCGTCATCCTCGAAGCTTGCCAAGGCGCGGCCCCGTCGGCCTTCGCGACCGCTGCAGAAATTCTCGGGCGTTCAGGCGCAGATGCCGTAGTTGCCCATCTTTGGCCCGTGCGTGCAGACGTTGCGCGCTCGTGTTCCGAAGAGCTTTATCGGGCGCTGACGGAAGCCGAGCGAGTGATGGGGGACATTTCGCACGCGGTGAATGAAGCGCGCCGCAGTCTGTTTGTCTCGTACGATAACACGGCTCAAACGTTTTCCCCCGTTATTTATTTGCGCGGTCCGAATGGCGAGATTTTCGATTTCAAGTCGCGCAAACTCACTCCTCTTGCTGCCGTGCCGACGGCCCAAGCGGTGACGGCTGTTTCCCTCGCCCAATCGACAGAGGCGATGCCGATCAATCAAGCGGCGGTGGCTGTTCAGATTACTCAATCAACGGCAGCTGTTCAGATTTCGCAATCGGCGGTGGCTGCGCCGATTACTCTTACTCCGCCACCAAGCACCGCCGTACCCCCAGCCCTGTCGAGGTTGCTCACCAAACCTTATTCGCTGGTGCTCGGTGATTTGGGGCGAACCGAGCACGATGCGTTCATGAAACTTCGCGACAAACTCGTGAAGGATTTGGCAAAAGAATCATTGCCGGTGAGTACGGATTGGGCTCTGAGCAAAATCGCGCAGATGTATTCTTTTTTTCGCGGCCCGGAAAAACTCGCCAATGAATTTCAAAAGGCGCTCAGGTCGGGAAGCATGAGCGTACCGCCAATCATTCCGGCGGTCGCGTCGCGTATTGGCCCAGGTGCACATATCACATTGCTCCGGAATCCGTGGCTCGAGGAGGCGCTTGCCGAAAAACAACCCGATCGAACGTTGTACGTGATTCAACCTGGGGAACAAGGCGTCGTGACGTATGTGCGGGAGGCGGGAGGCGATTGGGAGGAATCGGCGGACGGAATCACGTCATTCGAGCCGGAGAACGATATCGTGCTCTTGCGGCTTTTTCGCGGATACACGCCGGAGAATATTTTCGTGCGGCCGCTCCTGACCGAGGATGACTATTTGCATGGATTGGGCGATCTGGAGAGTCTTTTATCGCGCGACTTGGCCAATGCCATTACGAGTACCCTGAATCATCGGCCGGTGTTGTTCCTGGGCGTATCGCTGCATGCGTGGCATCATCGGATGTTGCTTCACCGGACATTTCCGCGGGGAATACCGCGGGATAGTTTGGCGATTGTGGATGCGACCGGTCCGGAACGATTGGTTTGGCAGACCGGAGCGGGTTTGCCTGGAAAAAGCGAGGGGATCGATGTCGTCGAAGTCTCGGTCGAAGCGCTCGACGAAATGATGCAATCGGGGGCGGGAACATGACCGACGGCGAAAAGGAATTCGACAATCCATTTCCTGGGCCACAGCCGTATCGAGCCAGTGATCGTGGGCGCTTTTATGGCCGCGAGGCGCTCACGAAAAAGCTCTTGCATCAGGTGCTCGCAAGACCGGTGACGACTTTGTATGGCCCGTCGGGGGCTGGAAAGTCATCATTGATGCAAGCCGGCGTCATGCCGTTGCTCCAGGAAAAACATGATTTTCGTCTCGTCGTGATCGATGGTTGGCCGGCGACGACCGTGCCCCTCGATTGGCTCGTGCAATCGCTCTTCGTGCAGCTCGACGTTGGTGCGCCACCCGGGGACAAGAATTTGCTGGGGCGGCTCGACGAAGTTTTGGAGAGAGCAAGTCGCCGATGTGATCGACCCATTTTGATTTATCTCGATCAGCTCGAGCAGCTTCTTTTTTCGGGTCGGGATGAAAGTGCCGCCCAAGCATTCGTGACGGGAATCGATCGTTTGTCTCGAGCTCCCATTCCGAATTTGCAATTGGTGTTGTCGTTACGCGAAGATTATTTGGGCCGTTTTCGCGACCGCTTTCGCGACTACAAACACTTATTGGCTTATGGATTTCGCGTTGGACCGCTTTCCGTTGCGGAGATGACGAGCGCGGTTTGTCGAATCGCAGCCGATGGCCGACCCTCGCAGACGTGGGATCCCGAGCAATTGCGTGCGCTCATCATGGATGTGCGCGCGACTGGGCAAGCAGCCACGGATGAAGCCGAAGTGCAATCGGCGTATGCGCAAATCGTTTGTCGCACATTGTTTGCCGATCGCGCGAAACATGGGCACCATGCCAATGATTGCAGCGTGGGCGCGGCAAAGATTCTCAATCGTTATTTCGATACGATGATCGAATCGCTCGGTAAATTCAAAGAAACTGCTCGGATATTATTGGAAGAACAATTCATCGACGATGACGGAAATCGCTCGTTGCTCACGGAAAAAGAAGCGCGCCTCGTATTGCCCACGGACATGGCGGACGAGATTCTGCAGAAATTGGAGAAAGCAGCCATTCTTCATGCGGCAGAACATCAGGGTAGTCGATACTTCGAATTGGGGCACGATTGGCTGGCCAAGACGGTTTACGAGCGGAAAAAATCGCGAATTGCCGAAGAAGCCGAGCGCCTGCGCAAAGCCGAAGAAGCGGCGAGGTTTGCCAAGGAACGCGCGGCCAAACGCGCCTCGTACAAACTCTTGGGTTTGTCTTTGTTGGTAATGGTCGGCTTGGGGGGAGGATTTGCGTGGGCGTTGCATCAGCGGCACAAGGCCAAACGGGCCTCGTTCATGGCGAATGCGCGGGAACGAATCATGCGGCATCAACCTTCCGTTGCCGCGCTTCTGCTCCTCGAAGTGGATAAAAAAGAAAAAACACGCGGATGGGAAGACGCAGCCATTGAAGCGTTGTCGATGAACATGCCGCTTTTCACGCAACACGCCCACGAAGACGAAGTATGGAGCGGCGCGTGGAGTCCCGATGGAAAACGGGTTGCTACGGGTTCCAAAGACAAAACCATTCAGGTTTGGAATGTCGATGGTACAGGCACGACCATCGTTTTACGAGGACATACCGACAGCGTTACGGCCATTGCTTGGAGCCCCAACGGTCAGCAAATCTTGTCCGCATCGCGAGATGATACGGCCCGGGTTTGGAATATCGAAGCACCCGACAAACCCATGGTGTTCGAGGGACATAAAGACGAAATCGTCATGGCGAGTTGGAGTCCCGAAGGGAAACGTTTCGTCACCGCTTCGAGCGACCATACCGCCCGGGTCTTCACGATCGACGGCTCGGAATCCCCCTTGATTCTCGATGGGCACACCGACAAAGTTTTCGCGGCTTCGTTCAGCCCCGACGGTACGCGCGTGCTCACCGCATCCGCGGATCATGACGCCCGCGTGTGGGACGTGACGGGGGCGAAATCCGCCATCGTTTTACATGGACATGCGGACGCCATTTATTCTGCAAAATGGAGCCCCAATAGTCTGCAAATCGCGACGGGTTCGGCCGATAAAACCGTACGTGTTTGGACTTTGGAGGACCCCGAGCATCCCACGATCTTGTCGGGACATCGCGAGGTCGTTTCTTCACTCGCTTGGAATCCCGATGGCCAGCGCATTGCAACGGCGTCGGCGGATGCCACCGTAGGCATTTACAAAGCGGATGGTTCAGAGCCGCCGTTTTTCCTCAAAGGCCACGAAGGAATCATTTTATCGATTTCGTGGAGCCCGAACGGACAACAACTCGCCACCGCGTCCCTCGACAATACGATTCGCGTCTGGTTTCCACGGGAAAATTCCCCGGGCGAACCATTTTATGGGCATGAAGGGCCCGTGAACGATGTTTCGTGGAGCCGTGATGGCACTCGATTGCTGAGCACGAGCCATGATGCGACAGCCCGTATTTGGAAATCGGAAGGTTCGAGCAGCCCGATTATGTTCGCAACCAATCATGGCGTTCCGCACGCGGTTGCGTGGAGCCCCCAGGGCCAGCAACTCGTGTCCGCGCATTCTGACGGGAGCGTGCGTACGTGGAGCGAGCAAGGCGTCGAATTACGAACGCTGGTTGAAAAATGCGATTGCGAATTCAATACCGTCGCCTGGAGCCCCAATGGCGAAAAAATTGCCCTAGGAGGGAGCGACCACCTCGTCAGGGTCGTCGACGTGCAAAATCCGTCATCAATCATCATTTTGGCGGGGCATACCAATTTCGTTCGTTCCGTGGCTTGGAGTCCGGATAGCAAGCGAATCGTGAGTGGTTCGTCTGATCAAACTCTGCGCATTTGGAATGCCGATGGAAGCGGCGAGCCCATCGTCCTTTCCGGACATGGCGGCCCAGTGCAGGCGGTTACTTTCAATGCCGATGGGACGCAAATTGCGAGCGGTTCGGCAGATGCGACCATTCGCTTGTGGGATCCCTTGGGTAAAGACAAACCCATCGTCTTACGCGGGCACGACCGAGACGTGCATGACGTCGCTTATCATCCGACCCAAAAGAAGTTGCTCAGTACGTCGGTCGATCGCACGGTACGCGTCTGGAATTTGTATTTGTCGCCGCCGAAAGACGAAGTGCTTCCGCGGGTCGAAGGTCTTCTTTCCGCGAAATGGAGTCCGGATGGCGCTCGAATCGTGACGACGTGCGCAGACCAAAAGGTGCGAGTCTGGAATACAACAGAAAAAGGCATTCCGCTGATTCTTCACGACCACACGAGTATGGTGCATGGTGCTTCTTTTAGTCCGCAAGGCCAACGGATCGTGACGATCTCGCTCGACGGGAGTGCGCGCATTTGGCTCGTAGCGCAAAACCTACTGACCGATGCCTTGCGTAATTCCACAACCGATTGCCTCACGTCCGAGCAGCGGCAGACATACATGGACGAAGAAGAAATCGAAGCGCGTGGGGCGTACAACGCGTGTGAGCGACTGCGCGGTCGATAGTTCGGGCACGATTCAATCACGAAACGCTGGTCGAAATTCGTAGACATGACGGCGGGCGTCGGGATAGCGTGCGCAACTCGTGCATTCTTCGGGAGGGCACTTCATGTCCAGCATTCGGACCGTCGATTTCAATTCGTTACCGCAGCACGTTCGTGAAAGGCTCGTCGCCTCGTTTCAGAAGCGCGGCTGGCCGCAACCCATTCTCTCTGACACTCCATCGTTTGGATGTGCGGCGTTCGGATGGGGTTTTCTGGCGCTGACGGCATTGTCGATCAGTTTCACCGCATTGGCCGCTGGTTTTGGGCGGAGTCGGCAAGATGCAGTGATGATCGTCGTGCATGGCCTCGCGGCCGGCTTATTCATTTCGTCCGTGCTTATGATCGTGCGCGGCGCATTGCTCCGTCGGTCCCTCCCGTTCCCTCCTGGTCGCTATATGCTGCCGCTGGATTTCATCATCGCGACCGAGCGAATGCTGAAAATCATTCCGATGTCGTCGCTCGTGAATTTTCAGGGCGTTCATCAGCACACGAATGGAGCTTATACGGGGACGACTTTGACGTTCTCCTTCGAGGGCAACCATAGTGAAAGCATTATGGTCCAGGGCAAACAAGTGGCCGAGCAAGCCATGGGGATGCTGCGCCAATCGCAGGAAGAAGTGCGTAATGCCGCCCAAAGTCGAAATGCCGAGGCGTTGCAACGCTTGGATCCCTTTTTCGACATTCGGATGAACGATGCGTGGAATTCCTTGACGCCTCGCGCTCCGCACGAGATTCAAGCACCTGCGGCCAAAGCACTGCCTGGTTTCTTGCAAACCAAAATCGTGTGGCTCTTGTGCCTCGTGGCCGTACCAGTCATTGGTGTACCGGTTTGGGGTATTTGGAATATCATCTCGGACGAAGCGATGTATTCCAATGCGAAGACGCGTGACACCGTTTATGGTTACGAAGATTATCTGCGCACGGGCAAACGCCACGAGGACGAAGTGCGCAAGACGCTTTTGCCGAAAGCGGCCTTCAAGGAAGCCAAAGCCAAAGGCACCGTGACGGCAATGCGCGAGGTAATCAAGAAATATGCCGGAAGCATCGTCGAACCCGACGCGAAAAAAGAAGTCCACAATCTTTTCGAGAAGACCCGGAAGGAATTCCACGACCAAGCGTCGACGTCCGATCAGCGCCTGATCCCCTTCATGGACAAACTCATCGACCATTTGGAAAAGAACGAAGCCAACAAGGTCGAGGTGCGATTTCATAGCCCGTCTTCGGCGTCGCTCGAAGCTGTCGATACGCTCTTGAAGAAGGGAAATGAGGACGTCATTGCCGTCGCCCCGCATTTCAGCGACAGCGATTGCATTTCGCGTGAATCCGTCATCGTCAACCGCCTCGGGGATGGGTTCGCGGCCATCTTTCCGGCAGACATCATGACGTTGGCGACGGGAACGCGGATTGCCGAAAAAGATAGCGAAGAGCCACTTCTTTTGGGACTTGCGGCCAAAGCGGCGCCGAAAAAGCCTGGCGCCAAACCGGTTGAACCGGCCAAACCCAAGGTGGACATGACGGGCGTCACGGTGCCGACGATCGATATTCGTTATCGCGTCGGCTGGGCCGGTGATATTTACAGCGAATCGAAAGGGACGCGTAAATTCGTCGGGATCGTCGTGCAATTCAACGTCGCGATGGTCGTTCCGGGCGAAAAAGACGTCTTCGATTTCGCGCTCGAGGTCATGCCGCCGGACACGTTCACCGTGAATTATCAAGCATACGGCGGACTTTTGGGCGCAAATGACGGCGGCCCGTCGGAAGGTCGCGTGTATGACGTCATGGCTGCGCGCGCGTTCGATCAGCTCTCGTCAAAACTGCAATCGGTGTTTTTCCGACCCGGATTCAAACCCAAGACCGGTGCGGGCTCGACAAAAACCGACGACGATTGACCCCAGCCAAGGGCGCTGCTGACGGCAGCGCCCAATTCGTTTCAGCCTGACGAACCCGCACACGCCTATTCACGGGCGCAGGTGCTGCAGCTCGTGCCGGCGCTGGCACCTCTGCGGGGACGAATCGATCATCACAGTCTTACCATTGTCCGGCGGCCGGTTGGGTGGCTCGAGGTTTTCCGCCGCGACATCGGGGGTGACGTAGAACGTCGTGGGCGTATCGCGCACTCATGCTGCTCGTCACGCGGGGGCAAGAACACACATATGGGCGTGCGAGGGCGCGCGATGCACGAACATACGCGCGTGTCAATACGCAAAGCACGACACCCAATTTCCGTAACGATTTTGAGCATCGGTCAATATAAGTCCGAGCGAAGGGACAAACCCATGGCCACGTCGTCTTCAAGCAGCCATGCTCGCACGCAAAATTGTCCAGCTCGTACATTGACCCGGACCGACGCGGGCTGTCAGAGAAAGTATTGGTCTATGGGACCAAAAGGGGAAGCTTTGTTTATGCAACACCATCATGCTTGGCGATTGTCGTTGATTGCGTCTTTTGCATACGCCTTTTCAGCAATGTCGTGCAGCGACGAACCCACTCCGGTTAAACTTCCGAGCGGCGCGGCGCTTGTTTGCGAGTCGCAACATGCAGCGATCCCGCTAGAAACACCATTGCCGTCCAAAACGACGATAGCTGGGGCTTTTCCCGTTTCGTTTTCCGTGGATGCATCCGGTCATGCGGGGTTGAACATGACCCTGGATGCCATACCGTCGCGGGGATTCGATCCCGATGTGCGGATTTCGTATTCGAGTA
>DAOMZH010000099.1:0-18722 GCA_035437985.1 Polyangium sp. (in: bacteria) | reverse complement strand
CTGTTCTCGGGCAAACAACGCTGCGCGCTCAATTTCGGCTTGTTTCAACGCTTCGAGCGACGCTTCGGCTGACCTTAGCGCTCCGCGCAAAGCACTTCCGAGGCTGGCAATGAGTACCGAGACCAGGAAAAACGCACCAAAACGAACGAGCGTGCTGACACTGATGGAACCATTTTCGACGAGTGGGGGCAGGAAAAACTCGAGCACTGCCCAGCTACCTAGGCTCGTCGAAATCATACCTGGTCCAAGGCCACCAATGCAAGCGGAAACCATGGTGGCAAAAAAGAAAAATGGAAATGGACTAGGAACGAGCCATGGTCGTAAAGCGAGCGTAATGCCGAGGGCAATAGCGAAGAGCAACAAAGTGCTGCCATATCGAAATGCTGGTGTTCTGTCGCGAATTACGAGCCCTCGAAGTTCACGAAGGCCAGCAAGCCCCAAAATCATTGCGGATCTCCACCAGCCCGATGTCGAATGGTGCCTGGATTCGACGGCCTTTCCCCGTCCGATTCACGAGAATCGGGTTCTGCTCGCAATTGGTATTTCCGAATTTTCGCCGCCAAGGTCACCCGGCTGATGTTCAAACTCCGCGCCACGCGACTTTGATTGCCACCATGGGCCGCGAGCGCATCCGCCAAGATTTCCTTTTCCACCCGTTCAATGCGCTCGCGGAGCGACAAACCATTGTCTTCGGCGGGTATTTCTCGCGCCGGACTCGAATCTCGACCGGGCGTTGGCAAAATAGGCGGCGCGGCTGGAGTCCACCGAGCACCGAGGGATGTGGCTTGAGCCCGCTCCCAATCCGGTAAATCCAAAGTGGTCGAGGAATTTAGCGCCAACATACGGGCAACGGCATTTTCGAGTTCTCGAACATTGCCCGGCCAAGGGTGTGACGTAATGCGGGCAGCCAACGCCGGCGTGATCGAAATGGCGCCTAGGCCAAACTTACGCCCAAAATTGGCTGCGAATTCACGGGCAAGCGGAACGATGTCTTCGGTTCTTTCCCGTAATGGCGGCAAATAAAGAACGACGACACTGAGACGATAAAGCAAATCCGCGCGAAACGTTCCTTCATCAACGGCTGCTCCGAGATCCCGGTTGGTCGAGGCAATGATGCGTACATCGACTCGGTTGTGGCCGTCCCCAGGACGACGTCCACCAACAGGCTGTATTTCTCCATTTTGCAAAACGCGCAAAAGCTTCGCTTGCACTTCGAGAGGTAAATCACCCACTTCGTCGAGCAATAGGGTTCCGCCATCGGCTTCGGCAAAAATTCCGCGGCGACTTTGGGTTGCGCCCGTAAATGCGCCGTGCGTGTGCCCAAATAACTCGACCTCCGCTAGTCCCGCAGGCAATGCCGCGCAGTTGCAACGCAAAAATGGCTTTCGTGCACGATTACTCGAAGACACGATCCGCTGCGCGAGCATCTCCTTGCCCGTTCCGCTTTCGCCGAGCAAAAGCACTGGCAGATCGTGCTGGGCGACGCGCTCGGCGGTTTCGAGCAACCTGCACATGGCCTGGTTTTCAGCGATAAACGAGACCATGTTCGTCGAAGCATACGAAGATTTGTCGCGGCTGTCGAGACCAATGCTTGGCGTCGCAAAACTGCTTGAAATACGGGTTACGGGCATCGAAGTGGCTGCAGCGTCGTCAAGTCTTTGACAAGTCACAGTAGCACAAACGAAAACAATTGTTGATCAGAAATTGATCACTCTCCACAAGCAGCAGATCAAACGGCAGATCAACATTTGATCACCTGTCCGTAACGCACTGCGGCTGCACTTCATTATCAATCGGAATATTCGAAGAATCAAAAGTCGACACCACTCCTTTGCTATTGGCATCGAAGCTGCTCATGGCAAAAATTCGTCAGCCCCGACTTGCGGGATGGAGTGTCACATGAGTTCAATCGAGCGCTTGTTGGAAGTCGATGTGTCCCCCACGGCATTCGTGGAGTCTTTGCAGGAATACGCATTGACCTCACGTGCGGCAAACCACCCACTATTGGAACGTATTTCGACCGGTAATTTGCCCGATTTGAAGGCAAATGTCACGTTCTTGCTCAGTGAATACTACCATTACAGCCATCAGTTCACTCGATACTTGACCGCGGTCATGGCCAATCTCGAGGCTCCCAAGAGTCGTTCGGCTCTTGTGCGCAATGCCGCGGACGAGAGTGGTGACATTCCTCCGTCCGAAGCTGAGGAACTATTGCGAAATGGCATCGATCCCGAGCACGCCAAGGCACCGCATCCAGAGCTTTTCCGTCGTTTCTTGCGCGCCATTGGGGCCAAACCCGAAGAAATCTTGAAGCGCAAGCCCTATGTCGCGACGCTCGCTTGGGTCGAGGCATTTCGTGGATTGTGCATGTTTGGTGGTGAAATTCAGGGTGTTGGGGCGCTTGGAATCGGTACGGAAGGTATCGTGGCTGTGCTGTACCGGAAAATCCTGCGTGGCATTTACCTCGCCTGGCCAAACATGGCGCCTCGTGACCGCGTCTTTTTCGATTTGCATGCCGTCGTGGACGACGACCATGCGCATACTCTCCGCGATATCGCCGTCACGTTCGCCGAAACGCCCGATGAACGACGAGAACTGGCCGTTGGTGCCTTCCGCGCGCTCGCCATTCGCAATGCATTCTTTGATGAAATGATGGCCGAGATTGATGCGACCGCGACAACCACCACGCATCCGGCTGTTAACGTTGCAGTGCAGGGGGCCCTGGCATGAGTTCGTCTGATCCCAATCGTGTTACCAGCGAATCGTTTACCAATACGAATCACAATCGCGATTCGCTCACGCCCGTACCGTCGCGACAACCAGGCCCCGATTGCGTGCATCGCGATGTGACCGTTGTCGATACTCCAGCCGCCGATTTTTCGCGCGAGCGTGGGCATCCCGTTTATTCAATCAAGCTGCCGGCCAATAACGTCAGCTTGAGCATTGGTGACCTGGACCCGGGCGCTTCGACCTCCAATCACCGCCACGCGTATGAATCGCTCATCTATGTCATTTCCGGTCGGGGCTACACGATTACGGAAGGACAACGATTCGATTGGAAAGCAGGCGACGCGGTCTATGTTCCGCCCTGGTGCTGGCATCAACACTACGCGGATCCGAATGAATCAGCTCGCTATATCACCGCGACGAACCTCCCGCTGCTCCGACAGCTAGGACAAACCGTCGTGCGCGAAGAAGCACGCTGAACGTTTTGCTACCCAACCATTCCAAGATTTCCCAGGCATAATGCACCGTCTTGGTGCGCCCTGACAAACATGGTGTGGTCCGCGTCGAGTCGTGGTACCATTGCCATCATGCAGCACAAAATCTATCTTCTAGGCTTGATGGGAATGTTCATTGCCGGCTGCGGCTCCGCGATCGACGGGGGCGGTTCCGGCGGATCGAGCTCGTCGTCTTCGGCGAGTGGCACGGGCGGAAATGGTGGGGCCATTGGAATGGGGGGCAATGGCGGGGGAAGCCAGACTGGTGGAAATGGGGGCAGCGGGGGTCTGGGGGGCACCTCGAGTTCGAGCAGTTCTGGCGGCGGATCGTGCGGTTTCTGCGATTTCGTTTGTTGCGGTGAGACCTGCACCAACCTCGATAACGACATCAACAATTGCGGAGCGTGTGGCCAAAAATGTGATGCTATGCAGCCGTATTGTGATAACGGGGTTTGCACCGTACCACCATGCAATGGGCCTCTTTGCGGTCCAGGGGGCACGTGTTGTGGGAGCAATTGCTGCGCGCCGGGGGAACTTTGTTGCAGTGTTCCCGGTCCCATCGGCGTCATTCTTGGCTGCCACGCGCCTAATACCAATGGCACGTGTCCTGCGGGATGCACATCTTGCGAATGCACTGCGCCCGAGACGCCCATCGCCACGCCTAGCGGCGAAAAACGCATTGATTCGCTCGTCGAAGGCGATCTCGTATATAGCGTGCACGAAGGCGCGATCAAGGCCGTGCCTATTCGGCGCACACAACGCAATCCCGTGACAAACCATTTCGTGATTCAGGTCGACCTTGCCGATGGTAGCACCCTCGAAATCAGCGCGGGACATCCCACAGCGGACGGTCATTCTTTTGGACAGCTCGTGCGGGGAAGCAATCTTGGGGGAATCGAGGTCGTCAACGTGCGCCGCATACCGTATCGCCATGCATTCACGTACGACATTCTTCCGGATTCCGAAACGGGTACTTATTTTGCCGCCGGAGCGCTCATTGGGAGCACAATGGCGCGACCCGCGGTGCCGGCTGATTCCGCAGGCGCTCGGTGAGGCGCGTAAAACCCGCTCGTTAGCTTGTCGAGCAAGTTCGGCGAATTGGCCTCTCGGCCTTCCTCAAGAGCCAATACGTACGAGAATGGCGTCGAGGTCATCCGCATGGCTTGTGCGTGCGCCAAACTTTTCGAGCCAGGCGAGTTCGTGCGCAGCAGGCGGTTTGGGACCCGTCACCATGTGCACGTTCATGCCTAATTCGAGCGGCAGAGCCAGATCCAATTCGTAAATATCTCCGCAAACCAAGACTTCTTCGGGCTTGGCGCCGACACGTTGCATGATGCTCGCCAACGCATCGAAATATCGGCCACGACGCGGATAAACAGGCCGTTCGAGGCCTGGAAGCGTCAGCCGCTCCGGAACTCGAGCCAGCCGTTCATCGGTCGATTCCGCATTATCTACGACAAACTTGCGCGCGTCGCCATGCACTTCGATCTTGTCGATACCGACGGGGCCGAGGGTACGTAATTTTTTCAATGCCGCATCGGTTCGTGCGTTTGTTACGACAAACGTCGGAATGCCTGATGCTGCTAGGGCTTCGAGCACTTCTTTGGCTCGGGGTCGAAAAGCGGTGAGAGTATTTTCGTAGGCGTGATGTTAGAGGGCTTGCAAGATTGCGGCCCGCGTTTTGCCGTCTTTTAACACGCCCGCTGCATCGAAAACGAGATGCGCGGTGGTCGTCGTGAGGATATACGGATCTGCGCTCGCGGGCGCGACGATACGACCTTCGTGCACCCAACCATGGCGTCCAGGGTTTTCTGCAATCTGCGCGGCTTGGTGAGCCCATTCGGTCGGCAATTCGCGTCCGAGTAGGTCGAATACGGCAGCGCGAAACGCATCGACGAACGGAGCTGCTTCACGCGCGACGTCCGTGAACGTTCCGTCGAAATCGAGAATGACGCATTTGGTAGACAAGGTAAACCTCGAAACGATCTATGGTTGGGGTTCGAGGCGAAAGGTGCCGAAATTGACCCAACGCCTCAAATGTTCAACGTGGCGGACAAGCGGGAGAAGTTTGGTCAAAGACTCGCTGATTCGTTGGTAAAGTTTTCTCGGATCCAGGACGTGAAACCCGGCAATTGTAATCGTGCCAAAAGCGGAAGGTAGGCTCGTTCCACGCGATCTTCGCGGCCGACCATGCGAAATTGACGAACGCCGACATCATTGGACGCGAGGACGAACGGCATGACTTCGGTTTTCCCCTCTTCGAATGCGTCGCAAATCAATGAAGCTTTCATGTAGGACGCAGCAACATCGAGAAACGCCGGACGAATGCCCCGAATCGAACGGCTGAATGGCTCGGCAATCACTCGCTTTTGCGGCGTGTCTTGAAGCCCAGCCGATTCGAGTTGCATACGAAAATACTCGGCAGCAGAGGCCCCGGGAAATTGTGCTTTGCGTTTTTCCCGCTCGTACCCTTCGGCGACCACGACCAATGCGTATTCCGTGCGCGCGAGGGCTTCGGCAATTTCCTTCAGCACGACGCCCGGGAATTGGAAGAATGGCAAAACGATGAGGTGCGCACGGGCGGCCACACCGCAATGCAGAGCATGTCGACCGCTGCGATTGCCCATCATTTCGAGCAAATAAATGCGTTTATGGGTATAGGCGTCTTCGTAAAGGCCCCGCGCAATCGTCGCGCCAGCCTCCACGCCCGAAAGAAATCCAATCGCTCGATCTCCTGCAAGATCATTGTCGATTGAAACATTGACGAATCCGACGACGGGCTTGGGATGCGTGTGATCGAGCAATGCCTTGAGCCCTTCGAACGTCCCATTTCCACCGACTGCCACGATGTGGGAAAAACCTTGGGCTCGAATGGTTTCGGCCGCGACCTGGCGGTTTGTCGGGTCATGAAATCCCAAGTATCGCTCGCTTCGAAAATCACTCCCCGCATCGAGCACTCGACGCCCCATGCTTCGCGCAGGAATGCCTTTGGCGAGCAATGCATAACGTTCCTTACGGCTCACGATGAGACGTTCGAATCGTGGCTCGCTACGCGCATCGTGCGTCAAAGAACGATAACCTTCGGTTGCAGCCCACACTTCGTATCCGCGACGCGAGGCTTCTTCCGTGAGCGCGACCGCGACCGACGCGTAACCAGGTGCATCACCACCATCGAAAACGAGCAACAAACGCCGATCGGAAGACGGCATTGCCGCGGGCGTACCAAACTCGACGACGTTCGACATGTGCGCCCGACCTAGCACGAAATCCGCGGGAGGCAAACATCTTGTGTGCGGGTGCGGCGTTCAGCCATAATGCGGTGCTGGAATCACGGAGGATGCTAGGGTCTTGTCTCTGGAACGAGGTGAACCTTGAGAACATTCCTTCTATCTGCATCGATCTTCGTATTTGCTCTGGGACTTGCGGGTTGTAGTGATGACGTGGGGTCGGAAGAAGACGCGCGCCGCGCATATGTTGGTCTGGACAAATCGGTCGACAAGGCCATGCAACTCGGCTTTCAAGGCTTCAATTTGGCTTCGAGCGCCAACATTGATCCGCAAACGACCAATGGCGACAAAGCGGGTACGTTGACCGTCAGTGGCAAAGTCGACCAAGGCGCTTCGGCCAACAAAACGATGACCCTGAATGAGGAAATGAAAGGCTATTCAGACGATGGTTTGATCACATACGATACGACGTCGACCTTGCCCGTGATTGACCTGAAGCTCGCGAACGTGCCCAACGGAACGGTCAACGGCACGCTGGTTGGAACCTTCAAGATGAGCGGAGACCTCGAAGGGAACGTCACGCTTACCCTCAATATTTCCGGAGAGTTACAGCCGACGGCTGCCGACCCCGCCAAGGTCGAGCGCAAACCTGATACGACGAAAATCACGGGAACGGCGGAATCGGATTATGGCAAATACGACGTGAACGTGACGCAATGAGTTTGGCGCGTCAATCGACGTGCGCCAAGACGACGACCGAATATCCCACTGCCACGTCGCGCCCGGAATTGTGATACGAATGGCGCTGATCTCCGCGAAAAACCACGACATCTCCGGCAGCAACCAAGAATTTCTCTCCCGCCACGATCAATTGAATCTCGCCTGATTCCACCGTCAGATATTCACGTGTTCCCGGCGTATGCGGCACGCCGGTCATGCGACCATTGGGCGGAAGTTCGATCCGGTCGATTTCCATCCCCGCAATTGCATCCGGAAGCAATTTGCGCACCGTCGCTTGTCCTGGAGTTCGTACAGGCAAACTGCCTTTGGCGTAATGCCGCACGACGCTCCGCGGGGCGCTCAACAATTCTTCAATGGATACTTGCAGCGCCGTCGCAACGCGATGTAGAACGGAAAGGGTAGGGTTCGCCTCGCCAGACTCCAGGTGCGCCCATGTCGCGCGCGGAACATCCGCGAGCTTGGAAATCTGTTGCTGCGTGAGCCCCCGAGCTTCTCGTAATTGTTTGACGTTTTTGGCGAGTGTGCCGGCGAGATCGCGATCCGCTTCCATATGTAGCCGCATCAAAGCGCAAGACGCAAAGCAATGCAATGCCTCGCGCCGACAAATACCGCTGTCACAACTGTCCGTAACTAGAAAGACAATTAGGCGCAGAATCTGAATTCCTATGAATAAGAAAGTAGTAAAATTGTGATTTATGGCTATTGACGCGTGGAGCCAAACACGGCAATGAAGCGGCGCTTCGGGGTCGGATGTAGGTCCGTCCACTCGAAAATCCGAACTGACTGTTCGAAAGCGAAAGGGGTCACATGAACGACACACTGCAAAAATACTTGGATCTTGCTGTACAGATTGGCATGAATGTCGGGCTGAAAATTCTCGGCGCGATTGTCCTTTGGATCGTCGGACGTCTTGTCGTGCGGGCGGTGCTGGGAATTCTCGACAAGGCGCTGAGCGACCGTAAGCTCGACGCGACGGTTTCGCGCTATATCCATTCAGTCTCCGGCGTCCTGCTGAATATTCTGCTTGTATTGGCAGTGCTCAGCGTATTCGGAATCGAAACGACGACGTTTGCGGGGTTGTTGGCGGCTATGGGTGTAGCCGTTGGCGTCGCATGGTCGGGACTTCTGTCCAATCTTGCTTCAGGCGTATTCATGATTGTTTTGCGACCCTTCAACGTCGGCGATTACGTGATTGCTGGGGGTATTGAAGGCACCGTGCACGCCATTGGGCTGTTCGTCACGGAAATCGACACCCCGGACAATGTGCGCACATTCATTGGAAACGGCAAAGTCTTTTCCGACACGATCAAGAATTTCTCGGCGAACTCTTATCGTCGTGTCGAACTCGTCGCCCAGCTCTCGGGCGAAGCCGACCTCGATAAAGCAATCTCCACATTGCGAGAAAAACTCAAGACGATTCCCAATGTATCGAAAAAGCCCGAGCCTTGCGTGGAAGTGCTCACCTTCACGCTGTCAGGCCCGGTGCTCGCCGTGCGTCCGTTCTGCCATACCGACCATTACTGGGATGTGTATTTCGCGACGAACAAACTCATCAACGATGAGCTTGGCAAGTTGGGTTTTCCTGCTCCGATGAATCCGGTGCTCGTCAAGCAGCACAAAGCGGCCTAATGGTTTGCCGATTGCGGCAGGTTCGTGCCTGCCGCAATGACCCCGACGGCGTTTTACCAGGCGTAGGCTTCTGGAGCGCGACCGCCAGGCCCCGGGAAAATCTCATCGAGTTTCTTGACGGTGTCGTCGCTGAGCTTCAAATCGAGCACAGCCGCATTTTCGTCGAGTTGTTCGACCGTTCGAGGTCCAATGATTGGGCCCGTGACCGAAGGCTGCGCCAAAAGCCACGCCAAGGCGACGTCCGCCGGCTTTTGCCCAATCTCGGTGCAATGTCCCTCGAATTTTTCGAGTTTGTCGCGGTATTTGTTGACGTTTTTCTGGGCAAAATCACTCGTCCGCCGGCCTTCGTTCATTTTTTGCAATGCGCCGCCCAAAATGCCACCCTTGAGCGGACTCCACGGAATGAGGCCGAGTCCATACGCTTGGCACGCAGGAATGACTTCCAGCTCAATGGTCCGGTCGATGAGATTGTACAAGCTTTGCTCGCACACGAGGCCCATGAAGTGCCGCGACTTGGCAATTTCATTCGCCTGCGCAATATGAAAACCAGCGAAGTTGGACGAACCCACGTAGGTGATTTTCCCTTGGGTTACGAGCGTTTCCATAGCTTGCCACACTTCCTCCCATGGGGCGTCTCGGTCGATGTGGTGCATTTGGTACAGCTCGATATGGTCGGTTTGCATGCGTTTGAGCGACGCTTCACACGCGCGCCGAATGTGCACAGCCGAAAGGCGTCCTTCATTGGGCCAATCACCCATGGGTCCGTAGACTTTCGTCGCAATGACTGTTTTTTCGCGACGCCCGCCACCTTGGGCAAACCATCGCCCAATGATGTTTTCCGTGATGCCCTCGCCCTTTTTCCAGCCATAGACGTTGGCCGTGTCGAAGAAGTTGATTCCGAGTTCGAGTGCCCGATCCATGATACGAAAAGAATCCTCTTCGGTCGTATGAGGACCAAAGTTCATGGTTCCGAGGCACAAACGACTGACTTTGAGGGCGGTGCGGCCGAGACGAGTGTATTGCATGGCGCGGCACGATACACGACGGACTACACCGTGTCTACTACCTCAAAAGAGGGAAAGTTGCTTGGGGGCGCCGACGATGTCGTCAAAATCGCGATCGCCCACCAGGCGTAAAATCGAATCGGCAATAGGGCGCAATTCTTTAGTAATGTAATGGTCGTGATCGGGTGGAGCCGTTCGCGCATTGATCGGCTCCGGGCCATGTTTCGTCATGACGTACGCAACGGTTCGTCCTGGAGCATCCAGCGCTCGCCGCGCCGCTTTGACATGCGGCGGCGTGGTTTTGGTATACGCCTCGAGCGGTTTGCGTAATGATTTCTGCAATACGAGCTCGGAATCGATTCGCCCGGCCCGCAAGTCCGCGACGAATGCGCGCACGAACGTTTCCACTGGTTTGTCGTGAAAGACATGTTCCAAAAGCTCCCGCTGAAATCGCCGAACGAGGGGGCTCGCGTCGCGACGCACGGCTTCGAGCCCCACGATGTCGATTTCGGAACCACTCGGCGTCGTCAATAACCCCGCATATCGCTTTTTGCTGCCTTCGGCACGATGGCGCAATTCTGGCAAGAGCAGCCGGGCATAAACCTTTTGTAATGCCAGATCGAGAAAACTCTCGACGTCGAAATCATCGCGCAGAGCAACGGACAAGTCTGTCGAGACCAACTTACGCAGTTCTTCTGCTCGCAGGCGAGCTCGTTCGGCATCTGTTTCGTTCATGTCCACGAAAATCGAATCCGTGTCGCCATACAATACGCGATATCCGTGTTTGGCCACGGAACGTGCTGCCGCGCGAATGACATACTGGCCCGCAACGGGGATCGCATTGGCCACGACGGGACTAAAAAGACGTGACGCTGGCGTTCCCAGAACGCCGTACATCGAATTCATCAAAATCTTGATGGCATATGCTCGGCGTTCGTCACCTGCTTTACGCGCATCCGTGCGCTCTTGTCCAAGATTGGCTACGAGCTCAGGAAAAATGCCCGCTGGACCTCCAGACGAACCGCGACGAAACGCCGCGCCACTCGGCGTGATGATGACCGGGGCGCGTTTGTCGCGAGGGTCCATTTCCCCGACGAACGTGAGGGGATCGATTTGAAACGTGCGAATGATGCTCGGATACAGGCTCTTGAAGTCGTACACGGCGACATGTCGGTAGATGCCCGGCGTAGCATCGAGGACCAGGCCGCCAGCAATGGGCTCGAATTCGCGCGAGGTCGGAATGGACGGAGCAACGCAACCCCGTTTTCGCAATACGTGCAAATACAAGGAATCAATGGCGGCAATTTGCCCTCCAATGCGATCCGGGGGCAAACCCGTCAAAAGACTTCGTTCGACGGCCAATTCGACAAGCGAGAGCTTTTTCAGAATATCGCGAACCAGGCGCGCATCTTCCAAGTTGTATTCAGCGAGCAGGGCCGGATCATTTTGAAATGATGATTCGATTTGCGCGCCGCGATCGTCGTGGGCAAATAACTTCCCGCGCCCCAAAATGGAACGCGAGGCCGTTTCGAGACGATAATCATCCAGTTTGACGAACGAGCCGCGCACGAGCGCCAAGCCGTCGAGCACCGATCGTCCAGGCACGAAGGCCCGGGCTTCGCGAGTAAACCCAGGATCGCGACGAATCGTCACGCCGGAGGCCCCACGTCCCAAATCACAGGGAATTTGGGCTCGCTTGCAAAATGTGGCAATCGCCGGCAAATCAAAATCCGGAATGTTCCAGCCGGAGAGCACATCGGGATCGGTTTGGCGAACGTGGTCGAAAAAGGCAAGCAAAAGCGACCGTTCGTCCGGGAATATCTCCACATGCTCGGGAAATACGGTGTGTTCGTCATGGTGAATGAAAAAAACACGATCGCCGCCAGCTCCTGCACAAGCTATTGAAAACAACTGTTGCCCGTCGAGGCTCGTCTCGATGTCGAACGAAAGCACGCTCAATTGCGGGACGAAGCGGGCAGGGCGGAGCAGCGGATTGTGGTAAACACGTCCGAGTCGCCCACGTTCTTCGGTGGGGCCTTCGATGGAAAACGAGCCGAATATGCCTTGATCGACGAGCCATCGCTGGGCGAAACGAACGTCGCTTTCGAGTGGTTCGATGGAGGCCCGGAGAAGTTTGTCGCGTAATTCGCCGAGGCGTTCGGGGTTTGGCGCTTCGATTTTGGCGACACTCTCGCCATTAAATGCGCGAAGCTCGGTCGGCTCGACGCGCGCACCCGTTACGCGGGCGGCGGGGGCCCAATCGCGTTCCCGGACAAACAGATACGGGCGCACGCGATCATCCAGAATGAGGACGCGTTGTCCGCGTTCGAGGACCGCATGGAAGCGAACCTCGGTGCGGTCGTCGAAGGACCGGTACGTGCTTGTCAGGATAAACCCGCGTTCAGCCATGGCCAGGTTCGTCGGAGCTTGTCATTGTTTGGCAAACGAAGCAAGATAGTTTGTCGCTGAAAGAGCGGAGAAAAGCTGCTCGGGACAAACGGACAGGTGAATAGGACGGTAATGGCCAAGTTTCGTCGGGACACAGGAGCGGGCTGTAGTCTGGCCCTCCGAGTAACGCGTCAAAAATTCTCCCAAAACCTCTTGGCATTTTGCTCCGTCCGGAGGTATTCCTGCACCACGCAAAACAGACTGGAAAGGCATGGTTATGAGCGACTTTCAGTTTCAAGACATGTTGCCGCTCGGCAAAGATGAAACCCCGTACAGGCTCTTGACGAAAGATTACGTTTCGACGATCGAGGCTGCGGGACGCACGTTCGTAAAGGTGGAACCCGAAGGGCTGACGTTGCTCACCCGTGAAGCGATACGGGACATTTCGCATCTGTTGCGGCCAGGGCACTTGGCGCAATTATCGAAAATTCTGCAGGATCCCGAAGCAAGCCCGAACGATCGTTTCGTGGCGCTCGAACTTTTGCGTAATGCCAATATCGCGGCCGGATTCATCCTGCCCTCGTGCCAAGATACGGGCACGGCCATCGTCATGGGGAAAAAAGGGCAATACGTACTCACCGAAAGCAATGACGAAGCGGCCATAGCCCGCGGCATATTCGATGCCTACCGCACCTTGAATCTTCGCTATTCGCAGCTCGCCCCGCTCGACATGTACCGCGAAGTGAATACCAAGACAAACCTTCCGGCACAAATCGAATTGTATGCAACCGAAGGATCCGCATACAAATTCTTGTTCATGGCCAAAGGAGGCGGATCGGCGAACAAGAGTTATCTCTACCAAGAAACCAAGGCGCTCTTGAACCCCGAAAGTTTGCTCGCGTTCGTCGAACAAAAGATTCGTTCGCTCGGCACTGCAGCGTGTCCGCCCTATCATCTCGCGGTCGTCATTGGGGGCACGAGCGCTGAATATGCCTTGAAAGTGGCGAAGTACGCGTCGGCTCGATATCTGGATTCGCTGCCGCCCGAGGGAAATGACCTGGGGCGAGGTTTTCGCGATCGGGATTTGGAACTGAAGATCCTCGAACTTGCCCAAAAAACAGGCATTGGTGCACAGTTTGGCGGGAAATACTTTTGTCATGACGTACGGGTCATTCGGCTGCCGCGTCATGGAGCATCGTGTCCCGTGGGTATTGCGGTTTCGTGTTCGGCGGATCGGCAAGCGCTCGCGAAAATCACGGCTGACGGCATTTATCTCGAAGAGCTCGAAAGGGATCCGGCCAAGTATCTTCCGGAAACCACGGCGGACGACTTGAGTGGCGAAGTCGTGGCGATCGACTTGAATCAGCCGATGAGCGATATTCGGGCGAAATTATCGCAATATCCAATCAAGACGCGTTTGTCGCTCACGGGACCGATGGTCGTGGCGCGGGACATTGCGCATGCGAAAATCAAAGAGCGTCTCGATCGGGGCGAAGGGATGCCCGAGTATCTGAAGCAATACATGGTGTATTATGCGGGGCCGGCGAAGACGCCCGAAGGATATGCTTCCGGATCGTTTGGCCCGACAACCGCGGGGCGCATGGATGCGTATGTCGATTTGTTCCAGGCACACGGCGGGTCGCAGGTCATGCTGGCCAAGGGCAATCGTTCCAAAGCGGTGACGGATGCCTGCAAAAAGCACGGTGGGTTTTACCTGGGCTCGATTGGCGGTCCCGCGGCGCGTTTGGCCAAAGATTGCATTCGCAAGGTCGAAGTGCTCGAATATCCCGAGCTCGGGATGGAGGCGGTCTGGAAAATCGATGTCGTCGATTTCCCTGCATTCATCGTGGTCGACGACAAGGGCAATGATTTCTTCGCTGGTATTGACGGAAAAACCAGTGCCAAGAAACTCGAAGTCCTCGCCTGAACTTCGTCCTACTCGCCCTGCTTCGGCACCTCATCTGTAAAATCCGCAGAAATCCTATCCACGGCAGGACCGACTATTTTTCGCGGTTCCGGTTGCACCCGCACGATTTCTTCCGCTGGAAATCGAATGTTTGGCGGCACGGGCAACACCCCAGATCCTCCTTCGATCACCGGCCCTTCGTACCATCGCCGATACCGATGGGTGGTCACGATGCGATAAATAGCCAATCCCCCGAGCATGGCGGCGGCAACCATTTGCCAAATCGCCACGGAGCTATTTTTTCCTAGCGTCGAAGCACTGGGAAACAATTCGACTCGTCGATACCAGATTTTCCCTGGGGAAACTGGCAACAGGGCATAATCGTCGAGGTCGATATCAACACGATTTGTATCGAATAGTCCGCGTTCGTCCTGGCTATGCACTCGAACAGAGTAATGGGGCGTCAGGCCTCGTCGGCCGCTGCTCGAGTAATAGGTATCTTTTCCGAGGTAAATAGCGATTACGTTTTTGCCGAACCATAATCGAGCTCGATAGGGCGCGACGCAGAACATGGCCGACATACCAATGAGAAAGACGAGCGCTGCGGTCGACAAGAAGGCACTGGCACGTAATTGATGACGCCGGGCCAAACTCTCCGTGGAAACGCGCATTCCGCGTTTTTGGGTCGGGAGCATGACCCATCCCAATGAGGCGCCTTGGCGATAAGATTGACCTCCGCGCATTTCCGGATCATCGCCGCGCTTCAAAATGCCTTCCACGACGGCTCGTTCTTCGCCCACGAGTTCTGCACGGCGCCGTCGGCGATGCACGTCGAACCATTCCATTTGATCGAGTTTGTCGACGAGCATCACGTCATTCGGAGGCTCGACGCGCACACGTTCGCCATTGGGCAGCCGCAAATAGAATGGGTGCGCGTCGATTTCCCGATCAACCTCGGACCACTTGTGTGTGTACGCATTCTTGTATTCGTGTTGCGTGCCCTCTTGCGTGATCGTGACGCGAATTGCTGTTTTCGCCCCTTCGGCGAACTCCACACTTCCCGCTATGAATCGCGCACCTTCGTGCAATGGCAATGTCGATTTTTCCGTACGCATCGCCTGACGCGCAGCTCGTTGTGCCGAGACGAACTCCCGGATACACCAGATCACTGCGCCGATTATCAGCAGATCGAGGCTCGCCACGAGCAAATGCGACCATGGCGGATCGATGTGGTTGTTTTCGAAGACTGTCAGAATTTCGTCCACGTGATTGGTGAGCAAAGGATGATGCGAGGACCTTGTCAACGCACGTACGTTTTGGTCTTTTCGTGCGGCATTTTCAAAGTTTTGCCGAAGGAACTCCTGGTGACGTAGCGGAATGAACGCACGTCGCCGTTTACCTCGACGATGATTCGTGTAGAGTGCCGCCCGAAATGGTCGAACAAGCGCGTCGAAGCAAAGAAACAGGCGCGGACGCCGAAGGTTTGGGATTGACGATCGGCATTCCGAAAGAGATCGATCCCCTGGAAAAACGTGTTGCAGCGACGCCTTCGTCGATCGTGCGTTTGCGCAAATTGGGATTCGATGTTCTCGTCCAAGCGGGGGCAGGGGTTGCAGCAGGTTTCGACGACGCGGAATTCGCTGAAGTCGGCGCGCAATTGGCTCCAACCGTTGAAGAAGTTTGGGCCAAGTCGGACGTCGTGACGAAAGTTCGCCCCCCGTCTGTCGATGCAGGCACGGGCAAACACGAGGCCGAGCTGCTTCGCAAAGGACAAAGCCTCATCTCGTTTTTATGGCCCGCGCAAAACAAAGAGCTCGTGGACAAACTCGCCGCTCGAGAGGCCACGGTCCTCGCGATGGATGCTGTCCCGCGGATCACCCGCGCCCAAAAGCTCGATGCTCTCTCGGCAATGGCTAACGTGGCTGGATATCGCGCGGTCATCGAGGCTGCTGCGAACTATGGCAAACTGCTTGGTGGTCAAAGCACTGCGGCCGGTCGAATCAAGCCCGCGCAGGTCTTCATCGTGGGTGCTGGCGTTGCGGGCCTCGCGGCGATCGGTGCGGCACGAGCGCTCGGGGCGCAAGTCAAAGCGTTCGACACGCGTCCCATCGTTCGTGAACAAGTCACGAGTATGGGGGCCGAGTTTGTCCCGTTCGACTACCAAGGTGAAACGGGCGAAGGGCAGGGTGGATACGCGAAAGAAGTGAGTGCTGCGTATCTCGCCGCCGAACAACAACTCATCGCCGAGCATTGTCGAACGAGCGACATCGTGATCACGACCGCGCTCATTCCTGGCAAAAAAGCCCCGGAACTCATCACGACTGGTGCAGTCGTCGGTATGCGGCGCGGCAGTGTCATCGTCGATCTTGCCGCCGAACAAGGTGGCAACTGCGCGTTCACCCAGCGTGATCAAATCGTCTCGCACTACGGAGTCACGATCGTTGGCTACACCGATCTCACCAGTCGCATGGCTCGCCAAGCAAGCGAGTTGTATGCGATGACGATCGTCAACTTGATCGAAGAGATCCTCGGCAAAGAGAAGAAATGGGTGATTTCTCTCGAGGATGAGATTCAACGCGGAATGCTCGTGTTGCTCGACGGTGAGCTGAAGTGGCCACCTCCGCGGCCGGAAATTCGACCTGGACCAGCGCCTGTGGTCAAACCGCCGACGCATGGCCATGCCAAACCCGAGGCTCCGCCAAACCCATGGCCTGCACGAATTGCGACGGTGTTGGGGCTGGCGTTTCTCACGCCGGTAGGTCTCTTCGGCAAACCCGAGCTCGTGCAACATTTGACGGTTTTTCTTCTCTCGTGCGTCATTGGTTGGCACGTCGTCTGGAACGTGACTCCCGCGTTGCACACTCCGCTGATGAGCGTAACGAACGCGATCAGCGGCATCATTTTGATCGGCGGCATGTTGCTCGCCGCCACGGGTGGAGGTTTGGCGACGGCCGCGATTCTCGGGGCTGTCGCTGTGCTTCTTGCTTCGATCAATGTCGCCGGTGGTTTTCTCGTGACGCAGCGGATGCTGCGCATGTTCCGCAAGTGAGGGAGCGATGCGAATCAGCCTCGTCAACGTCACGTATCTCGTCGCCAGCCTTCTGTTTGTCATGTCCCTACGGGGACTGAGCTCGCAGCAAACTGCCCGTCGCGGCAATCTTTTCGGCACGATTGGCATGCTTCTCGCCGTCGTCGTCACGCTCGGCGCGATTGTTCTTCCGCCGGAAAATGCAGCGCATGTGCAACAAGCCGTGCAGATGGAAGGACTTGGTTTGCTCGCTGGGGCAATCGGTCTCGGCGCAGTGATTGGCTCGGTTCTCGCGGCGCGAGTCGCGATGACGAGCATGCCGGAACTCGTTGCAATTCTGCATAGTTTCGTCGGTGCTGCAGCAGCGCTCGTGGGCATCGCGAGTGAGATCGACGGGGTTCATCATTCTGGAACAGGGGATGTCGCGCATCATGTCGAGATCCATGCTGGTGTCTTCATTGGCGCGATCACGTTCACGGGATCGGTCATCGCGTTTCTGAAGCTGCGTGGAACGATGGGTTCACGACCGCTCGTGATTCCTGGACGACACCTGATCAACGCGCTCATGGTTACGGCGTGTGTTTGTCTCAGCGCAATGGCGTTTGGCGCGGACGGTTCGACCCGGGTGCTTTATCTGCTGATTTCGACGGGAATCGCGAGTTTTCTTGGCGCGCACCTCGTGCTCGCGATCGGCGGCGGCGACATGCCGGTCGTTGTTTCACTCTTGAACAGTTATTCCGGTTGGGCCGCATCAGCAGCGGGTTTCATGCTCGGCAACGACCTGTTGATTGTCACTGGCGCGCTCGTGGGAAGTTCAGGTGCGATCCTCAGCTACATCATGTGCAAAGCGATGAACCGTTCGATTTGGAACGTCGTGTTTGCGGGATTTGGTGACCAGGGTGGTGCTGTTCCTGCGGCGAAGAAAGGCGAAGCGCCGAAGAAGGTGAACGAGACAAACATCGACGGTGCAGCGGATCTTCTTTTGGGTGCAAAGAATGTCGTCGTCGTTCCGGGATACGGAATGGCCGTTGCGCAGGCGCAACATGCGGTCAAAGAGATCACTTCGGTGCTCGAAAAACGCGGCGTGAATGCGCGTTATGCAATTCATCCGGTAGCTGGTCGCCTTCCGGGACACATGAACGTGCTGCTTGCGGAAGCAAACGTCTCCTACGAGATCGTGAAGGAGATGGAAGAGATCAACGAAGACTTCGACAAGACGGATGTGGTCATCGTCATCGGAGCCAACGACATCGTGAATCCCAGCGCGCTCGATGATCCCGAGAGTCCGATTTACGGAATGCCGGTGCTCGAGGTTTGGAAGTCCGGACGGGTCATCATGCTCAAGCGCGGTATGGCTGCGGGCTATGCAGGTGTCGACAATCCGCTGTGCTACCTCGACAATACGCTGATGTTGTTTGGCGATGCAAAAGCGAGCGTTCAGAAGCTCTTGGCCGCGCTCAACGCGCGCGTGGAGCAGATTGCGGCGTGAGTGATCAGGTGCTCGCGGAGATCGATCTCGATCGTGCGATGGCGACTGCGCGAGCCGCGGCGGTTGCGGCGAGCGCGGCGAGTTTGGTG
>DAOMZH010000098.1:0-18805 GCA_035437985.1 Polyangium sp. (in: bacteria) | reverse complement strand
CCTTGCTTCTCCGCGATTTCAGCCAGCGCGTAGAGAACCTCGGTGCGGGTGACTGCGGGACTCGATTGTTCATCACGCAAGCGACGAACCATCATGAGCAACGAGCGGTAGGTGCGTTGTGCTCGATCGTATTGCCCTTCGTCAAAGGACAAACGCGCGACTGCGAGCAGGATTTCTGGGTGCGTCGGGTCAATCTTGAGGGCGACATCGAGTTCGGCGAGCGCACTCGAACGGTCACCCGACGCGAGGTACACGCGCGCCAAGTAGTGGTGCACGACGGCGCGATCCTTGGGACGACGCGCACCGTACGCATCGATGATTTGTCGCAAAACGGCCGATGCTTCTTCGATCCGTCCTGCGGCACTCAACGCATCGCAAAGCGTGAGTTTGATGGCGCGATCATCCGGCGTGAGAGCCGCAGCTTGTTCGAGCAACGGAACGGCCGATTGGGGATCGCTGCGCTTCGTTACGTGAAGATCCGCAGCTTCGCGGAGCAACTTGGTGCGTTGCGCGATGTTTTCCGTGTGTTGCGCTTCGACGGCGGTGAGTTCCGCAAGCGGTCCCCAGGCCTCGGCCTCTCGGTAGAGCACGGACAAACGGGCCCGAACAGGCGCAGTATCCGTGATTTTCTGGAGAGCTTCTTCGAGACGTTGACGAGCCATCGCAGGTTCGCCCGCGGAGATGTACGACTCGGCCAAACGCAGCACGGGATGCGGCGCAGAATCGAGCGGCGAGTCGGTGCAGATGATCTCGAGGACTTCAGCGGCCGACGGATGATCACCACGCGCCGTGAACAAGCGCGCGAGAGCATCGAGTGATGCGAGATCCCGGAAGCGCGCAGCACGACGATAGTCCGAAGTCGCTCGGGCAATATCGCCGACCTTGTTTTCCGAGATGATGGCCGCTCGACGCCACAATTCCGCAGCGACCGTCGTGTCGCGATTGGCTTCTCGACGCGCTGCCTGATCCTCCCAAAGCGAGGCGAGTGCGGTGTAGTCCCCACGCCCTTCGAAGAGCTCCGCGAGTTTGTCCACGGACGGACCGTGCAACGGGTTTTCCTCGAGGTTTTTCCGCAAGGTCGCAATCGCTCGATCAATCTCGCCGGCATCCGTCAGGAGCAGAGCCAAGTCGACTCGCAAGTCAACACGCGAGGCAGAATCAGCGGCCACGGAGATTTGCTTTTCGCGCAGAGCGAGCAAATCCGTGCGCCGACCTTCGGACCGATAAAGTGCGTCGAGACGATCACCGACGAGACCATCGGTCGGGTTTTCCCCGAACAACTCTTCGTAAATCGTGATCGCGGCGGGTGGCTCCGAAATCTCGGCCGCCGACAAACGCAACGCTCGGCGATGCGGCGTCTCGAAGGGAAGCTTTGCGCCATCGAGACACAACTCGACGACGCGCGCCGAATTGCCCTCTTCGCGATAAATCTTCACGAGCACATCGATCGCCCAAGACGCAGAGGTCGCGGGCAAACTCGATGCATCCGAACCTTCACTCGCCCACCGCGCCTTGGCTTTGTCGAGCATTGCTTCGGCGATGGTCTTCGCCAACGCGGTGTCTCCCACGTTGTCGATTGCCGTGACGACGGCTTCCTTGTGCAGCGGCAACGGTTCGTCCGAGACATCGCTCAAACGGAGCAAGGCATCGACCAGAGACCGTCCTGGAGCATGGCGGCGAATTTCGACGAGCGCCGTGAGCATCTCGCGGTTTGTCGCATCGTAACCGAGGGCGCGTTCGATGGCTGCTTCGGCCGAGCGTTCGTCGTTGCGACGATCGCGGTGCCACAAAGCGAGGTTCCACCAAATGTCGCGGGCCACGAGACCGGGCACGCCACCTTCTGCTTCGACGCCCGGGAAAGCTTCATCGACGTCGGACCAACGATCCGCTGCTTGCGCCAAACGAAGGATTTCACTGGCGAGATCCGCGGTCTTTGCTTCGGCAAACGCGCGCCAAATCGCGCCGAAAGCCAACGCTTGATCACCTTGACGATGTTCGTAGAGCGATGCCGTTTCGGTCAGGATGCTGGTGCGTTCGTCGACGGAATTGGATGCTGCCAAGCGTTGTTCGAGCAGGGCGATGGTGCTTTGCCAATCACCAGATCCGGCGTACGTCGCCGCCAACACGCGCACGGCGCTCGAAAGCACCGGCCGTCGTACTTCGTCATCGAGTTCGATGAGCGAGAGCAGTGTTTCGAGGCCGCCGAGAGCCGCTTTGCCGCCGGCATCACCCAAGCGAATTGCTGATTCGTAACTCGAAACCGCGTCGAGCCATTGCGCGGTGCGATCACGTTGCGCATCGCCGAGACGACGATACAAATCTGCGGCGCGTGCCGTGGTTTGTGCTTCGTCGGCAAGCTTCGCGCTCACTTGATACAGGGTGACGAGATCGTTCCAGCGTGAAGCTTTCGTCAACAGCACCGCAAGCGCATCACAACTCTCATCGTCCGCGCCAAACCGCTCGCGAACGTGTTCCCAAACCGTGACTGCCCGGGCGACGTCGCCAAGCTCTTGATCGCAAATGACGGCTACCCGCACGAGGTCTGTCCGGGCACTCGTCCCGTCGGTCAGCGCTGCTCGACGTTCGAGGACTTCTGCAAGCTCGGCAAAACGTCGCTCGAATTCGAGGTCCGCCGCCAAACCCGTGAGAGCTTCCACGTCGCGCGGCTGGTCCGTCAACGTCGCGCGGTAATCAGCGATGGCGCGGGGTTTGTCCCCAAGGTCCGCCGAGGCCAAACGCGCTGCTTCGAGCAAGTCGAGTCGCCGCGCATCCGGATCCTGCTCCTTCTCGAGCTCCGCCAAACGCTCGAGGACATCGCATCGCTCACCCGATCGGCTCTCCAACGCGAGGAGTTTTTCCAACGTGCGCGCCGGAGCAATGACCAATTCGGGATGCGCCTCGTGCAAGGCGAGGATGGCCCGACCAATCTCGATCGCTCGGCTTCGATCACCCAAGCGATCAACGAAGATCGCCGAGGCATGCGTAAGCAGCTCGATCTTGAGTGGTCCTGGAACAACTGACGCAACCGTGACGAGCACCTCGGCCAAACGATCGTCGCGACCAACCTTCGCGGCCAAACGATCGAGTTCGGTGCGATGTGCGGGATCGCCCGGTTCGAGAGCCACGAGCGCTGCCAGGTTTTCGAGCGCCGAGGCAGGATCGCCAAGAACTTCCGCGTGCAGGTGGACGATCTCGCGCAGGAGTTTTCCGCGGCCTTCCGCGTCCGCGGCACTTTCGAGACGCACACCAAGCACACGCGCCAAGTCGTGATGACGTTGCTCTTGGCGATAACGCGTTTCGAGCGCTGCTGCCGATCGTTGCCGCGCTGTGGCCTCGGACGATTCTGCCGGAGGATTCGCGAGTGGGTCGACAACACCTTGGTTCGTCACCTTGAGGATGCGTTCGAGAAGACCAACCGCCTCATGCCGTGCGGGATCGATCGCGAGCATCGAGGCGATGACCGCGAACGCCTCATCGGAGTCCGCAACGCCATCGATCCACAATGCAGCAATTCGTGCGCGTAGCTTCTGGGCCGACTCGACATCGAGCGAGTCGAGTTCTTGCGACAACAAATCAATGAGCGGACGGTGCCGCGCCAAACGTTCGTAGAGGCGCTCCAGGGACAAACGGATCTTCTTGTCCTTGGGTTTGAGGGGCAAGAGCTGTTCGAGATACGAAACAGCCTTGTCGGGTTTGCCCGCGAGATCCTTGGCTGACTCGGCAGCATCTTCGAGGAGCTCGATGCGTGTGAACTTGTCCTCGGTGCGGACGATCGCCTGGTCGTACAACGAGAACAAATCGTCCCAACGTTCGTGTTGGTTGTAGGCGAGCTTCAAGCGTTCGAAGGCCCAGAAAGCATCGGGGGCGACGTCGACCACCCGACGCAGGTGCTTCATCACGGTGTCCTGATCCTCGAAGAAAAACTCCTCGTGGAAGTCCACTGCGCGGCGGCCCAAGTCGTCGGTTTGCTCGGGTTGCAAAGTCCGAACTGCTTCGGACTCCAACTTTTTCCGGTACATCTCGGCAACGAGTTCGGGTTTTTCCGCCTCGCGTCCGAGTTGCTCCGCACGCTCCCACAACGTCGCGTCGTAGATGAGTTCGTCGATCGCGCGCAGCGCCAGATCGAGGGCGATCTCGGGTGCTGCACCAGGTCGATCGAGCAATCGGGTGAACCATCCTGGACGAAGATCCGCCAGGTCACTTGCATCTGCAGGCGTCGCAATGAGCAGCTTGAGGATGCGTGCCGAGATGGCTTCGTCGCCACACGTATCGCAGGCCCGTTCGAGCATCTCTGCGGCGCGACGACGTGAATCAGGCCGGGCAAGGGCACGTTCGAGAAGCGCCAATGCTCCTTCGTTACCAGGTTCGGCATCCAAAACCGGATCGACGGCGGCAAGCGCTTCGTCGACACGTCCCAAACGTTCGAGCAACAGTTGCGAAAGCTCGAGTTCGAGTGCGGTTCGTTCCGCGCCTTCACGCAGATCACGACGGCGCGCGACCATCGCCGCGGCGCCTTCGACATCGCCCAACTCCAGCAAAATTCGGCTACGAGCTTCGAGCGCCGTGTTGTTGGTCGCATCGAGTCCGAGCACTTCGCTGTAGAGTTTGTCCGCGGCGCCGGAGTCCTTGAAGACGTTCTCCTCCGCCGAGGCCCACGCGAGAAGCGCTTCGACGCGACGATCGCCTTCGGCGTGATCCATGCGGAAACGCAAGACCCAACGACGATCTTCGAGACGCGTTTGGATGAGGGGACTGCGATCGAGGAAGCCTTCGAACGCTTCGACAGCACTCCACGGATCGCTCTTGCGCTCGATCATGCGTCGATACGCAATCGCCGCTTCATCTTGTCGCTCGGGGTCCGCCGCGAGCACGCGTGTACGTGCAGCTTCGAGTGCGTCCCGACGATCGGCATCGAGAGCGTCCGCTTGTTCGGACAAACCATCGACCGCCGCCACGTAACGCATGGCCACACCAGCGCGAATGGCAGCATCCTCGAATTCGAGGAGTTTGTCCGCGCGCTCGGCAGCATCCTCGGCCGTACGCGACAGAATGTCGTACACGTCGGGGAGCTTCGACCACTCTTCGAGCCGGCGATAAATCGCCACGAGGCGAGCTGCCGCATCGCGATGATCCGGCTCGAGCGCCACGACGCGTTCGAAGAGCCGTTCGGCCAGGACGTCGTCACCAGCACTTTCCGCAAGGTCACCGGCGCGCAAGCAATCTGCGATCGCACCTGCTGAATCACCGAATGCATCGGCGCGTAGTTCGGCAAGGCGTTCGAGCCATTGCGCAACGGCACGCGGTCCATCTGCAATCTCGATACGCCGTTCGAGGAGCACACGATACAGCTCGTTGTCGCCCGTTTTACGGCTCAAACCCGCGATCTTGTCGAGGGTTTCATCCGACAAATCCGCTCGTTCATCGAGCAAGCTTCGGTAATGCTGGCGAGCGCGATCGATCCAGTCGCGATCCGCGGACAAGTTCGCCATGCGCAAAACGATCTTGGAGCGTTCTTTCGAATCGCCTTCACGTTCGGCACCACCCACGAGAGCGGAGTACAAGCCCTCGAAATCTTCCGACGCTTCGAGAACGTCGAGCCCTGCTTCGTAGGCTGCACGATCGTTCGGATTCTCTTCGAGCGCTCGCTTGTACGTCGCCGCAGCAGCGACCAAGTCGTTTAATCCGTGGCGCTGAATCGAGCCGATCGTGTGGAACAACTCGCGACGTCGCTCCGGATCCGTCGTGGCTTTGAGGGCCTGACGATGCAGGTCGAGTCGTTCGAGTGACGTGCCGTGTTGTTCGAGCAAGCCATCGATCCGCGACAACAAATCAGCTGAAGACGGTTCGAACGCGAGTGCCCGACGAAGCACGTTCAGCGCTCCGCCAAAGTCTCCATGCGCCGCAAGCGCTTCACCAGTCGCGCGAGCGAGTTCGGCGAGTGCAGGATGATCAACCTGTCGTTCGCCCAGGGCTTGCACGAGGATGTTTGCCAAAGCGAGCGCGTCCGACGAGGCAAGACGCTGCACGGATGCGAGCCACTCGGGCACTTCATCGGACGCATCGCTCACGGCGACCCGCAGACCAAGGCCAGCGTTTTTCAGGGCCCGCGTTTGATCGTTGAGTTGCTGATCGGCAATCTCCGTAGCCTCGCGCAACGCAGCCAATTTCGTGATCGCTTCAGGAACGATTTCAGCACGAACCTCGAGCACCTCGAGCAATTGCGCGGGCGCTCCTTCTTGCCGGTAAATCGGTTCGAGAACGTCAGCGGCAGCAATGCGTCGATCACCACTTCGCAAGAGACTCTCGACAGCTCGGCGACACGTTTCATCTGCCCGATCGAGATCGAGTGCTTGTCGATAAGCGTCAATCGCGCCGGCAGAATCTTGCAGTTTATCCTGCCGAACCTTGGCCAATTTTGCGAGGACAGGAATGCGCTCTTCGGGCGCGGTCAAACCCGCTTCAGCATCGAGCGTCTTCGCCAATTCCTCGAAACGCCCTTCACGTTCGAGCAGCGGAAGGATGCGCGCGTGAATGTCCCGCGACGGACCGTACGTCTCGAGGAACCTACGCCATCCATCGAGAACGGCACCAAGATCACTCGACCGTGCAGCACGCAAATCTGCAGCCCGGAACGCGAGCTGCTTGGCAGCTTCGGGATCCTTTTCATGAAGTGCTCGTCGTTCGAGAACGTCCGCGAGCGAAACTTCGTCGCCAGTCGATTCGTACAGTCGCTCGAGAACCGGAAGAGCATCGGTTTCAAGAGACGTACCAATCAGTTTGCGGTACGCGCCGATCGCGCCGGTCGTGTTGTGGATTTGCGTTTCGTACAGCTGCGCCAAACGGTAGGCGGTTTGAGCTCGCGATTCGGGATTCGGATCGATTTCAGCGAGTCGTTCGAGGACGATCGCCAAAGCAGCCCAATCCGACGCTTGTTCGCAAAGATCGGCCAATGCCTTGGCGGCACGCACGCCGGCTTCATCGGACAAACCCGCATCCACGGCGCTCTGCAATGAGGCTCGTCCACGCTTGACGTCTCCGGCTTCGAGGAAGAGTTCGCCAAGGTCTGCGGCGATCTTTGCGCGCACGATGGGATCTTTGGCGCTCGACGAAGCTCGCGTGAGTACGCGCGTGACATCCAATCGACGATCGAGCGCGGTACCAATGCTGCGATATCGAGCGCGCACTTCATCGTCATTGGGATCGACGGTGAGAATGCCCTCGTGCAGCGTGAATGCAGCGGGCAAATCACCGAGTTTGTCGTACTGCAACAAGGCCAAACGCTTCTGAGCTTCGAGGCGCCGCGGGCCACGTACGCTGTCGATTTGAATGGTCAGCATTCGCGCGGCGTCTTCGAATTGCTCGCGCGCCATGTAGACATTCTCAATCGCGGCCGCTGCACGTGCGGCAAGCGTCTTGTGGGTCAGCAACTGCTCACATGAGCGCCAGGCCAATTCGCTGTCGGGGTTTTTCTTGAGCACCTCTTCGGCGTGGGGCAAACCCTTTTCGAGTTCGTGCAAGCGATCGACATAAAGCTCGATGGCTTGTTCACGAAGCGCGAGGACATCTTCTTCCGGAGGCGGTGGATCGGCGGCGATGGCAGCTTCGTAAAGCTTGGCGACGTCCGCGACACGACCTGTCGCCATGAGTCGTTCGGTCATGGCTGCGCGGCTCTCGGCATCGGTCGGATCGACACGCAAAATCTGCTGATGCAGTTTGAACGCTTTTTCTTCCTCGCCTGGGAGCGCCGCATAGATCTGCACGGCGGCGCGCATGAACGCGAGTTGCTCCTGTTTGTCCTGACGCTGGGCGGACATGGCCATGTACAGCTCGGCCAGCTTCACCCACTCCTCACGCTCGCGAAGAATCGTTTCGAGACGTTGGAATGCGTCGACATTGCCTGGTGACAATTGCATCACGCGTTCGAGATGCGGCTGCGCCGTTGCCCCGTCGCCCGCGACATCACAAATGAAGCCTGCACCATTCAACAACAGCTCGACTTGCGCAGCTGGTTGGAGCAGACGAACCTTACGGTCACGACAAACGGTGTCGTACGCGGCAGCCAATTCGGCGACGCGTCCGTCCCGTTGTGCATTTGCATGAAGCTGCTCCCACAAGTCTGCGGGGCTCGCTCCTTTTGATAATGCCTGGACCATCAAATCCAGGAGCGCCGGCTCATTCTCGAGCTTTTGCTCGAGGGCCGAAGCGACGGAGTCCAGTTGCGGCAAGGCACGTCCGGTATTCGATTCCTGCATGTCTCTTGTCCGAGCAGCCGGGGGATAATCGGCGCGGCTGACAAGGTATCAAGGATCGTGGCGCTCGATCTTCCTCTTCATCGACACCCGCGAAATCACCAAACGTCGCCTGAACAATGCTGAACAAATATGCGCACCAGCGATCACTGGTCGCGCATGCTGAACATCGGTTACCTTTCCACGAATGCGCGCGACACGTCGCATGTTCCTCGGTGCCGTCGCCGCAGGACTGACGGCACTCGAGAGCCGTGATGCCGAAGCTGATGACTACGCTGCAGCGGGCCTCGATGTGCGCGACGTCGCGTTGCCTGGTGATCGAGCACTCGGACAGCGGATGACTCTTGTCATCCCTCAAAAAATTAGTCCGACCTCCAACGTTTCGTTGCTCGTCTTGCTGCATGGCCTTGGCGAAACGGGCGACCAACGAACAGGTGCCTTCGCGTGGCTCGAACGTTATGGCCTCGCCACGAGCATCGATCGGCTCTACCGCCCCCCGGTCACGCGCACGGGCAAACGCGGGGACTTCACTGACGAGCATCTGCGGGCGGTCAACGCGGAGCTGACAACCTCGCCGTTTGGTGGGTTTGTCATTGCGTGTCCATACACGCCAAACGTCAATCGGGCAGCGAATCTAAAGAACGCACTCGATGGCTACAGCCAATGGATCACCGACGTCGTCATCCCTGCAGCCCGTCGAGAAACGTCCATCACGACCGACACGATGCGCATCGCCATCGACGGATGTTCTCTCGGCGGGTTTGTCGCAATCGAGGTTTTTCTCCGCAAACCACAATCGTTCGGAGCACTGGGTGCCGTACAAGCCGCCATCGGTGGGCATCGAGCAGTGCCGTATGCCGAGCGTCTCGCGAGCGTGATCCAAGAGCACGGACCGCGTGCGATCCACCTCGAAACGAGTTCGGCGGATCCGTTCCGCGAGGCGAATGAAGCTCTCGCGAATGAACTGACGAAACGACGCATCACGCACGATACGATCGTGCTTCCGGGTCCTCACGATCAGCCGTGGCTGCGCGAAGTGGGAACACTCGAAATGTTGCGTTGGCACGATCGACGATTTCGTCGCGCCGCGGGCAAACCCTAGGTTTGTCGAAAAACACCCGTTACGCCGAACCACCACCCCGCATGGTCATCATGACGGCAGGCGACAGGCCATTCAGGGCATAGGCGTGTTCCCAGCGCTTTTCGATTTCCACCTCGAACACGATGCGCTCGTCGAGGGGTGTCGGAAGCCAAGCTCCGGCGCTGATTTCGCGTTCGAGTTGTCCGGGGCCCCATCCGCTGTACCCGAGAATCACGACGCGTTTTTTGGAGTCGGATTCATTGGGCGAATTGCGACGCTCTTGCACGAATGCATCGAATGCGGTGCGCCGCGAGGTGATGCGTAATCGATCATCGATAGCCAAAACGCCCTCTTCTCGAGGGTCGAGATCGGGATCGACACAAAGAATCCAGCCTGTCGAAGGAGAAACGGGGCCCCCAATGAAGACCGGGCTCTTGTCCTGCACTTCCGATTCGCCATATCCCGCAAACTTGAAAACTTCTCCGAGCGATACGGGAGCCACACGATTGACCACGAAGCCAAGCGCTCCCTCTTTGCCGTGCATAGCGAGAAGCACCACCGTCCGATCGAAGTTCGGGTCTCCAAGAGGAGGCGACGCAATCAGGAACCCGGGCGCGAGGGATCGGGCAATGTGTTTCATGGTGGGATCCTCATGATAGGGGACAGAGGCACATGTGCGAGTATTTTTTCGTGCTTCGCGCCAAACCTGTGGATAAGTTCGTCGGATTGGATAGATTGTGGAAATCTAGCCGACCAATTACAAAGAACCCTCGCGGCACGAAACGTCACGTATGGGGTGCGAGTTCGTCCGTCGGGCTCGTCGCCGCAATGGTCAATATCCATCCAGCAACGTAATTGAATCCGGCCATCATATCAGGACAAACGTCTCCTGCGCCAAACTCCTATTGCCCCGAGTGCCACAATGAGGAATCCGGCATTTTGCGGATCGTTTTCGACGATTTCACCGGCCACGACGCAGGCACAACCGCGGGCACTCGGGGTTACGGAAGGAACGGAAGGCATTGTGCCATCGAGGCGTGATGGATCGCCCGCGACAATGAAACTCGCCCAATAAAATGGATGGGCCGTGGAATCTTGGGCGAGCATTTGCAGGCGCACTTGGCGTAAAGCTTCGCTTCGTCCTTCGCCGCCTTCAATGCGTTTGTAATACCCAATCATCATGTCGCGCGTCGCGGTATCGTCGACTTTCCACAAACTCATGACCGTCGTTTCTGCTCCGGCCAAGACAAACGCCCGACGTAATCCTTCGACACCTTCACCGCTGCGTGCTTGGCCCAAACCCGTTTCACAAGCGCTCAAGACAACGAGCTTTGTCCCTTCCAAATCGAGGCCGGAAGCTTCGAGGGCCGTGAGAATGCCGTCCGCGCGCGCCTGACCATGCGCATTGGCTCCGGAAAGCGCCAATCCCGACAGCAGCAGGGGAGAGGGTTTGTCCTTCGGTTTCTCGGTTTCCAAAGATCGCAGCACCGGCGGAGGAGGCTCTCCCTCGAGCGTGAATCCGCGGGTATTTGCAGCAGCTGTTTCCGCCGAATCGCCCAGGAAAAACCCATGCGTGGCAATGTGCAAAATCTTGGGTCCGGCCAAGGTCGTCACGCTTTGCTTTTTCGCATCGCCTCCAGCGCGCAGCTGCGCCCCGGACAATTGCTTCAAAATCGCCCGCCCCTCTTCTTCGGTTCCCGACAAAGGCGTGAATCCGAGTCGCGATATACCCGTTTTATCGACTCCTCGCGAATTGGAACCTCCTTCACCTGCTGGACGTTTGACGATTTCGCCAAACTTCGGATTCGCCACGACCACCGGCGCCGAACGACTCGGAGCGTGCCGCGACCAACGAAATAGATCGCGGCCGCTCGTTACATATGAAATGGACCAACGTTCGATCAAGAATTTGTCATTTTCGTCGACGAGCGCCTCGAACGGAATGAAATTGAGGTTTCCGTCAGGCGCGAGAATGAGTCGTTTTGACGAACCCAATGCAGCGCGCACGGGACGCATGACTTTTTCGTCCAACGCCCGCGATAACGCTTTGACATCCTTGCGTGAAGGCTCGGCCAAAGCATCGCGCAATTTGAAGACGGCGTCATCAATGGGCCCCGCATCGCCCAGATCAATGACGCGCGGGCTTCCTTTGGGCCCGAGAACGTACACGGCATATTGTTCCGTGGTACCCGGAGCGAAATATCCGAGATTGGCCAAGCGTCGCCGAATGATTTCGACATACATGGCGTCCTCGGGCAACACTTTTTGCACGGCATCCACTGTGGCCGTTTGCGTTTCGAGGCGATACGCCGCGCTTTTTGAACTCACGACGTCTTCCAGTTGGGCGACGTCCTTTTCGAGCGCCAAAAGTTCGGTCGTCCATGCCGCCGGATCTTTGTCGGCATTGGCGTGCATCATCATCGACGCGAGCTTTTTTTGCTTCTCCCGCAGTTGCTCGAAAATGGCCTGCACTTCGGGCGACATATTTCGCCGCAGCAGACTCAAACTTCCGGCGACGGCGTCGAGCGCCCGACCTTTTCGACGTAATGTCGCATTGAGCGCCAACCGGGCTGCAGCTTCGTTTTTCGGTTCGAACATCATGTGGTGTTCGATGATTTGTTCCCAGAGCGGATCGAGTGTCGAGAGCCAAGCTAACTTTTGGGCTTCGGACCCCGAGGCCAACATTCGGGTGGTATTTTTTTCCGCAATCTCGCTGGCGCGCTCGAGCGTTCCGCGCGAAGCGTCCAAATTACCACGCAACCGTTGAATGGCGGCCAAACTGCGCAAAGGTGCGGGAATGTTGGGATGCGTCGGGCCAAACGACTTCTCCAACACCTCGATGGCTCGCTTGTGATATGCTTCCGCCTGATCGAGGCGATTTTTTCCTTGTTCGATAAACCCGAGCGCCTGAAGCGTCGGAAATAGCAATGGGTTCGTCGCTCCCAATTTCTTTTCTTGAATCGCCAAAGCCCGCTGAAAATAGGGTTCGCCCCTTGCATTATCCCGTTGTTCGAGCCAAACGGATCCCAAATTGATCAATTGATTGGCGAGGCGCGGATGATCTGGTCCAAAAGCTTTTTCCCGAATCGCCAACGCACGTTCGAGGTAGGGTTTGCATTCGTCGAATTTTCGCTGCCTGAGCAACGCTTCGCCAAGGTTGGTCAACGCTGAGACAATCTCGGGATTGTCTTGGCCAAAGTGCTGCTCGAGCAAATCGAGCGATTGACGGAGGAGCGGCATCCCTCCTTGGACGTCCCCACGATCCATCCGCACGCTGCCCAGGTTTCCAAGCAAAATGCCCATTTCGTGACGGCTCGTTGTTTGATCCGCCTCGAAAACCGCACGCACCCGCTCGTACAAGGCTTCGGCGGCTGCATAATCACCCTGCTGGTATTTCACCTCGGCCAAACCATTGAGAATCGATTCAATGTCCTGGTCTTTGATTCGCCCATGCTTTTTGCTGACATCCAGCGCCCGCAGAAAGATTTTTTCCGCGTCGTCATAACGGCCAGCTTCGGCTTCGTTCATGCCATAATCGAGCAAAACGTCCATGAATATGGGGTCGTCATTGCTGTACATGCGCGCGATGGTCGAATTCCAATATTCGAAATACGTTTTCGCGTCGTCATATCGCCCCCAATGCCGCAAAGCTTGCGCCAAATGGAGAATTTCGGCCAGTGTCGCCGTGCTTTGGCTCCCGAACGCCTTGTCGAACAACTTGATGGTCAATTTGCGCAGTTCGACCTCTTCATCAACCTTCCCTCGTTTCCCATACAATTCGGCCCGACGAATCAAAGCATATCCGAGACGCATGGGATCGGCATTGACATCTTTCTTCAGGACGGCAATCGCCCGCTCGGCGTGTTTTTCTGCGTCGTCGAGGCGCCCGACGATCGTCTCGATCTGGGTCAAAATATTGAGCGCATTGCCCAGCAAATAGTGGTCTGGGCCGTGCTTCTTTTCAATGATCGTGATGGCTTGATTGAGCGTATCAATCGCGTCGAAGAATTTTTGTGCTTTGGCCTTGGCAATCGCTTCGTCGATGAGTTTTGTGGCCTCGGGAGGAACCTTGGCTTCGGCGAGAGGGGTCGCAGGTGCTTTTTGAAGTGGTGGAGCCGCGAATGTAGGAGCAGCGGACGCGAGCACAACGAGAGTGACGATCGAGGCAACGGCACGGCGAAATCGCATGACGCGACGATTGCTCGAATCGAACGAAAATTGCAAGCAGAACTGACGCGGATGAACCGAAAGGTCAGCGTGTCCCTTCGATGACCATATCAATTCCACCTTTTGGTCCCATGGTGAGACCGCGTTGCACGTATTTCACGGGCGCATCTTTGACGAGGCGGAATTTGTATTTGCGTAAAAACGTGGCCATGACGATTTTCATTTCGTACATGGCCAAAGCCGCCCCGATGCACCGTCGTGGTCCTCCGCCAAACGGAATGTATTCGTAGGGTGAGAATTTTCGCTCCAAAAATCGTTCGGGGCGGAACTTACGAGGTTCCGGATAGACTTTTTCGTTCTCGTGGAGCATCATGATCGATGCCAGGAGCGTCGTTCCTTCGGGAATGGTATTTCCCAGCAAATCGAAGGGTTTAATCAATTGCCGCCCAACGTTTGGGGCGATCGGATAAATGCGCAACGTCTCTTGGCAAAATGCTTCGAGATACGGCAAGGCCGCAATTGCTTCCGGATCGGGTGAGTCACCGAGCGCATCAATTTCGGCCATGACTTTCGCCGCTTCGATCGGTTGTCGACACATCCAATAAAAAGCCCAGCCCAACGCGGTCGATGTCGTATCGTGTCCCGCGAAAAACAGCAGATGCAATTGGTCCCGCAGCTCCTTGTCGGTCATTCCCTCGCCATCGTCGTATTTGGCATCGAGCATGAGGCTGAAAATATCTTCGCGACCCGCCGTATGCCCTCGGCGCTTTTTGATTTCGTCGTAAATGAGAGCGTTGAGCGCTTCAATGGCGCGCTGGAAACGAGCCCAGGGTCCGAATCCGCCAAATTCTTTGCGCATGAATTCGAATACGGTAATGATGGGCGTATTCATGGCGCCGACGAGCTCGACGATTGCGGCTCGAAATCGTTCGTGCGATGCCTCGTCCTCGACGCCGAAAACGGCGCGCAAGATGACATCGAGCGTAATGGATTGGGTCAAGTCCATCATGCTGAAGGTTTTTCCGCGAACAAGCTTGGAAGTTTGCTGCAGGGTTATTTCGATGATGCTTTTTCCATACGCGCGCATGCGTGCACCGTGAAACGATGGTGCCAGGAGCTTCCGGTCTTTTTTATGGCGCTGCCCTGGGGTCATGATGAGCGACGACTCGCCCACGAAAGGGCTGAGTTGCTCGCGAAATGGAATGCCGTATTGGTCGTGGTCCGCAGTGAGTATTGTCCGAATCACTTCGGGATCGCCCGTCATGATCGCTGGTCCCCCAAGTCCTGGTACCCTTATCGTTTCGCCGAATTCGCGCATCGCTTCGGCGACCATTCCCAACGGATCCGAGAGCGACCGAATGGTCGACACGATTCCAAATTTGATCAAAGGAATCGGCTTTGCCGTAGTTGCCGCCGCTCCCGCCCCACCCTCTTGCGTCGTCGTCATGATTTCACACTCCACCACACGTCAATACCTGTGACAATGATCATTCGTCGCGTGCACGAAAAAACCATCGTGCTAAAACGCCGCGTATGCGGATTCTGATGACCCGTACCAACCCCGAGCGCCATCGCTTCGCGATTGTGCGGGCCGACGGCACAACCGAGTTGGCGGACCTCGAAACCCGCAGCATGCTCCTGCACGACCTCGTTCATTATGCGGTCGAAATGGAAGTGCCGTTTCGCGAAGGATTTTATGGATTGCTTGCCCAGGGCAAACGTCTGTCGGAATTGAACGATCCTACGCAACCATGGCCCGCGGGGACAGATATTGCCGCCGCGGAATCGCTCGTCGGTCCACTGCAGACAATGCTGAAAACGGGCGACTTCGATGCTTCGACGGCTCGCGCGAAGTTCGAAATGTTTCGGCCGGATCCGCCACCCGTCGAGATGCTCGAACGTATTGGTCGACGGTTTCGCGCGGTGCATGGTCGTTATCTCGCAACGCGGTTTGGTGAAACGCTGGAACTCGAGTGGCCGGAAGGACAAACCTCGCAGCCCGAAAAACGACGGAACGAAAAACGTCGATCTTGAGGCTTGCAACCGCACGTCGTTCATGACAGACCACCGTCCGCACGGCCCTTCATCGAACGTTTGGGGCCTCGGACCACCGCGGGCATGCTCTGCCCGAGGTTGAACTTTTGGGCCCATGACCTCGTCGCCTCCCAACATTCACCTCTCATTTCACGGCGGGACCGTTCGCATTGGGGGTCTTGCAGAAGCAGATGCGACAACCCTGCCGCCGACATGTTCCTGGGACGGGCGAGAAAATTGTTTTCGGCTTCCGGCGGCGGCTTATGCCGAGACGATCCTCGGGCTACGCGCGCGAAAATTGCCGTTTACCGATGAAGCGCGGGCCTACGACGTGCTCGACCTCGTTCCCACGGCCCGGCACGAACCATTTCCGTACCAACGCGAAGCGCTCGATGCTTGGGCAGCGGCTCGTTTTCGGGGGGTCGTGGTTTTACCGACGGGCGCCGGAAAAACCTATGTCGCCACGATGGCCATTGCTAGCCGACAACGCAGCACGCTCGTCGTGGTCCCGACCCTGGATTTGTTGAACCAATGGTATGACATTCTGGCTGCGGCTTTCAAGAGGCCCGTGGGTATCGTGGGCGGTGGGTATTACGAACCGCAGGAGATCACCGTAACCACCTACGATTCGGCGCATTTGCACATGGACCGTTTGGGAAACAAGTTTGGCCTGGTGGTATTCGATGAATGCCACCACTTGCCCAGCCCTTCCTATCAATTGGCCGCGCACATGACCATTGCGCCATTTCGTTTGGGTTTGACCGCTACGCCCGAACGAAATGACGGCCGAGGATACGATGACCTCATTGGTCCTTTGGTGTACCGTAAAGACATCACCGAATTGTCCGGCGAATACCTGGCGGCTTATGAAACCGAACGCATTACCGTGCCTCTTTCCCCCGAGGAGCGCGAAGCTTACGACGCCGCTCGGGGCGAATACGTGGATTTCATTCGCAGTCAAAACATACGTATGTCGGCTCCAGACGGTTGGAGTCGATTTCTGTATTTGAGTTCCCGGAGTGACGAAGGGCGCCGGGCCTTTCTCGCATATCGGCGGCAACGCGTTTTGGCCCTCGCGGCCCCGGGCAAACTGGACGTACTCGCGAGGCTTTTGCATAATCATCGTCATGATCGCACGATCATTTTTACCGAGGACAACGCGACGGTTTATGCAATTTCGCGCCGTTTTTTATTACCTTCGATCACGCATCAAACGCGAGTCAAAGAACGTAGCGCCATTTTGGCCGCATTTAATGCCGGCGAATACACCGCCGTCGTCACGTCGAAAGTGCTCAACGAAGGAGTCAACGTTCCGGAAGCCAACGTCGCCATTGTTTTGAGCGGCAATTCGTCCGTCAAAGAACACGTGCAACGTTTGGGGCGCATTTTACGGAAAACTCCAGAAAAACATGCGCGCTTGTACGAGCTCGTCGCGGAAAATACCTCCGAACAACGAGTGAGCGATCGCCGACGCGAACATTCCGCATACAAAGGATGAACCGCCGCGAGGAAAAAACGTGCTGACGACGGAGCTATTGCGAGTACGTAAACGAAATGGCGTGCTCCACTTGCAATACTTGCAAGGAAAAACCATTGAAGAAGTCCAACACATCGCGGCCGATTTCGCCGATGTGCTCGTGCATTCCATTGGTGATTCGCGAGAAGACATCGATTCGGCGCTCGACAGTGTTCCGGTTCCCGTCGCCCTGCGCATCGTAGCCGCAGGTGTACGGAAATTGCTGGACGATCGCTGCATTTGGGACGTGCCTGCAGGTATCGATCCCGAAGCATTACGCCGAGAAATTTTTTTGGCGTCGGCGGCAGCCCATCGCGCGCTCGACGTGCGCGGCGAATTCGCGCGGACCACGGTGCTCGAAGACGTGGCCAAGAAAATGGGCGTGAGTGTCGAAGCCATTGATGGCGCGCTTTATGCCGATTTACGCGAGAACCAACGATTGGTCGAATTTCAACCCTTGTCTCCAGAAGCCATCATCGAAAGGTACAATTTGGGTTTGGCGCAAGCCGCATTGCTGCGCGCAATCCGCGTGGTCGTTCATGTCTCGGGTGATTCGCCCGATGCGTATCGCCGCCTCTTCCGAGCCGCTCGATTTCATGGTTTACTCTATGTCGTCGAAAGAACGGCCGACAAGGGTTATGTGATTACGCTCGACGGTCCTTTCAGCCTTTTCGACGCCGTGCAAAAGTACGGATTGCGTTTGGCGATGTTTCTCCCGCGCGTCGTGGGAATGCGCAAATGGCACGTGCAGGCAGATTTGTTGTGGGGCAAAGACAAAAAACCATTCGTTTTGGAAATTACGCCCAAAGACCAGCTCGTCGCCCATGTCGCAGACATGCCCGCATCAGGTCCGGACTTGGATACGTTGCGGGCGGCATTCGAGCGGCTCGAATCGGAATGGAGCGTCCGGGAAAACCAACATATTTTTGCCATGCCCGGAGAGGTGGTGTGTGTCCCAGACCTCGTGTTTGTCAATAAAAACACAGGGGAAGAGGTTTTTCTCGAGGCGTTTGGTTTTTGGAGTCGGGATGCGGTGTGGCGACGAATTGAAGCGGTGCGAAAGGGATTTCCTGCGCGGATCCTGCTCGCCATTGGCAAGCATCTGCGGGTGAGTGAAGAGGTTCTCGACGAAGATGCGGCTGGTGAGCTTTACGTCTATCGCGCCACCATGTCCCCGCGGGCGATCTTGGAACGGTTGAGGCGCAAAGGGTGACCTTGCCATCTGCTCCCACAATCGCTATGAGTGTCGAGCCATGCCGGTACCCCTCATCTCCGAGCAAGACTTCGAGCGAGAAGTTCTCCGCAGCGAACTTCCCGTGCTCATTGACTTTTACGCCGACTGGTGCGGCCCTTGCAAAACGGTTGCACCCGAAGTGGAGGCCCTGTCGCACGAACTCGAAGGCAAAGCCAAGTTCGTCAAAGTGAACATCGATCAGAGCAAGCGATTGGCGCAAGCATTGCAAATTCAGGCTGTTCCGACGCTGATGGTGTTTCACCGTGGTCGCCCGGTTGCTGCCGAACGAGGCGCAGTTCGCAAAGCGCGTATGCGCGACATGCTCGATCCCTTTCTTCCGCGCGCCGAAGGGGCCATCAAAGCCATGGAGTTGGTGCAGTTATTACGGCGAGGTGGTGTCGTTGCTGTCGATACACGCGAAGCAGCAGCGTTTGGCCGCGCGCACATTCCCGGGGCGATTCACATGCCGATCGAGGAGATCGAGTCGCGGCTGGCCGAGCTGCACATGCTTCCTGGCGAGCCGG
>DAOMZH010000097.1:0-18934 GCA_035437985.1 Polyangium sp. (in: bacteria) | reverse complement strand
TGGGAGGCACGCACAGGTGCAGCAACTTCAACGCGAGTGACGGGTTTGTCACTCGGAGCTGACGTGATCGCCTCGACGAAATCGTCTCCAGCGTTCATGTCGCTCATGGCCACGATCGCTTCCGGGTTTGCCGACGGAGCAACGATGGATGGACCGCGCGGTTTGTCTTCCGCAACGGGCTTCGCTGACGGCTTCTGAACGACGACCGGCGCAGCAGCTTGGACCTCTTCGATCACCGGAACAGCTTTCGGTTCTTCGACTGCGGCGATCTTCACGACCGGCTTCGCCACTTCCGCAGCGCCAGCTTTGACGACACGCTTGGGTTCGTCGTTCCGTACGACCTTGGCTCGAGCCTTGGGTTCTTCATTCCGAACCACGTTGGCTTCGGGCTTTGCCTCGACCTTGGCGACGATCGCTTCTCCAGGAATCGGCGTGGTTGCACCCAGAACGATCATCGCGCCTTGATCACTCGGACGTGAGCTCGGAACGTCTTCTGTCTTGGCTGCGCCAGGTTCGCTCGATGCAGCATGCTTGATGTGCACCGTGCGTTTTTTTCGTGGTGACTTGTCCGCGTCGGATGATGCTTCGGCTTCGAAACGTTTGTCGGGACGATATTGGGCGTCATCGTCAGCGAGCACGGTGATGATGACGTCGGTCGGTGCGGGCGTGAGGAGTTTGTCGATCAGCGAAGTCTTCTTTTTTTCGGCTTCGGCCCCAGCTTTTTCAATCTCGCGCACGCGTTGCAGAGCGCGCACGATCGCCCCGAATCCGAACACGCCGCGTTCACCGAGCGACGCGAAAAACGCCCGCATACGCGCCACGAGATCGATGAACGAGAACGTCGCTCGTTGCACGAGGATGAGCGAAACGATCGTCAAACCAATGATGTAGGAACCGATGGCCGAGAAGAGTGACCGCATCACCTCGCCAAACAGTTCGCCCACGCTGCCTCCAAGGGGCAGAGCACCAAAGGCTGTGGCCATGGGAAACGCCACATGCGCGAGCGCGGCGAGGATCACGAGGACGACGATGTCGCCACCAAGACGCGCAACGCTGGCCCGGGAAGGTTTGCCCCCGAGCAGCGGGCCGGAGAGCACCGCGAGCTCGATGGGCACCGACCACGCAGCGATGCCAAATGCGCCTGAAAAAAGGCTCGAAAATGCTTCGCCTACGGGCCCGACCCAATTGGGCCCGATGACCTCGGGACGCATGGGATCCGCCTCGTACGACGCCAATGCGAGCACCGTGTAAAGCGCAGAAGCGAGCAGCAACAACGCCGCAGCTTCACGGGCATACGTGTGCATCGGACGCGCAGAACTCGTCTCGGCAGTCGAGCTGCCTTCCCGTTGCTTTTTCGCGGGCGGAGCAGCGGGTTCAACAGAAGCGGGCGCTGCCGGCACACGACGTGGAGCGAAGAGAGGAACGGCCATAACCTACCTACACCTACTATGCCTACCTATACGCACTTGTGGTCACGTGCAAGTTGCTGTGGGCAATCGATGGAGAGGCGGGGTTTTATGTGGTTTGCAGTCGAATTTGTGTTTTGTGAAACAATTTACCAAAGTGGTTGGCACCTGGGGGGCTGCAAGGGGCCCAACTTTCCGAAGTGGTTGGCACCTTTGACCAGAGTGCGTTCAGCAGGCGTCGCGAGCGTTGCGAACCTAGGGAGGACGGCGGAAGCGCACATCGACGATTCGCAGCGCGGAGCGGCCTGCTGAGCGCACTCTGAAGAATCGACCCAAATTTCTTTGAGCTTGGGCGAGCACGGGCGTTACCATCCCTGACGATCCCCGCATGCGAATGGATGACGAAGCACGGCGACGCCCGACGAGGGTGTCGATGATGGCGCTGCTTATTGCGGCGTTCGGTTCGGCATTGGCTCTTTCAGGATGCCGAGTCGACGAAAACGACATTCAGCGCTGGGAGGGCACGGCCCAGGGTCCAAAAAAACTCTGCGCCGTGTTGTTGCACGACAAGTACGACACGGGGTTACGAGTCGACTCGGCGCTCGCGATCATTCGCATGAAACCGCGTTCCGGTCGGCGACTGGCGTTCACGCAGATCGATGGTGACGTCGAGCCGGACAATCCGCTCTGCAAGGGCAGCCTCGTGGACGTGATCTCGGCGCTGGATCCCGAGACGCAAAAAGAGATCGTCGTGCCGCTCGTCACTGCGATCATGGCGGAGCTGAAGAAGCCGCCGCCGGTTGGTCAGCCAGGGCAACCCCTGCCCATGGATTCGTCCCTTCCGTACAAGGACGCTGCGTATGCCCTGATGATGGCCGACAAACCGGTACTCATCGCGGACGAAGCGTTGAAGAAGGATCTGAAGAAGACTTTGACCGACTGGGCGATGGCCGATTTCACGCATCGAGCCGAGTCGCGTGGGCAAGCATCGACGATCGAACAAGTCATGCGGGCCATTGGTGCGGAGGGGGTCACGGGGCTGCCGAAATTGATGGTCCGTGATGCACCGAAACTCGAACTCATGGCTTCGCTCGTTGCGGAACTTGGCGATCCCAAAACGAAAGATGCTGGGGCGGCAGCTTTGGTCGAAGTGGCGAAATGGGTCCTGACGGATGATTGGGCCAAGGTTCGTACAAAAGAACTCGAAAAATCCAACGCCGATCAGAAGCTCACTCCCACGGCCGATCAATTCAAGAAGCAGCTCGAGCTTCTGCAAGACGATGAACTGACGAAGTTGTTTCAGTCGATGCGACGAGTCGGAGGTCGGCCGACGGTCGACTTCGGGCTTTCCTTTGCGGCGCGCAAGGACCAGAGCGACAAACGGCGCCAGATGGCTTTGGCGATGCTCGATGGCCGCATGGACAAGACCAACCCGGATGACCTCAAGCGGCTCTCCGAGATCGCGGGTAGTGACGCGCCAGATGTGGTGCTCGATCAAGCGTTCCGACGCATGGGTGAACTACCGCGAGACATGGTCGCGGACAAACTCACGGAGCTGTTCAAGACGGACAAATGGAAAGTTCGACGTGCAGCAGCGGCGACGTTGTTGAAGTTGTCCGAGGTCAAGCACATTCGTGATTTCTTGCTGTCTCTTCCGGAAAACAAGTCTTTCGCAATGCCCGAAGCGATCACCTACGGGGCATTGATTGGTGAATTGAAAGAAGGCCAAGCGGTAGAAGAAGTGAAGCCTTTCTTTCTTGGTGGAACACCTGCGGCTCGAGCGAGTGCATTTGCTTACTTTTATACGCACGGCACGCAGGCAGACGTGGCTGAACTCTCGGCGTATGAGAACGATTGGGGAGCAGTCCCGACTTGTGATAGCGATCCTGAATGCAAGTGGATCTGCGAAGTCCCGAAAGAGGGCGAGCAGGGGCGCGAGCAGAAGGAAATTAAGACGATTGGCGATTTTGTGCGCTTTTGCATCTTGCCCGCCATGAAGGATCGCAAGCCTGAGGCGAGCAAGGAGCAGAAGAAATGAGCGGTACGCAGTGGACTCGAGCCATTGCTTGCCACGATGCGGCTTTGGATATCTGACCGCAGGCCCAGAACCATCGACGACGATTAGGGAAAAATGAGCGCGGACCCCAATAAAAAGAGCGCAAGAACATTCCAGTGCCGTGACGTCCTCTGGGAGACGTTCGAGCAGATGGCGCGCGAGCTGGAGTGCTCGATCGACTACCTCATCAACGAGTCGATGAAGCAATATGCTCGGCAGCGCAGCTACAGTCCCCAGCGCACGCCATTTCCCGGTCCACGTACCGAGGGAGGTGCGCCGGGATCTGGACCTCCGATGCCGCCATCGACGGCAGGGATGCCTGCTCCGCCACCGTCACCGTTGCCTCCGGCGTATCCGCCGGGACCGGGAGGCACGCCGATGCCCCCAGCGTATGCTGGTGGGCCGCCTGCTCCGCCGCCTCCGATGATGGGTGGTATGCCCATGCCGCCAGGCGCGCCGCCTGCGCCACCGCCCATGATGGGCGGTATGCCCATGCCGCCAGGCGCGCCGCCTGCGCCGCCTGGACCACCTCCGATGATGGGTGGCATGCCTGCCCCGCCGCCTCCGATGATGGGTGGGCCAGGTGCTCCACCGCCTCCGATGATGGGTGGACCAGGCACGCCGCCGCCTCCGATGATGGGTGGGCCAGGTGCTCCGCCGCCGCCCATGATGGGCGGACCAGGCGCTCCGCCGCCCCCACCGCCCATGGGTCCTGGCATGCCACCTACGCCGCCTCCGTATGGTGCAACACCGCCGCCGCCTCCTGGTGCTTACACTCCGCCACCGACGATGTCGGGTGTTCCAGGTGGACCTCCGCCTCCGCCGCCCATGGTGGGTGGACCGCCACCGCCTCCAGGCATGGGGATGCCGCCGCCGCCTCCAGGCATGGGTGGACCGCCTCCGCCGCCGCGGCCGCCTTCGGGAACGGCAACGCCGGTTCCTCCAACTGCAGGTCAGCCTGGAAAACGACCGCCGAGCGTGCCTTCGCCGCCTGGACCAGGTGCCGGACGTGGACCGGGTTTGCCCCCGCCGCCTCCAACGGGTGTTGGTCGGCCTCCGGGTGCTCCGCCTCCGCCTCCTCCGGGTGCGGGAGGTGGACCGCCTCCGCCTCCTCCGCCTGGTGCACGTTCCACGTTGATGGGTGGCGCGGCTCCGCCGCCGCCTGCCCGCAGCGTTCCGCCTGGGCCGCCGCCTCCTCCAGGTCTCACGCCGCCACCGCCTCCAGGGCCGCCCGGCATGGGTCCGCCTGGACCGCCGCCTCCTCCGAGCCTTTCGCCGCCCACGATTGGTGCGCCGCCGCCGCCCATGCCTGGGTTTGGCGCGGCACCACCACCGCCGCCGCCGCAATATGGAATGCCTCCGGGTCCGCCTCCGGGTCCTCCAGGACCGCCGCCAGCAGCGCCTACGCCGCCGCCAGCAGCACCATCCCAAGGTGGCATCCCCGGCGCTGTTCCGTTGTTCGCTTATTACGGCGGCGAACGATTCATCGTGAACAAGGATCGCTTCATCATTGGTCGCGGCAAACAGTCCAGCGACTTGACGATCAAGGATCCCAACGTTTCGCGACAACACGCCATGGTCGAATACTTGAACGGCCAGTACTACATGGTCGACATGGGTTCGACGAACGGTGTCGAGTTCACGGGTCAGCGCATCACGCGCAAAGCCATTGGTGAAGGCGACCAATACCGGATCTGCGACCACGAGGTCCGTTTCTCGTACCGCTGATGAACCCCCTCGCTCCTGGGCTGCACGCGACTTGCTCACCTCGCGTTGCAGCCCGCGGTGCATGTTCCTTTCTCGCGCTCGTCGCCGCGTTTGTCTCGACACATGCGTTTGCCTCGACCGAACCTCCTTGGATCGGTCCGGACGTACCGCCGCTCGGTGACGGCATCGTCAGCGCCCGAATTCGCAAAGCCGACCAACCCATCCTCGCCTCTCCGTGGGAAAACGCCGCGCGCCGTGGCTCCGCCGCCAAAGACGTACATCTGCCCATTTTTGCCGTTCGTCGCGGAGCAGGTTGTCAGGGTCGATATCTCGAAGTGGGTCCCAGCGCGTGGGTCTGCGAAGACGCCGTCGAGCTTGCGGCAACGACCTTCGTCGATCCCAGTTATCGCGCGCTGCGCTCGCTGCCCGATGGCCTGCCGTTTCATTATTACTTCGTTGGTCCCGATGGATCGTTTGCCTACAAACGATTATCCGCCGCAGATACGGGCACGCCCGACATGCAACTCGAACCAGGTTTCGCGATCGCCGTCGTGGAAGAGCGCGTGGTCGAAGGCAATCGTTACGGGCGCACACACAACGAACTCTGGGTCCCGATGCGCGATGTCGGCGCCGCACGAACGATCGCTTTCCGGGGCGAAAGCATCCCCCGCGACACGACCACGACCTTGCCGTTTGGATGGATTGTCGTCGACAGCGCCGATGTGTTTGCATCGCCAAACCCTGGCGCAAAAAAGGTCGACCATCGCGCCCGCTTCGAGCGCGTTCCTTTTTACGAAGAGAAATCATCCGGCTCGCACGCCTTCACCCGCATCGGCGACGACGCCTGGGTGCGTTCCTCCGAGATCCGTCACCCCACCATCGGCGAACCTCCACCCGAGGTCGACGTCTCGGTTGGCGAGCGCTGGATCGACGTGCACCTCGAATCGCAAACGCTCATCGCCTACGAAGGCGCACAACCCGTCTTCTCGACGCTCGTCTCCACAGGCAAAGGTCGGGAAGGCTCGCTCACGGCTACCCCGAAAGGCACGTTTCGCATCTGGGCCAAACTCTTTACGTCCAACATGGACAACCTCGAGGACGAAGGCGCCCGACGCTACTACCGCATGGAGGACGTTCCGTGGGTGCAGTACTTCTCCAAGGGCGTGGGACTTCATGGCGCGTTTTGGCATCGATCGTTTGGGCACGTACGAAGTCACGGTTGCGTGAACCTTGCGCCCATCGATGCCGAGTTTCTGTTTTGGTGGACCGCACCGCGCACACCCGCCGGATGGACTGCCGTTTTACCTTCCAACCATGACGCGGGTACAGTCGTCCGCGTACGATGAGTCGAGACAAACAGCATGGTGTCCATCGTCAGTGCCGTCCGTGATCTCGGACGTTTGCGACAAATCTATGTAGTGCTCGTACGCCATGGGTTCGGCGAGCTCGCCCAACGCCTGGGTTTGGGAGGTCGCAGCCGCAGCCCCGAGTCCGATGCTCTCGCCGAAAACGACCATCCCGAAGCGCTGGCCGAAGTTGCTCATGGCGAAGACGAACGAAAACGCATCTCGCTGCCCGAACGCGTGCGTCTCGTCTGCATGGACCTCGGTCCCTCCTTCGTGAAGCTCGGTCAGATCGCGTCGACGCGTCCCGATGTTCTTCCTGCCGAATGGATCGTCGAACTCAAGAAACTGCAAGACAGCGTCAATCCTTTGCCGTCCAAAGACATCAAAGACGCCGTCGAAGCTTCCCTCGGCGCTTCCATTCAAGACCTGTACGAATCGTTTGAAGACAAACCACTTGCTGCCGCATCGATCGGCCAAGTGCATCGCGCGGTCCTCAAGACTCCCGACGGTCCGCAAAACGTGGTCGTCAAAGTGCAGCGGCCGGGGATCCGCACCACGATCGCCAGCGATCTCGAATTGCTTCACGTGCTCGCGAAACTCATCGAACGCACGATTCCGGAATCAGCGCTGTACCAACCATCAGCGCTCGTCGATCAATTTGATCGCGCGATCACGAGCGAGCTCGATTTCAGCCAAGAAGCCGAGCACGCCCAACGTTTTACCAAGAACTTCCAAGGGCATCCGCACGCGCGTTTTCCGCATGTGTATCGCGAAGCTTCGTCGAAGACGGTGCTCACACTCGAGCTGCTTCCGGGCGGCAAGGTGTACGAGGCGATTCGGGAACACGGCCACAAGGGTCCGGTGATCGCGCAAGCCGCGGTGGGCGTCGTCATCAAGAGCATCTTCGAGGATGGGTTTTTCCACGCCGATCCACACCCTGGAAACATCTTGATTTCAGGCGATCCTGACCGTCCCACGATTGGCATGATCGATCTCGGCATGGTCGGACGCCTCAGTCCGGAAATGCGCGACAAGACCGTCGATCTGATGGTGGCTGCGGTTCGTCAGGACCATCTCGCGGTGGCCGATGCGCTGTATGCGATTGGTACACCAACGAAAAAAGTCGACATGCGGGCCTACCGCGCCGAAGTCAGCGTGTTGGCCGAGAAATACCTCGGAAGGCCCCTCAAAGAGATCGACGTCGCGGCCATGATCAGCGACTTGGTTCGCGGGGCGACGAAGTACGGAATCGAGATCCCGCCGGACTTTTTGCTGGTCGGCAAAGCCATCATGACGATCGAGGGGGTTGGTAAAGAGATCGATCCGGATCTCGACGTGTTTGGCGTGGCCCGTCCGTACTTCTTGGAGCTGTTGCGCAAGCGTTACTCGCCCGAACGTATGGGCATGGAAGCGTGGCGAGGTCTCGAGCGTTTGTCCGGGGCGGCTTATGATTTGCCGCAGCAACTGCGCGAAGTGCTCGATGATTTGCGTCTCGGTCGCCTCACGTTGCAGACCGCGAACCCGACGTTGCCGAAGGTCGTGGATCGTCTGGGACGACGTGTATTTTCAGGGTTGGTCGTGGCCACGTTCGTGCTTGCGGGCACGGCACTCTTGGCGTTGGGCCGTCAGGAGATTTTGGGGTACGTGCTGCTCGCGTTTGGCGTGCTCGTGATGCTGGGGCATGTCGCAGCGGACGTGATTCGCCGAAACTGATTGGAGCACAAAACAAACGAAAGCACGCCCCTCGCCTTGTGAGGAGAGGCGTGCATTCGTTACGCGGATTCTGACGCGCCGACGAAGTCGGCGACGAGCTCAGCCGGCGATGCTCGGGGGGAGACGGCCTTGGAGCAAGTACGCGATGATGAGCGCGAACAGAACGAGCGATTCGATGAGGGCCAGACCGAGAATCATCGGGGTCTGGATACGAGCGGCAGCACCCGGGTTACGGGAGATGCCTTCGAGGGCTGCAGCAGCAGCGCGGCCCTGACCGAGGGCACCACCGAGGACTGCGACGCCAATGGCAAAGCCGGCTCCGATGCTGATCCAGCCATACGAGTCGAACTTGTTGGATGCGCTTTCCTGCGCGAACGCCACAGCGGGGAGAAGAACCATTGCGGTCGTGACGACGGCAGACAGGGAAAGCTTGCTCTTGAGAGACATCCGGACTTGCTCCTTTCAGACCACGTGCCCCGACGGGGGCTCATGCTGCGTATGAAATTCATTTGGCCCATGGGGCGTGGGGGAACTCGTTGACGGGTTTGTCCCCCTCGTGGGCCGGGGCGGCTTTGCGAGCGCGCCCCCCTCTAATCCGTTTTTGATCGCTTGGCCAGTTCCTTCTGCGAAAAGCGATCTCTCAGTGATGTTCACCATGCTCGGCATGCTCGGTCGCAAGACCGATGTAGATGCTGCTGAGCAGGGAAAACACGAGTGTTTGCACGACGATCACGATGAGTCCGAGGAACATCACGGGCAGGGGCAACAAAATCGCCACCATGCCTGCGAAGACCGACACGATCAGGTGATCGGCGGCGATGTTCACCATCAAACGCACAGCCAACGTGACGGGACGAACGCACGTGGAGATGACTTCGATGGGGAAGACGAGCGGTGCCAAATACCACTTCGGCCCCGCCATATGCTTGAGGTACGCCCAGCCGTTTTCTTTGAGCCCGAAGTAATTGAACGCGATGAACACGAGCAGCGCGCAGCCGACCGTCACGTTCAAACTCGATGTAGGGGCGGGGAATCCAGGAATCAAACCCGAAACGTTCGAGAAGAAGATGAATCCCGCCGACCCGCCGATGAGTGGGAAGTAACGCTGCGCGTTCTTCGGTCCCATCACATCTTCGGCCATCGAATAGAAATACCCGAAAAACGCCTCGAAAAACGTTCGGAGTCCCAAACGTTCGTCCGGAACGACCGACTCGTCGAGGCGTTTCCATTGGTTACGTACCGCGAGGGACAAACCAATGAACACGACAATGATGATCATGCTCGAGAAGATCGGCTCGAGCCCGCGGTACCCAACCGGTTGGTTGCCGATGAAGGTGTGGCCTAGGTTCTTCGCGTTTTCGCGAAGGCCAGGCAGATGGGCGACGAGGAAGGTCAGAAAACTCGTGTGCTCGGGCATGGTCGTTATCTCATTTGGGCATTTGGAACTGCGGATCGCCTGCGGCGTTCTTCGCCCCAAACCCCTTGGCCTCATCGAAAAAAACAGTGTTCATTTGTCGCTCGATGGGGGTTCTTCCGGCCTCGGGGGACTCGCGTTTAGCACATCCTCACGGGATCTGTCCGCGAAAGATCTGCGCAAATTCGACTCCGTGCCCGAGAAGCTGGATTCAGGCTCGTTTACGTCATCCGGAGGCTTCGGGCCAAACAGCGTTCCGAACGTGATCCCGATCGGAAGCGCTCCGTAACCCGCGAGTAGCGCCATAGGGGACGCAATTCCGCTTCGCAAGATGAGCCAGACCCCTCCAAAGAGGCCCGCCATCTTCAAAACGGCAATCACCGACCACGGACCCGCCGTACCTCGACGCGACAAAAACGCTTCGCCGATCCGCGCAAATGCCCACAGGTTCGCTAGGGCAAACACTCCCCCAACCGCTACGCCCCGCGCAGTCCCCAAGTCGAACGCCGCAAACGCCCCCGCCGAAAGCACTCCCGCCACGATCCCCACGGAAATCATCGCCGCGCGAATCCCCTCATCGAGCCACGTGCTTTTCGACGACTGCGGCGCGCTCATCGCTCCACCTTCTTCTTGTCGTTCTTGTCCGCACCTTCAACGTCGCCTTTTTCGTCTGCGTCGTCTTCATCGTCGGACGTCTCATCGTCATCGTTCGCGACGGACTCGTGGCCTCGTTCGAATTCCGCATCCTTGCGTTCGTCATCACGAACCGGGAAAAGAGGCGCCGGATTCCCCTGCTCGCGCTCTTCTTTCGCCGCCAGAGCCTGCATCTCGGCGTGCGCACGCATCACGCCTTTGATCGCCGCGGCCAAGCCAAATACAAATCCGGCCAGCGAAAGATACGGCGTCGTACCAAATTTCTCGTCGAGCCACTTGCCCCCGAAAAACCCCAGCGCGATGCACAAAACGATCTCGAGACCCAACGTGCCGAAACTGCCCATGCCCCGCCATTCGTCGACCTTGCGACCTCGTTGCGGCCCCGGGGGATCTCGACGTGCGCTGGTCACTTGGAACTCACGACCCGAGCCACGCTCGACATACGCGACTCGATCAAGGCTTCGAGCGCCGGACGCAACATCTGCACCGCCCGAGCCCGATGGCTCTTCGTGTTTTTCTCTTCGTCGGAGAGCTCGGCCATCGTCCGACCTTCACCCGAGACGATGAACAGCGGATCGTATCCAAATCCGCCCGTCCCTCGTGCTTGCCGCGCGATCACGCCTTCACATCGACCTTCGCTCAGAATCTCCCGCTGCGTTTCGTTCCACGGGTCTCGCAACACGATCACACACCGAAAACGTGCTGTGCGTTGATCGTCTTCGACCTCGGCCAACGCGGCGAGCAGCTCGGCGTTGTTCTCCGCATCGGTCGCGCCTTCCTTGGCAAAACGTGCCGAACGCACACCAGGACGACCTCCGAGTGCATCGACTTCGAGCCCTGCATCTTCCGCGATCGTCACCATCATTGCGGCATCACCCGCCGTCCGAGCCTTGATGAGCGCGTTGTCCTCGAACGTCGCGCCGTCTTCGATGATCGGCGGCAAGTTCGGAAGCACCTTGGACATCAAGTGCAGCTCGATCGGGAGATCCCGCAAAAGAGCCGATAACTCGGCAATTTTTCCACGGTTTGTCGTGGCGAGGAGGATCGAAAGCGGCAAACCGAGGCTCATAAAACCGTCCAGCGTCCTTCTTGAAACAACTTCTCGAGGTCCACCTTCGCCGCCGCCAAGGTTTGTCTTTGCACACCCAAGAGCTTGTTCACCCCAGACAAACCTAAATCAATCATGCGATCGATGTCGCGTCGTTCGACAGCTTCACCTTCGGCAGTCGCTTGCACTTCGATGAGTGTGCCGCGACCCGTCGCCACGACATTCAGATCCACCCGCGCTTTGCTGTCTTCGCTGTAGTCGAGATCGAGCAGCACTTCGTCACCGACATGCCCGACGCTGATCGCGGCCACTTGATCGCGAAACAAGGGTTTGTCGAGTTCCCCATTCGCGTGCAGCCGGGAAAGCGCCAGCGCAGTCGCCACGAAACTACCCGTCACGGACGCCGTGCGTGTGCCTCCGTCGGCTTCGAGGACATCACAGTCGATGACGATCGTTCGTTCTCCAAACGAATCGAGGTCCACGGCACTTCGTAATGCTCGACCAATGAGCCGCTGGATCTCTTGCGTTCGACCACTCAGTGCTTTGCCGCGACCTTCCCGTGGTTCACGCTTGGACCGTCCTGCTCGCGGATGCATCTGATAGTCCGCCGTGAGCCACCCTTTGCCCCGACCAACCATCCATGGCGGAACGGTTGGATCGATCGAAGCTGTGCACAACACGATCGTTCCTCCCGCGCGATACAACACGGAACCTTCCGCGTTGTGATGGAAGTCGGGGATCATTTCGACCGGGCGAGGGTCAGTGGCTTGGCGAGCATTGAAGCGAGGCACGGCGGCTCCTTAGCACAAGCGCGAGCGTGCGCAGACTTCTCGATGCGTCACCGGTTCTCGACGTTCGAGGTCGTTCGTTTACCAGTTGGACGGCCAGACTTCCGCGTACAAGCCGTCGGCTTTTCCGCCACGACTCGCTGCTCGTTGCACGACGATGAGTTGCTGATGTGCGCCCTGACAAACGTACGCGCCACCTTCGAGTGCCGAATACGCTTGTCCCCCGGACGTGCGCAGGACAAACCCTTCGAGCCAATTGTCTTTGCGATTCAAGAATTCGACGGCCGCGTTGCCTCGCGGCGGGACGTCGTGACGCGAGAACGACTTGATCGCCCGATCGGCTTGCTCCCACGCTGCACCATCCGTTTTCGCCAGTTCGGCAACGGAAATCTTGAGGGGAAGCTGCCCCGGAGCGATTTCGTTTTGCGGCACGCGACGCGCCCGAAACACCGTGAATTCCTCGGTAATTTTGGCGCCTTCGACCCGATGCCCTCGACCTATCCAGCGCCCATCCCCAGACGGCGTCGACGCGCTCCACTGCGTGCATGAACCAAACGCCGCAAGGATCGAACACGGACCTCCTTTGGGTTCGGCCGGACAATTGAGCAGCTTTTGCAGGCCCTTGAGGTCCAAATCTTCAGGCGCTGCGGGTGCTGCCGTATCGAGCGCGGGCGGAGCTGTCGCGACAACAGATGGAGCTGCCGTGGAACTTGGGGCTGAAGACGCAGACCCAGGACCTTGTTGATCACAAGCCATTACGTTTGGAAGGACCAACAGGAGGGCTGGGAGGTAGTTCTTGCGCATCGCGGGGCCCGAGTGTGACACGTGACGCGCAAATGGGCACTTTTTCAGCCCCAAGGCCTCACGGTTTGTCCGGAGGATCGATCAGTAATTTCGGGCGCAGTTTCGCCAGCTTCTTTCGACCGATGCCTTTGACTCGCAACAAGTCTTCAGGCCGCGAGAATTTTCCGAGCTTGGCGCGGAGGGCGATGATGGCTTGCGCCTTCTTGGGTCCAACCCCGGGCAGCTTGCGCAGTTCGTCCTCCGTCGCGAGGTTCAGGATCACCTTTCCATCCGCAGTCACGGCGCTCGTGGGTGCCGATGTCCCAGCGTCGACCGAGGGAGTCCCGGCATCGACGGGAGGCGTTTGTCCTGATGCTACAGGAACTGGGACTTGTGGAGCCGGGGCCGAAACGCTGGCTGAAACAGCAGCACTCGGAATCGTTGGAGGTCCAAGGTATGTGCCGGCACGACCGGGCAACAGATCCGCCGCCGCTCCGGATCCCACAAACGCCAAAGCAAAGAATCCAATCACCCCAGCTCCCACTTTGATGACGAGCGGTGTCCAGGCCGACGCACGAATCCGCGCGGAAAGTCCGGCAATCAACAATCCCACCTTCTGCTTCACATTCGATGATGACGACTCCATGTGAGCCTCCTTGTGGGTGGAGCCCTTGGCGAAGACCGTGCCAAATCGATGAGCCTTGAAATCAAGCCATTTTGATCAGCTGGGGGGTGGCGACCGCCATGGCGGAGGGTGGCGGCCGCCAGATCTTCCGCCAGCTCCGCGTGACCTTCCGCGCTACGATGGACCGCTCGAGTAGGTGCCCATGCGTCACGTTCTGGTTCCTTCGCCTTCCTTGCACGTCCCGACGAACACCTTGTCCCGACGAACGTTTCTCGCGGCGTCCGTTGCGTCAGCGACCCTGATTGGAGCGCCCACGTGCGATGCCGCAGGATCCGGCCTCGCGGCGCGTCCTCCGCAGGGGTTCGTCCCGATGTCCGTGCCAGGGAAAATCGTCAAGGTCACCAAGTCGAACACGATGCAGGCAAACTCGTTGTGGCCGACGGACGGGGCCGCGAAGGTGATGCTCGAACGGGCGATGTCCGAGCTGACGGGCAAAGCGGATTTGGGCGAAGCGTTTGCGAAGTTTGTCCACAAGGACGACAAGGTCGCGATCAAGCCCAACGGAATTGCGGGGCAAAAAGGCGCCACGATGGCGACGAACCGTGAGCTCGTTTTGGAGGTCGTGCGGGGCGTGATGGCGGCGGGAGTTCCGGCGCAAAACATCGTGATTTTCGAGCAGTACCCCAAGTTTCTCGAAGGCACGCGTCTATGGGATCGAAAAGCGGGGTTCGACCCGGCGGTGCCGCAAGGCATCACGGCGATGGTTCACGAAAACGAAGACGCCACGATGTCCGAGATCAACGTCATGGGGATCCCGACGAAGTTTGTCCGGCCGTTCACGGATGCCACTGCAGTCATCAACTTGGCGCTCATCAAGGACCACTCGATTTGCGGTTTTACCGGGTGCCTGAAGAACATCACCCACGGAGCGACGATCAATCCGCACGCATTTCATCAGCACAATGCGAGCCCGCAGATCGCGGAGCTTTATGCACAAGACGTCGTGCGGAGCCGGGTGCGTTTGAACATCGTCGATGGCTTCAAAGTCATCTACGACGGAGGCCCGCTCGACAAAAATCCGAAGCGGCGCGTCTTGCACGAAGCGGTCTACGCCTCGACGGATCCCGTGGCGATGGATGTCATCGGATGGGGAGTCGTGGAGCAGTGGCGCAAGGACAGCGGACTACCGACGCTGACGGACGCAGGTCGGGATCCGACGTACATACGTATCGCGAGTGAGTTGGGTCTTGGCGTTTTCGACAAGAACAAGATCTCCATGCGCGAAGTTGCATTGTAACGACGCGCCTCTCGTCTCAACGCCACCAAGACCTGGCCGCGCGTTGGCCAATGCGCTTTCGTGGTGCATTGAGCACGGAAAATCTGTTCGTTCTTTACTTACTACCACGCGACTAACGGCAGGACGAAGGTTCGGTTTTTACTTACACTGAGTCTTCCGAAGGAGTCCCGGCATGTCGCTGTCGCGTTGCCTGTTGCTCGCGCCCGTGCTGTTTGTCGTACCAGCTTGTGCCTCGACAGCTGCGCCAATCACGCAAGCTGCGAGCACACCCGCTGCACCAGCGCCGGTCGCCTCGGCGAGTGCGGCACCAGCGGTCGATCCAAACGATCCCGTGTTCATCGCGCTCAATCGTTTGGCCACGGAAAAATGGGGGGTTCAGCGCGATCACTGGAACACGTTGCACATTCCTTTGGCCGATCTGAAAAAATGGCAGCGCACGCGCATCACGGGCAACCCCACGCGCGCTTCGTTTCGTTACGGCAAAGAGCACCATGCAGTCGCGACGCTTTGGTACACGCCAATCGAAGGCGCGAGTGATCCCGAAGCGTGTCTCGCCAAGTTCATCGATTACGCGTCACCTCTGGCCGATGCGTACGGCATTCAAGTGATCTCGCGAGAACGCATGCGGATGACGCAATCGGTGGGCGCTGAAGTTCGTCCGATTTCGATCGAGTTGCTTTCAGGTCGCCTCGAAAGTCTTTTGGGCCGCAACGATTATCTGGGGGCGGTCATCGCGTACCAATCCTTCCCAGGTACGTGCCTCGTCGAGGGGTTCGCGGTTGTCGCGACAACCTATCCTACGTTGGCGAAACAAGTTCGGGATCGGTGGATCTCCGAAGGTGCACCCCAGTTGGGCTGGGAAAAACACATCCACGAGGCCCCGGAAACGTTGTCCCGCTAAGACAAACCCCACCTCGTTCGCGAGCGGCCGGACGACTTTGTCTCGTCACACATGAACCGAGAGCCGGGCGATGACGTAAAGGGTGAGCGTCGCGAGCCACAAGATCGCGCCTTTGTGGAAACCTTCGCGATAACCCCAGATCGGAGCGAGCGGCGGTACGAACAGCGACAGCACGCCGCGAATGCGGGGCTTCTTGTGAATGATCAGCCGCAGCGCCAACGAGACGTGTGCAGTCACGAAGGCAGCGAAGCCGAAAATCAGAAGCGCGGCGATGACGAGGTCCTTGCCGGACACGCGCGCGAGCGTAGCGCGCAAAGTGCGCACATGCCCCATCTTCAAGTAGAAGAGAGCGCCCTCGCACGATTGCCCCGTCGATCCTCGAATTCACACCCCGAGCGGCTCTGTCCCAACCCAAATTTCAAGCTAAGCTCACCGCGTGACGCAAAGCTCAGCTCCCCACGACGCTCACGCCGAACCGCGTCGTTTCATCCGTCGAACGTCCGTGCTCGATCGTATTCCAGGCTCACGTGTCGTACCTCTCGGCCTCGCCCTTGGTGTGCTGGCGAGTTCGCTCGTGGGCGTTGGTGCGGCATATGCCGTAGCCGATCCGCCCGACACTTTGCCTGTGTCCGAAGTCAAACCCGGCATGAAGGGTTACGGCCTGACCGTGTTCTCCGGGCTGATGCCTGAACGTTTTGACGTCGAAATAATCTCGACACTCAAGAACTACTTCCCCAACCAGGATCTGTTTCTGATCAGGACGCCCAATCATCCGCGTCTCGAATCAGCTCACCTCGTGGCGGGAATGAGCGGAAGTCCGATCTACGTGAATGGCAAGATGATCGGCGCCTACTCGTACGGCCCATCGTTTGCCAAGGAACCCATCGCGCTCGTCACGCCGATCCACAACATGCTCGAAGACTTGGCGCGTCCGATTCCGAAGACGATCGCGCCGAAAGGTGGCAACCCGCTCGCGACGTTCGAGGGGCCGAGCGCTGACAAACACGAACGATCTGCGCGTGCGTTCGTCGGGGCACCCGAAGCGTATGACCTTGCGGAACATGCAGCGCAGATGCGCTCGCGTATGTCGTCGCTCACCCCTGCATCCGATTCGGGCATTGGACGAGCGCTCACGCCGGTGCTCATGGGCGGAACGAGCAACGTCGGGATGCAGATCGCTCAAAAGTACCTGGCACCCATGGGCCTCGAACCGCTGCAAGCAGGTGGTGGTGGAGCAGCTCCGTCCGCTGCTGAATCTGCGGCAAAGTACGTGGATGGTGGGGCGATCAGCGTGCAGCTCGTGCGGGGAGATCTTTCGATGGCGGCCCTCGGTACGGTCACGAAAGTGGTCGGGGACAAACTCGTCGCCTTTGGTCATCCGATGATGCAAGGCGGTCTCGAGGCGTTGCCCACGGCAGTGGCCAAGGTGCATTGGATCATGGCGCTCACGAGTCGCAGCCATAAGCTCGGCGAGCCTGTTCGTCCTCTCGGCGCCCTCGTCAATGATCGCCAAGCCTCGATCGTGGTCGACACGAATGTCGTGGCGCCCGTGTTCCCGCTGCACGTGAAGATCGATGGCACGGTCGGATCTCCGAAGACCGAGTGGAACATGGAGGTCACGTCCGATCAGTTCATGTCCCCGATCTACACGGCGATCGCGATTGGTACGGTTGCCGAAACGACGGCTGCGGAACGAAACGATTCGACGTTCCGATGCACCAGCAAACTGAAGCTCGGCAAGTACGGAACCGTGACGCTCGTGGATTTCGGAGCTGGTGCCGGAAGTCCGATTGGCCCCGACGATTTCATTCGCGCTCGAATTGCTCGGGCGATCGGATCGCTCTTCAACAACCCGTGGGAGACGGTGAAGATCGAGGGAATCGACACGGAGATCCGCGTTTCGTCCGATCGTGAAGTATTTGGTTTGCGGGGAGCCAAAGCTCTCGACCCCGAAATCGATGCTGGTGCGCCGGCACGGATTCAGATCGAGTTGCAACGATACAAAGGTCCGATCGAGACGAAGATCATCGAAGTGCCCGTGTCCGCCGAGATGGCGGGACGCGACATCGAGATCGAGTTGGCCCCGGGGTACGAAGTCGAACGACCGCTTCCTGCTCCGGAATCCGTTGCTCAATTGATTGCCAACTTGCCGAACCAAACCTTCGATCCGGAATCCATCGTCGCCTCGTTCCGACTTCGCGAAAACGGGGCTGCGCATCGCGGCAAAGTTGCGTCGCGCTTGCCAGCTGGGGCCATCGACACGTTGCGTTCGAGCAATGATTCGAACGCACCCGAAACGTTTGTGGCCCAAGCAACTACCGCCATTCCTCTCGGTCGCTTCTTGGCGGGCCGAGACTCCGTTCACATCAAGGTTCGTCCCGTCCTGCGCTGAAGGCGCGCCGTGCAAAACAAGAACACCGACCGTCAAAAGGCCTCCTGCATGACACCGCTCTTTTCTCGTAAGTTCTCGCGTCTCGGCATCGGCGCATTGATCCTCGCCGCAGCCTTGTCTCCCGTATCGATGGCCTCTGCCGTCGGTACGCGGACGTTCCAGTTGGAAAAACTCGACGACCTCAAAGGTGGAGACCTGACCGGCGTCAGCGTCGACTCGAGTGGCACCGTTCGCGCGGGTTTCACTCTTGGAACCTTGGCGCTTGCGGACGTCACGAGCGTTTGGAGCAGCGTCGTGCTTGCCGATGGTTCCGTACTGCTCGGCACGGGCAGCGATGGGAAGATCTACAAGGTCAGTCCGACGGGACAATCGACGCTTGTGGCGCTGACTGGACAGATGGCTGTGAGCAGCTTGGTCGTTGCATGGAATGGAGACGTCATTGCGGGAACGTTCCCCGAGGGCAAACTCTACAAATTGCCTGCGGGTGGTGGAACGGGAGCGCAAGCGGCCGAGTTCGCGACGATTGCGGGCACTGAAGACATTTGGGCACTCGCCTTCGATGCCAAGACCGGATCGCTTTATGCGGGTACGGGTCCTGAAGGAAAGGTTCTGAAGATCGATCAGCAGGGCAAGTCGCAGGTCTTTTTCGACAGCGACGAGGCGCACATCATTTCCCTTGCTGTGGGTGACGATGGCGCGGTCTACGCAGGCTCGAGCGGCAAGGCGTTGCTCTACAAGATCACGGCTCCAGGCCGCGCGACGGTGGCGTACGACTTCGATGGCGATGAGGTCAAAGCGATCGCG
>DAOMZH010000096.1:9391-18980 GCA_035437985.1 Polyangium sp. (in: bacteria) | reverse complement strand
AATTGGGCCGCAGACAATTCGCCATTCGGAAGTCCCCCGGCCAGAGTTTGCCATTGCGCATCCCATGGTTGTGGTTCGCCCAAAACTTCGGCACACGCAGTATATGTTCCAATGGCCGAAAGCCCGAAAGGCGTAGGCATGGTCGTAAATGCCGTGCGAATTCCGTCCGTCCATTGCGGACTCGGATTGGCCAGGGCTGCCTCACACGCACGTTCGAGCCCCAAAGCTTGGGCTCCGTCCGTATGCAGATTTTTCAAGAAGGCACCGAGTTTGTCGGCTTCCAAGGGCCACGGATTTTCGCTATTGATTTGCAGGGCCATTCGTTGCGCCGTGCCTGACAAACCCAAAAAGACGTCGAGTTGTTCCGGGGTCGTCGGAAGTCGCCTTGGACCAAGGAAATCAGGCAATGCACCGCCTTCGATGAACGTTTCCCACTCGGGATGGACATCGTCGGGATCGAGGACGAGCAAATCGTCGAGACTCGCCGATTGAAGATGATTGAGCTCTCCGCGCAGAAGAGGTTTACGATGTTGGGAGCCGTCGAGGGATACCCAGGCGTATTCGATGGGCGCAATCAAGGCTCCGTCGCTATCGGTCAGGGTTGCCGTTTGTTCGGCTTCCGAAAAAACGATCCGCGGCAATGCTTTGGCGGCCAAGGCGCGCCGAAGTTTGTCGGCCCCAAGCGGCTCGAAGGCTGGGGCAAACGCTTGCACGAAGTCTTCCGAGCTGACATTGCCCATGCGATGCGATTCCAAAAGTTGGCGCAGCGTGCTCCAAAATGCCTCCTCCCCGACGACGCGGCGAATTTGCGTCAAAAACCAAGCCGACCGGCCATAAGGTCCAGAATCGTATTTGTCATTCGGTGCTTTTTCGGGGTCCCGGATGGCATCCCCTTCGGCGACCGAAAAGATATGCCCATTGAGCGTGCCCGCGCCACTCGCGTCCAATTGCCGCCGGAAGACCTCTTCTTCCAAAAGAGAAGCCATGCCTTCTTTGATCCATACGTCGTCCCAGGTTTGCACCGTCATCAAATCGCCAAACCATTGATGAGCCAATTCATGCGCCGTGAGTTGCAGATCGCCGCTCAATGTCGCTGCATTCGTCGATGTTTCCCTTTGAAACGTAATTCCGGCATTCTCCATTCCGCTCACCATGTGCCCCGGGAGCAACACGAGCGCATAACGTTCGAATGGATAAGGAACCAAGAGCCCCTCGAGCTCCCCAATCATTCTGGCTAATTCCGCGGCCATTACATCATGGTCGCCCCGCACGCCTTTGCGATGCCAAACTTCGACGGGCGTGTTTCCTTGTTTCGTCGAATGCACCTCGAATTCGGAAATCGCAAACGCCATGAGATACGTGGGCAATGGATACGCTGTTTCATACCGCATGTACCGTGACGAACCGTGCGTTTCATCCGCCATGAGCTTCCCATTGGCGATCGCTGTTTCTCGAGCGTCCATGCGTAGTTTTGCCGCAAAAATGGCGCGGTCGGCGGGATCGTCATGCGACGGCATCCAATGGCGCCCACCTTGAGGCTCGGAATCCGTGTAGATGGCTCGAATATCGACCGGATCCCCCTGACGCACTCCAATGGGTCGCAAATGATCACTCGGCAATGCTTCGTAATCAACCACGACGACGACAGGTTTGCCTTGCGTTACCGTGATGTCGTCGAGCGCGACCCACAGGTGATTGTCGGCTTGCGCTTCGAAATCGACGTCGCCATACGTGTCGATACGCACGGCCTTGACATTGACCGCACTATCCAGGTCGATATTGGGCAATCCATCTTCACCCGGAACGAGCTGGATGCGAACACTCGCGTTCAGGCAGTTTTTTTGCCAATTGTATTCCGCGTCGAGGTCATATCGTTCAACGTCGTAATTTCGGCTTCCACGGTCATGACCGCAAGCCGACAGAAGAAGTGCCGAGCATAGAGGGAAGGCGTAACGAAGAAGCTGCTTCATGATCGAGCGAGGGTAGCACTCGTCATGCCAAAATGCAGCTCTGAATTGTGCGAGGATGGGGGGTCAGGGGGTCTGAAATTGCGCGAACCTGGCGAATTGCGCAATGATGTTGCGCGAATTGCGCAGCGCGTTTTACTGGATCAAACGCTTGATTTCGCCCGAAGCGACGTACGATCCGCCGCCTGCTGCTTCCACGACGGATTCGCAGACGTAAAGTATGCCGAGCTCACGAATGCTGCGGGGGAAGCGGATGTTCCAATTCGGATTAAATCCGTCGGTAACCACGCGAGCGCGGAGTTTTTTGCCTTCCGGTACGCATTGCACCAAAATCCCGGCGCCGATATCCGTGCACGTCGGCAAATCCGCAGCCGTTGCCGGCGTTTTGGCTGGCTTCGATGGTGACGACGAACTCGACACCCGACGTGCTCCGCCCGCTGGCGCCACGGTTTCACCGGGTCGCAGCAAGCGGCGAATGTTGCCTTGGGCGCGATAAAAGCTGCCATCGGAGCTCTCGACGATTTGATCGACCAAATACGACACGCCTTCTTCGCGAATTGCGCGCGGGAATTGCACGTTTTTCGCCGGATCGTATCCGTCCGACACGACTTTGATGCGCAGTCTTCCGCCTTCTTTTTCGCACTTCAGCACCACGCCACCATCGGCGCTCGTGACCGTCTGCAAACTCGCCGACGAACCACCCGTCGTCCCGCGTTGCGCCAAGTCCCCGCGGCTACGCGTGCCCGCTTGATGCGATTGATCGCGCAACTCTTTGCGCATATTGCCGTCGAAAGCTTTCTTTTCGAGGCGGTCGGCAAAGTGCTCCAATTGATCGGTTTCCTCGGCAAATTCGAATTGATTGGCCAAAGGAGAATTGCGCAAATCCTCGGCGATCTTGCGGAGTTTTTGCGCGGCCGTCTTGTGATCGCCCTTGTCGGCCAATTCGACGGCTTCGTCTTTGGCTTTGGCAATTTCGAGGCGCCGAGCTTCGCCAACGACTTTCAAATCTTGCGTTGCTGCAGCTGCTTCTTCGGGCGTGCCCGCATTCGCCGTCACGACGAATTCGCCTGACAAATCCTTGATCGATCCATCGACGACCGCTTGGAACGAATAGGCGACTTTGGCCAGATTCAAAGGTCCCGCTTTCGGCGCTTTCACCTGAATTTCGAGCGCCAGCACCTTTTCCTCGACCGCATACACGTCACCCAACGTGACGACCAATTCCTCGCCTTTTTCCTGTGTGCGGTACTTATTGAGGACCCAGCCATGTTCGACGGTTTCGGCTGGATGCACATTGACCACGACGTTTTGCCCGACGACCGACGACAAACCTTCGAGCTCGATCTTGAATACTTGCTCGACGTCTTCCGGCGATTCGATGAAGTAGAAGTTTCCTTCAGCTTCGCGGGCCATACCAATCAAGAGATCTTCATTAAATCCCGAGCCGAATCCGAGCGTCGTCGTCACGACACCTTCGCGCGCTTTTTCACCGGCCGTTTTCTTGAGCACCGCCGGATCGGTAATGCCCATATTGGCTTGCCCGTCCGTGAGCAACAAAACACGATTGACTTCATCGGGTTTCGCGTGTTGTTTGACGTGCTTGATTCCTTCGAGCCATCCACCGGCGAGATTCGTGCAACCACCAGCACGCACGTTTCCAATGCGTTGCTGAATTGCTTTCTTGTCTTTCACCTTCGCGTGCGGAACGATCGTGTCCACGTCGTCGTCATAAATGACCACGCTCAGCAAATCATCCTCGGTCATTTCACCAACGACCTCTTGCGCCGCTTTGATGGCTTGACGCAAAGGCGTACCACCCATGGATCCTGAGCGGTCGAGTACGAGACTCAAGTTCAGTTTCCGTCGCGGAACGTCTTCTTTTTGGCCATCCGCACCGAAACGGATGACGAGTGAAATCTTGGTCGATTCGCCGACGACAATCGTTGGCTGGCTCAATGCATAGGTGGCTTTCACGTCAGATTCCCCTCGGGACGCATAAGTCCGCCGCCGGTCGGCGGCCAAAACGCCCACGCCGAGTCACCTTTATCATGAATCGATGGCGATATAAAATCGGGAATTGAACGGCAGGTGAAGAATCTGTGGTTCCATATTTTGGTGCATTCCGCGCGGCGCACCATTTCAACCGTGGGCTAGATCGCGCTCGCAACAATCCGTTCGATGCATTGCTTCAATGCTGGATTGCATTCAAATGTTCAGGGTAGTGGATTGCTTTGCAGCTATACCGCAAGCTTCACGTCTTCTTCGTGCGCGTCGTCTCCGGTGCTCGCTTCTCCACGTTCGGCTTTGCGCATCAGGCGCCAGATATGCCTGCCGAGCACGTCGATATCGGTCGACGCGTATTGTTCGCCTCCAAAACGCTGAATGTTGCGGGTTTGGAGCGCCAGCAATTCGGCATCTTGGGCGAAAACTTTGAGCCCCAACGGCATGAGCAGCGGGGCCAAGAGCCATCCCGGAAAGAGCCGCACTTTGAAGCTCACGACCGCGTAGATATGCGTCAAAAAATCCGAAACGGGCGTCATCGCGGCGCAAACGTAGAAATGGTTTTCCGAGCCAATCTTGTATTCGACTTCGGCGATCGAAGGCATGATGAAACGGTCGAAATGCGTCACCACGCCTCCCGAAGGCGACAAAATGCGGGCCACGATACCCGTTGGTCGCGGCTCACCGATGTACTCGGCCACCACGCGGTCACGCGTGCGCGTCACGTGCGCGGTGATTTCGATTCCGCGTGGTTTGGAACGAAAAAGCCCGCGATGCAAAAATTGAGTATGGGGCACATCGAGCGCATTTTCCAAAGCCGCATGCATCGTCGAATTCGCTTCGACGCGCCGGCGCACCGAGGTATATCCTGGTCCGAGCTTCGGAAAGGCATAAGGTTCGTTTTGGGGAACCTCGTTCGGGGTTGAATATACCCAGACAAACCCGTCGGATTCTGTCGCCGCATAACTCGGAGCATGTTGCGCCTTGTGAATTGAATTGCCCACCAGCGACGGGACGAACTTGCACGTGCCGCGACGATCGAAGCGCCAGCCATGATACGAGCATTGCAATTGACCCTCGACGACTTCCCCGATCGACAATGGAACATTCCGGTGTGGACAACGATCGAGCAATGCGCCTGGTTTTCCGTCACCATCGCGAAATAGGACGAGCGGCACGCCGAGCAAAGTCCGCGTGATGGGAATCGTCCCGAGCTCGCGAGATTCGGCGACGATGAACCAGTGACCCGGGATTCGGGTGACCGAGGCGCGCACTTTGGCGCGGGGAGGTGCGAGCAATCTTTCGGCGGGCAAAAGCGTCGCGTCGTCGTCGCGCACGTCGGAATCGGAGTCGGAGGCCATCGCGCCAAGGGTTCCCCTTTTCGGTGCGGTTGGCAAGCACGAAAATTCCTCACGTGATCCAGGAGGAACATGATATTGATATCGATCATGATGAACTCGAAGCTTTTTCTTGGTGTGGGCTTGACGGTTGGAGGCATGGCCTTCGCTCTTGCTGGATGCGGCAGTGATACCGACACGACGTTTTCGACGACGTCGTCGAGCAGCAGTGGCGATGGGGGAGCGGGCGGCTCTGCAGGCACAGGCGGAATGGGGACCGGTGGAATGGGGACGGGCGGAATGGGAACCGGTGGAATGGGAACCGGCGGAATGGGAACCGGTGGAATGGGAACCGGGGGGTCAGGGGGGTCTGGCGGAATGGGGGCCACATGCATGAAACCCGCGGACATGTGCGCCAGTTGCTTGTACGACCAATGTCAATTGGCCTATTGTGATTGTGCCGCCGAGCCAGCCTGTTTTGGGTTGATTGGGTGTATTCAACAATGCCCGCCAAACATGCCCGATTGTGTCGGAGGGTGTTACGTGGCCAATGCCCAGGGTTTTTCTGAGTTTACCATTGCGAGCAGCTGTTCGGGGACGCTTTGTGCGCCATCGTGTCCCAATTCGCAGCCCGTCAAACAGTGCGATCTGTGTTTGGCTCAAAGATGCGAAATGCAGCTCGAAACCTGTTTGGCTGAAGTCACATGTTTCCCACTCATCGACTGCATCACCAACTGTATGGGCAATATGGGCTGCGAGCAGCAATGCCGTACGATGTACCCCAATGCAACCCCGCTGGTCCAATCATTGTTCGTTTGCGCTTCGATGGGTTGCCCAACGATGTGCAATTGATCGGATCGGAGCAACGAACCATGTCGTCGCGTAATGTGCGTCTCCGCGGGCGAACACGTAACGCACGCGATCGCAGCAGAAAACTGACGTTCGTTCGCCCCGAACGTGAAACTTTCTTGGCATAGCTCGATGAACTGAGTAATCTGCCGCCGCGTCCGTCGAACGCGAACCTCGAACCCTGCTCAACAACATGCACGTAAAACATTCCCCTCGTTTCTCGAGCCTCGCACCTTTGTTTCTGGCGTTGCCCCTTCTGGGCATCGCTTGTGGAGGTGGAGCTAGTTATTCGCCGGTCTACCAAGATCCTTTCGTTCAACGGGGTGGTGATCGTGATGGCGATGGTTTCGCCGACATGGATGACCAATGCCCGAATGATGCCGAAGATGGCATCTTGCCGAAAGCGAACGATGGTTGTCCGGCGACGGATCCCGACAATGATGGAATCTTGCTGGCCGATGATCGATGTCCTGATGCAAAAGAGGACGGTGCGCAACCGAATCCCAAAGACGGTTGTCCGAGTGATGATGCCGATCATGATGGCGTAGCCAACGCACAGGACAAATGTCCGACGCAGGCTGAAGACAATTTGCCACCGGATCCCAGTGATGGTTGTCGATCTCCCGATAAGGATGGCGATGGCATTGCGGACGTATCCGACAAGTGCCCGAACGAAAAAGAAAACGTCAATGGTTATCGCGACGACGATGGTTGTCCGGACCAAGCCCCAGGCGAAGTTGCGTATGACGATACTGCACATACGATCGTCGTCCCGGAAACCCGCAAAATCGATTTCAAACTCGATTCAGCGGAGATTCAGCCGGAAGCTCGGGGGACGATTACCGAGATTGCCAAGATTCTGAAGCAATACCCGCAAATTCAGCGGCTCGAAATCGAAGGTCATGCGTCGAGCAAGGGCGATAATCAATACAACGTCCAGCTCACGGAAAAACGAGCGCGCGCGGTCGCCAAGGCCCTCGTGGATGAGGGCGTGCAAGAGAATCGGCTCGTGCCCATTGGGTATGGCGAATATTGTCCGGCAATCGATCACGGAGACGAAGTGGATGATCCGCTCAATCGTCGGGTGCTTCTAAAAGCCGTACAAGTGGATAACGCGTGGCAGGATGTACCGCGCGGATGCTGGCGAGCCAAAGCTGCGGGAATCGATCCGACCAAACGTAAGCCCGGACTTTCGCCGTCGGCGCCAAACCCCGGTCCTGTCAATCCCAATCCAACAACGCCTCCTGTCACCCCTGCGGGCGGTGCCTGAGCATCAATGGTTATACAAAGAAAAACCTCGGAGTACTCGAACATGTCCAAAATCAAGCTCTTCGCGATTCTCGCTTTTACCGCCGCGCAGTCCATTCTCACTGGTTGCGGCCCGAACCAAGCCCAAATCGATCCGCGTAACGTTTCGGATCTCAAGATTCGTCCCTCGTCGGGCCGAATGCTGTTTTGCCCAGGCGCTCCATTCACCGTCGAATTCGTGGCGAAGCTGAAGGATGGGAGCACATGCAGCAACTTGAACGCCGATTCCGGCTGCATGAATCAAAAGAATACAGTCATTGATCCTACGGTCCTGCGCCTTACCGGAAGCAATGGTCGTGTGCAGGGTCAAGGCTGGGTTACCGATGACGATCCGCTGAAAACTGCGGATTCAGGTATTCGCCTCAAGGGTTGGATGGAGCAAGTGCTCAATGGGCAAACCTATAAGTCCATGGAGTCGGACATCGACCTCAAGCCCGTGTACGAATGCATGAGCAGTGCTGATTTTTCGCAGGGCAATGGGCGCGATGATGGATCGAATGGTTCGCCTGGTCCGGCCATTACCGTGGCCATCACGACGTTGTCGACGCCGTTTTATCCGGATGCTGCCCTCGTGCGCGTCGAATCGGGAACGATGCGGCAATACTACATCAGTCCGTCAGCGGACAAACCCATTCGCATTACTGCAACGGGACAACCCGGGGCGCGTGGCCGCCAAGGAGCGGCAGGCAATGGTGGCCAAGCTGGAACTGCAGGCGCAGAATGCAAGAATGGCACGGATGGCGCCAATGGTTCAGCTGGTGGTGCCGGAGGTCGAGGTGGTGATGGTGGAGCAGGAGGGACCATCAGGGTCATTCTCGACGAGGCCAATGTGGACAAACTCAAGGGTCGTCTTTTGATTGCCAATCCTGGTGGAGCAGCAGGTGAAGGTGGTTTTGGTGGACCTGGAGGCCATGGTGGAAATGGTGGCTCTGCTGGCTCGAAACCCGCCAATGCACCTGCCGATTGTAATCCCCAAGCAGGTAGGTCGGGTCAAGATGGTGCAGCGGGCGCTGTTGGTCCGCGGGGCAAAGATGGTGCAGCGGGTCCAGCGCCTTCGTTCGAGAATGGCAAGCGCCAAGCCATTTGGGCGAATGAGATGCAGGCGATTCAACGCGTCGAAGGTGCGGGCGGCCGCGCGAAGTAATCCCTCATTCATAAAGAAATATGTTCGAAGCTGATCCGCGGCTTCGAAACCCTCGCCTGCGCGGCAACGAGCGGATAGAATGCAGTGATGCGCAAAGTCGTCGCTGCTCTTTTTGGCCTGGCATTCACCTCGAATGGCTGTTTTCGTGGGCCTCCGCAGCTTCCTGATCCAGCGACAAACCCGAATTACGCATCCGCTGCAGCCTGGGCCTGTCGTCCCGATGTCCAAGGCGACGCGTGCGATCAGGACTTGACGGCCGTCGAAATCCTCCCGGATGGCTCGACCAAGATCATTCCCTTCACTCCCGCCTCGGATCCTCCCCTCGATTGTTTTTACGTATACCCTACTGTTGATATGGGGCTACGCGCGGGTTTGCATGAGGACCTGACGGACAAAGAAAAACCATTTCAAACGGCGCAAATTCAGGCGGCACGATTTGGTGAAGTTTGTCGCCTGTACGCGCCGCTTTATCGCCAAGTGCGTATTGGTACCTATGCCGCGAGCGACGATATTCGTGATTTTTACCTCGAAGCCGCCTACAAGGACGTCGAAGCCGCCTTCGATCATTATCTCGCCCACGACAATGCCGGACGACCTTTCGTGCTCTTGTCGCATTCGCAAGGCTCGCATATGGTAAGCCGCTTGCTTCGCCGCCGCATTGAAACGAATCCAGATTTGCTGGGTCGGCTCGTCGTGGCACTGCCGATTGGTGGGCATTTGGCGACCGATGATGGAGGGCGCACGGGCGGGAGTTTTACGAAGGTGCCCCTGTGCACGTCGAAAGAGGAATTGGGGTGTGTCGTCGCGTATCGTTCGTATCCGCCAGGAGCGACGAATTTGCGCCGCGATGCTTCGCTTATGGAGGGCAAGCTAGGCGTGTGTGTTCATCCCGGCAATCCGGGAAGCAACGACGTGACGAGTTTGTCGCGCACATATTTTCCCACACGAATTCGGCGGGGAGGGAACCTTCCGGACGGCATTGC
>DAOMZH010000096.1:0-9291 GCA_035437985.1 Polyangium sp. (in: bacteria) | reverse complement strand
GCACATATTTTCCCACACGAATTCGGCGGGGAGGGAACCTTCCGGACGGCATTGCGGAAAAAGCGCCGTTCGTCTTGTATAGAGACTTGTTCGAGGCGCAATGCGTGACGCGGGACAACGTGCGAGTGCTCGAGGTTCGACCGCGCCAAACAGCAGGGGACGTGCGGCAAAACCCGATTGACTTCGACACGGTGCTCACCAGAAGCGCTCTTGGGCTGCATATTTACGACATGCAGTTTGGCATGGGTGACCTCATCGACCTCGTCCGGATCAAGTCCGAAGCGTACACGCGGACGCACTGAGTTCGTCCGAGCAGACAAGAAATTTTCTTGGACAAACGAGCTTGTCTGGACACCGCATTTTTCGACAAACTTTTTCTTGCCTCGCTTCGGTTGGTCCTGTACGTGGAGTGTATGTCCACGGATGCCCAAGAAAAACAAGAAGACGCGAAAAGTCAGGTTGACGAGCGGCGGACCGCTTGGCACCCGATGTTGGTCACGGTGTTCGAGCAGTTGGTCCCGGCGGGCTGGAAGGTGATTCCGGAGCTTTTGCTGAATCGTTTGCCGCAGCGGGTGGACATCGTGATCATACGTTTGGAAGGTACGCCCACGACAACTGTACGCAAGCTTCACAGCATCTTCGACTATCTGCGCAAGCACACGCTCATTGAATTCAAGGGCCCCACCGATGACCTCGAGGCGATCGATGCGCTCACACTGCTTGGCTACGCCTGTCAGTACATGGCGATGAACAAGGTGTTCGAGCCTGATGATGTGCGGCTCATGGTCGTCGCCGATCGGATCCCGCCGAGCTTCGTCAAACAAATCGAGCGGCTTGGTGGGACGTTTGCTCCGACAAACAATGGACTTTGGCAGGGAACACTGGCGGGTTTGTCGCTGCACGGCATCGAGTTGCGCGAGGCATACAAGGCTGGGCAGTCAGAGAACCTACTTTACATTTTTTGCAAGAAGTTTTTGAAGCACCCCGGGGTTGAAAAACCGGTGGACGAAGAAGACTGGGCGATGTACCGTTTGTTACGGAAGCAAGTCGTTCAGTTTTGGAGGAACCCAGAGACTATGAACGTTCGCCACATCGACATTGCCGAAGAGCGTCTTCAGGAAGCCATTGATCAGTACATCCAGGAGATGCCGCTCGAGAAACGCTTCAAAGGTGCGACGCCGGAGCAACTGGCGGCCCGTTTGACGCCGGAGCAACTGGCGGCCTGCTTGACGCCGGAGCAAAGGCTCGCGGGTTTGACGCTGGAGCAGATTCTCGCCGCACTTCCGCCCGAACTCGCTCGTAAGCTCCGCGCGTGAGCCTACGCCTTTTTCGCCAAGCGCGCTGAAATCACATCCACCACCGCTTCGAAGATCCCCAGCGACGTTTCGGCCATCGTGTTCAACGTGTCGAGCACTGGATTGATTTCGCACATCTCCCAACAACATACTCGCGGATCTTTGCATAACGCCTCATTGAGCATCCGCGCTTCGGCCACCGTCAATCCATTCGGCACCGGCGTCCCTGTGCCCATTGAAATGGCCGAATCCATGCTGTCCACATCGAACGTCACATAAATCAAGTCCACTCCTTGCAGTTTGGCCAAGCATTTCTCCGCAATCGCGAGTGGCCCGTAGGTCCGCACGTCGGCCGTTTTGAAATTCGGAATTCCCAAGCTCTCGATGAGGTGATCCTCTGGGCTTTCCGTATCCCGCACTGACACATACACCAAATCGTCGAGTCGAATGTTTGGCCCTGGTGCGCCAAGCGCTTTGCACCGTTCCCAATGCGCAATCGTTTCCTCGCTCGGTTCATTGACTCGTTTCGCCAAATTGTCGGTACTCGAAGCAACGGCCACGGGCATCCCATGCATGTTGCCCGACGGCGTCGTGTACGGACTGTGAATGTCGGCGTGTGCGTCAATCCAAACCACACCCAACCGCCGGTCGGGAAACGCTTTCTTGATTCCCGCAATCGTTCCCGCGGCCGTCGAATGGTCTCCGGCGAGCACCACCGGAAATGCTCCGCGCTCCAGTGTTTCGGCTACGCTATCGGCCGTGCGTCCCAAAACTTGCTCGAGTTTGTCGATATATTTTGCATAACGAAACGCTTGTTTTTTGAACAAAGCGTTGTTTTCGGTTTGTACGCGTAATGGGTCCAGGCTCAGAATGCCATTTTCCGCCATGAGCCGCGCCGATTGTTTTCGCAAAGCTGCCGTTTTCATGGCGGCGATGCCCATGGATGCGCCGCGCGTGCCTGCCCCGAGCTCCGAATCGACTTCGACGAGCCCAATTCCCTCGATCTTGGCGACTTTTGCATATTGCGCCAAAATCTTTTTGAAGGCCCGAAGCGACGCCAGCGTGATTCCGAAATCGGACCACCACGTAGGTGAATTGGCAAACTCCGCGAAACTCACGACTCCATTGCCATCTCGGTCGATTTTCTTGACGGCCGCGTCGACTTCTTCCGGCGTTTTCCCCTTGGACAAACACCGCGCCAACTCCGCAAACTCGTCGCGCGAAATCGTTCCGCTGCCATCGACGTCGATCAAATCGAATATCCAACGCAGGTCTTGCCCAATATCGAAATCTTTGCGCCCCGACATCCATTCGACGAACGCGGCAGGACCCACACTTCCTTCGGCTTCGACCCGACCGAGCAATGCTTGCGCATCGTCCGGCGCAATCTGCGCCCCGAGCACTTCCAGGGCGTCTTTGATTTCCCGTTTCGTCAGTTGACCATTACCACTCGTGTCGAACATATTAAAAATACGCTGAAATTCGTCGGTTTGTTGCGTATCGACAATGAGCAGAGCCATGGGCCACCGTCCTTTCTCTAGGTCAAGAACTCAAGGTTTGCCGAGCACACTTTCAATCGGCGATACTTCGGCCGTCAGCAAGTTGCGGCACCCCGTCACATATTTGCCGTCGAGCGTGTAATGAGACTTATCGGGTTTGATGACCACCATCGAAACGTGGAGTTTGTCATTTTCGAGGCGGGCTTCCAAGGGTTTTCCGTTGATTTCGGTAAATGGGACCAGACACGTGAGGCGCGCGCGGGCTACGTCGTATTCCGTCCCCGCTGGTGCATTCGGACGCAAACGATCCTCGACCAAGAAGGTATCCGTTTTTCCCGGCGCTACACGCAAAAGAAAACGCGCTTCGTTTTTTTCGTACCCTTGAATCACAAACGGCTTTTCCTCGTGAATACGCATTTCGAGGATGTCACCCACCAAAACCGCCTCGTATTCACGTCCAGAACTGCTCTTCCAAGGCCCCTGCAAGGCGTCGAGGGGGTTTTTCGCTTTGGCCGGGGATGCCGGTGTTGGCGCTGCAGGGGGATTCGCCGGAGGCGCATCTTTCGAAGCAGTCTCTTGGGCGTGTTGTTCGCCCTTGCCAAACCATCCGAGCCCATACGAAATGCCGAGACCAATGGCTATCGAGACGATGACCGTCAGGGCAATCATCGGCCCGCGTGAGGGAGCTTCCGTGGGTTCGATATTGGGCGTCGTCAATGCGGACGCTGGAGCCGTACCACCCGTCATGGCCATTGCGCTCGTCATGGGGATTCGTGGTGGTTCAGCAATGACGGGCATTCCCGGCACGGTGGTGGGTGGTACGGGGGTCATCACGGGCGCGCCACCAGGCACCGTCGTGCTTGGACGCGATTGCAAATCGGTGGGAATTTGCGACAGCAATTCTTCGCACGAGGAAAACCGCAATTCACGCACCTTTTGGGTGCATTTCTGGACGATGTTTTCGAGCCACTCGGGAACATCCGGTCGGCTTGCCCGGAGTGACGGCATGGGCTCATGCACGTGTTTGCTCATCAATTCGAAATTGCTACCGCCCTCGAATGGTCGTGTTCCCGCAAGCAACTCGAAAAGAACGATTCCAAGAGCATAAATGTCGACCCGTTTGTCGAGGTCCTTTTGGCCCTTGCATTGCTCGGGCGCCATGTACCGGACGGATCCAATCACGCCGACGGTTTTTCCTTGTCCGGCCTGCGCTTCCGATTCTTCTTTGGCAATTCCGAAATCCGTGACTTTGATCGCCCCGTCTTTGGCTCGTATCAACACATTGGCGGGTTTCAAATCGCGATGAATGATGCCTTCCGCATGGGCTGCCGCCACCCCGCCCACGATTTGCCGAAAAATATTCAGCACCTCGATGATCGAAAATGGGGTTTTGTTTTGGTTGTTGCGGTCAACGCGTTCTTCCAGCGATTCCCCCTCGATGAATTGCATCACCAGACAAATATCATTTTCTTCGGCCACGACCGCATTGAGACGGACGACATTGGGATGGTCGATACGTGCAAGCGCGCGTCCTTCGGCCAAAATTCGATCCCGATAATCTTTGATGTGCGTGTATTCCGACCGGATGGCTTTGAGCACCACGGGAACATCCGTGACGACGTCGCGGCACAACCACACGACACCCATGCCCCCTTCACCGAGCAGTTTTTCGATTTTGTATTTGCGATCGACGATCGCGCCGGGAGCGAGATTTTGCATTTTTCAGCCCGCAATTCGCGAGTTTGGAACGCGTAGTAGGAAGCAAGCGTCTCAGCCTGTCAAGAGGACGTCTTCCGCAATGAGTCGAAATAGGCCAGCACGTCGGCCTCCGTATCGAAAAGCCGAAATGGCGTCCGGCGGTTGGTCGGATTGAGCAAATCCATTGCCCGGCGCATCAAATCCGACAAAAACCTCAATGCCCGACTGGCCCCATAACCAGCTACGGCCTGCACACCCTGATATGGATTTTGCGACATCCATCGGCGCGCCTCGGGGGACGGCGCCTCGGCGCGCATCAGGTTCATCATCAAGAACCGGACCCCACGTTCGTCGACCGCTTTCCGCAGTTGTTCCGTTATCGCTTTCATTTCCCCAAGTGATACCGGGCCGTCATTGATCGATACGAAGATATCGCCCTCGATCCGTACCTTGTGTTTTCCTACATGGGCCCAATTGGTCATGCGTAGGTACACCCCTCCGTCCAACGTACCGAGTTCCGCGGCCCGATTGTGATTTTCTTCCAAGAAAGCACATCTTCGTCGTCCCCATGTTGCGAACGTCAACGTGTCGGGTGAGTCGGCTCGATTGTTTGAGGACCAACGATGTACCAAGTGTTGCGCGTCGTCATTCGGCGCGTGATGGTGGACGTGAGGGCGCGGAACATCGCCGTTTCCTTGCGACCATCGAGACTCCGAACTATCTACCAACCTAGTTTTTGCATGCGTCCTGCGTGGTCAGCGTTCTTCTTTTCAGTCGTGACCCTCTCGACGACCTTGTCGACTTCGGGCTGCAAACGCCGCTACGAAGTTGGTGACAAGGTCCTCGTCGAGTGGGAAAAAAACGTCTATCCCGCGGTGATTCTCGAGACAAACGGGCCGACGAAGATCAAGGTGCACTACGAGGGCTACGATCCGATCTGGGATGAAACAGTTCCGCGTGATCGCATCAAGGGCTTCAACGAGGGCACTGCGCCGCATCCCGAGCCTCCGCCGAAAGTGCGCGCAAAAGCGCTCCAAGCTGCCCAAACCAACGTCTACAAGATCGGCGACCGCGTGCGTGTCGAGTGGCACGGGACGATGTATCCGGCGGTGATCGTCGGCATCGTGGGCCAAGAACGCTACCGCATTCACTTCGAAGGTTACGGCGACGAGTGGGACGACACGGTTGGTCTCAACCGCATTCAGCAACGTTGATTCGCTACGCGTCCACGCAACTCGCGCGAGTGGCTTGCAGCATTGCAGGATTGCACGAAGTCCCCCGTAATCCATTGCAGCTCTGCACGAACCGACCCTGATTTCACTTTTCTAGTGGCACGTGCCGCAGGCAGAGACTATAGGGCGCGGCGTTTTGTAGAACGCCGCGATCGCTCAGTAGGCGATTTCAAAGCGGCAGGAGTTCCATCTCGTGATCAGCGATCTGTCCAAGCTCAGAAACATTGGAATCAGCGCGCACATCGACTCGGGCAAGACCACGTTGACCGAGCGCGTGCTGTTCTATACGAAGCGAATCCACGCCATCCACGACGTAAAAGGTAAAGACGGCGTCGGCGCGAAGATGGACTCGATGGACCTCGAGCGCGAGCGCGGGATTACCATCCAGTCAGCCGCGACGCACTGCACGTGGGGCCAGTACCACATCAACATCATCGACACGCCCGGACACGTCGACTTCACCATCGAAGTCGAGCGTTCACTGCGCGTTCTCGATGGTGCGATCCTCGTGCTTTGCGCTGTTGCTGGTGTGCAATCGCAGTCGCTCACCGTCGATCGTCAAATGCGTCGTTACGGCGTTCCCCGCATCGCCTTCGTCAACAAATGCGATCGCGCAGGCGCCAACCCACTCCGGGCTCGGGATCAGCTCCGGGAAAAACTCAACCTCAATCCCGTCCTTTTGCAGCTTCCCATCGGGCTCGAAGACAAATTCGAAGGCGTCGTCGACCTCATCAAGATGAAGGCCTTTCGGTTTGAAGGGGCAAACGGCGAGAAGATCCTCGAATCCGACATCCCCGCCGACATGCAAGCCGACGCGAACAAAGCCCGCGAAGAAATGCTCGATGCCCTCAGCATGTTCTCGGACGAACTCACCGAAGCCATGCTCGAGGAAAAGGTCAACGAGGCATTGATCGTCAAGGCCGTGCGGTCAGCAACGATCAACTTGCAGATCGTGCCCGTCATGATGGGCTCCGCCTACAAGAACAAAGCTGTGCAGCTGCTCCTCGATGGCGTGACGAAGTTCTTGCCTTGTCCGACGGACGTGACGAACCACGCAGTCGACCTGGATAAGGACGAAGCGAAAGTCACGCTCGAGAGCGACGGCGACAAACCGCTCGTCATGCTCGCCTTCAAACTCGAAGACGGCCGTTTCGGACAACTCTCGTACCTGCGGATCTACCAAGGCACCGTCGCCAAGGGTCGCGAGATCACGAACACCCGCACGGGCAAACGCCACAAGGTCGGCCGTCTCGTGCGCATGCACTCGGATGAAATGGAAGACATCGACAGCGCATCGGCTGGCGATATCTGCGCCATGTTCGGCGTCGATTGCAACTCGGGCGACACGTTCACCGATGGCACCACCAGCGTTGCCATGACCAGCATGCACGTGCCTGAACCGGTCATTGCGTTGACCGTCACGCCGAAGGACAACAAGGCGCAAGTCAACATGTCCAAAGCGCTGAAGCGTTTTACCAAGGAAGATCCGACCTTCCGCGTCAGCAGCGACCTGGAGACCGGCGAGACGATCGTCCACGGCATGGGCGAACTCCACCTCGACGTGTACATCGAGCGAATGAAGCGCGAGTACTCGGCGGAAGTCGTCACGAGCCCGCCGCGGGTTGCGTACCGTGAAACCATCACGCGGCGCATGGACTTCAACTACACGCACAAGAAGCAGACGGGTGGTTCGGGTCAATACGGTAAGGTTTTGGGCTATATCGAGCCTTGCGAACAACCGTTCGAGTTCGTCGATCAGATCACGGGCGGATCAATTCCGCGCGAGTTCATCTCGGCTTGCGAGAAGGGTTTTACCTCCATGCTCGCCAAGGGCATGGTCATTCACGCCGCCGTTACGGGCGTTCGCGTGGTCATCAACGACGGTGCAGCGCACGCAGTCGACTCCTCGGACATCGCCTTCCAAGAGGCGGCGCGTGGCGCGTGGCGCGAAGCGTATCCGAAGAGCCATCCACAGATCCTCGAACCGCTCATGAAGGTGGCCGTCGAAGGGCCGGCAGAGTTCCAGGGTGGCGTCGTGGGCGTATTGATGCAGCGTCGCGGCATCATCATCGGCACGACGGAATCCGACGGGTTCTGCCGAGTGGAGGCAGAAGTACCTTTGGCCGAAATGTTTGGCTTCTCGACGGTTCTTCGCTCTGCCACTCAGGGCAAAGCCGAGTTTACGATGGAGTTCTCCCGGTACGCACCGGTCCCCGGTGCCATCTCGGAAGAACTCATCAAGAAACACAAAGAAGAGCTCGCCAAGAAAGCGAAGTGAGGGAGGACCCGATGTACCGCAAAGAAGTTAATGAGCGGAGCCCGATGCGGGTCTTCGAAAAGTCGATTCATGGTGGCCTGGGCCGCGGCAACGTGGGTGTCGTTCTGTCTCGAGCAGGTGTTGGTAAAACCGCGCTGCTCGTGCAGATCGCCCTCGACGATCTCCTTCGCGATCGCCGCGTCCTGCACATCTCCACCGAACACGCCGTCGATCACGTGCGTGCGTACTATGACGAACTCTTCCACGACCTCGCGCAATACACCAAGCTTGCCGAGCCGGAATCGGTACGTCTCGATGTCGAACGTCATCGCCTCATCTTCTCGCTTCTCGGTCAGGCCCTAACCACCGAAGGCACCTCCACGTCGCTCAAGAAGCTCACCGACACCGTCGCGTTTGCCCGCGACGTTGCGCACTTCTCGCCTGATGTGATCGTGATCGATGGCTTTGATTTCGCCCATGCGAGCGAAGCGATGATCGACACGTTGGCCACGTTGGCGCGGGATCACTCGGCGGAGTTGTGGCTCTCCACGACCACGAAAGCTGCTCGCGTCGAGCCGGGAACCGTACCGACTCCGATCGATCGGTTCTTCGACAAACTCGGCGTCGTCGTCTACCTCGAGTCCGAAAAAGACGTCGTGCGTTTGCGTTTGCTCAAGGATCACGACAGCAAAGATCTTGCGGAGATCACCTTGCGTCTCGATTCGCACACGATGCGAATCATCGACCAAGACGTTCTTCCGCCGTCGGAGCGTCGTCGAGATGCCAAGCGTTTCCGCCTCCATTCCGGTGGGGCGAGAGGCGCTGAAGCAGCCTTTGGTTCATGCGCGGAACGTTGGGGTTTGGCCGAGTACAACTATTCGTTCGAGGGCCATACGCTTCGCGAGCGTCAACGCGGCGTCGTGCTGCTCAGCGAAGCTGAATTGCGCCGTGGCGACTTCAGCCTCGTGTACGTCTCCAAGCGTCTCGGGCGTGTGCTCAGCGAGATCCCGCTCGTGCGCAACGTGCTCCAAACGATTTGGTATCAAATCAATGCTGCGCGCGAGATCTTCGTCATTGGTCAAATCCAAGACGATGGCACCGTGCGTGGTGGTACGGGCTGGGGCGCTGAGCTCGCGCGTCTTTGGAAGAAGCCGCTCTTCGTCTACGACCAGAACAAGCGCACGTGGTTCCGTTGGAGCGGAACGGCCTGGGAGATGATTACCGCGCCGATCATTTCCAGCGAATCGTTTGCGGGCATTGGGACGCAAAACCTCACCGATGATGGCAAGCAAGCCATCACCGAGCTATTC
>DAOMZH010000095.1:0-19152 GCA_035437985.1 Polyangium sp. (in: bacteria) | reverse complement strand
TGCCTGCCGAGCACGCCGCAATGTCCGACATGGCCAGCGCAACGCCGAAAAGAAGCGGTTTGTCATATCGGAATTTGCTGAGCATCGTTTTTGTCCTTTCCTGGTTTCTGCCAGGTTTCACGCGAAGGTCCCGAGAAGCGTCCCTGAACCTTTGGACGGATCGCGGAACGTGGTGTTGGACAAACCAAGGGCCTGACAAACGCTCACGAGCAGCTGGGTATGCGACTTGCCACCGAAATTGAGGTATTGTCCTGTGGTCAGACCGCCGCCGCCCGCGAGCACGAACGGAACGGACTTACAATCATGCATGCGCCCATCCCCCAATTCCTTGCACCACAAAAGGACCGTCGTATCGATCAAATTGCCCCCGTCCGGATCCGGCGTCGTGGACAATTTGTCGATCAAGTAGGCGAATTGCGAGGCATACCATCGTTCAGTAGCGACAAACGCAGCGACGGCTGAGGCATTTCCGTCATCGCTATGCGACAAACCGTGGTGTCCCTCCGAAACCCCCGCCCACGTCATGACCACCGGACCCACCGTGTGGTTCCATTGCAACGAGGCCACTCGGGTCATTCCGCAAGCCAGGGACATGACGAGCAAATCCATTTGTAGCTGACCGATCGTGGGGAATGCGTCGTTATCATAGGTGCCCACGGACGGTGGGGCAGCCGGCGCCGTGCACGAAGGACCTTGCAATCCATTTTCGACTTTTCTGAGTGCTTCGAGGTGTTCGTCGAGTTTCACTCGTTCCTCTGTCCCGACCTGGGTGCGCAGGCTATTGATTTCACCGCTCACCAAATCGAGAATGCTCTTTTTTCGGGCCAATGCGGCATCGATTTGCCCGGGACCACCAACTGCGTCACCGAACATTCGAGTAAACACGCTCTTTGGGCTGTCGTCGGGCGGAACGAAGAGACCTGGACCAGAATACGACATGCGGGTTTGCGTATTGCCGCCCCACGCGCTCGTTTGCACACCGAATTCGAGTGACGAGAATCGTTCCGCTTGACCAATTTGTTTGGCCACGTATTGATCGAGGCTCATGCCATTGGTTGCGGTGCCAGCGCCCCCGCCGCCCGTAAGCATTGCAGCCATTCCTGCTTCGTGATTTTCTGCGCCTATGAAATCGAGCCCATCACAAACGATGACCCGATTTTGATGCGGAGCGAGCGGTTCGAGTATGCTTCCTGCAGGAAACGAAAAGCTCTTTCCGGTGCCCGACGGACGCCAATGCTTATGAATGGTGCCATTGGGCGAGAACATGACGACCAAACGGCGGGCGGCGGTTGCTGCGTGGGTTTTTCGAGACAAGGTGCCGAGGATCGGTGCAGCAATCAACGATGCACCAATTCCGGCCAAGAATCGTCGGCGATTGGGATGAGACATGGACAAGCCTCCTACGTCCAAGCGTACCATATTCCGGGAGGCTCGAAGTCAATGCAAAACGCTACAAAATCGTGCAGATGGAGGCGGAAAGTGTCGGGACCGGTGGGTCAATGCTGCGGGCGTTCACCCCGAGCGCGTTCTTGCACATGGGTCGCAATGAATGCCGCAACTGCGGACGGCTTGGTGCCCGGGCCAAATCCTGCATCATAACCCAATTCGAGGGCCAGTTTGTGATCAATTCGTGGTCCCCCAAGGAGGAGCAATACGTTCCGACGCAGACCTTGCTTGTCCAAAAGCTCCACGAGTGCGGCTGCATTTTCTTTATGGCAATTCCGCTGCGTGATCACTTGGGAAACCAATATCGCGTCCGCACCAATCGCTTTCGCTCGTTCCAGCAAATCGACATTTTCAACCTGAGCACCTAGGTTGTGGGCGTCGAAGCACTTATAACTTTCGAGCCCCTTTTCGCCGGCGAAACCCTTGTAATTCAAAATCGCGTCAATGCCGACGGTGTGGGCATCGGAACCTGTACATGCACCCACGACCACGATTTTGCGTCCAAGGTTCTTGCCGATTTTCTCGATGTCCTCCCGCGAGACCTCTTTTTGCGGCAACTCCTTCACGTCGATTGCATCCAAATCCACTCGATGATCCGAATGCCCATACACCACGAAATAGGTGTGCTGTTGCGAGCATTGCTCCATCACCGTAATGAGCGGTTCGCGCAGTCCGTGAGATTCCGCAAATCGTCGCGCCGCTTCTTTCGCCCGATCACCCGGAAGAACCGCGAGCGTGAAGGTCATCTGAACCATTCCGTCGCCTTCGCGATCACCATATGCACGTAGCCATTTCGCCATGTCATTTCCCTCCTTCGAGCAATTGAAGGATTGGATTCAAATATTCCGGATCGCGTGCGACCACGCCAGCATGACCCTTGCCCCCATTACGTCGGCGTTTGACATCGCCAAACGCGCCAGCACCAATTGCATCCCAAATCGAATCTCGCTGCACGCGTTCGAGCAATTCGGTCGCATTGTCGAGCACTTCTGTCGCGCGTTTTTCTACGATTCCGCCAGGTTTCCATTGAATTTCGTCCCCCAAATGCCGGGCCGTATTAAAAATATAGCGGGCACTCTTGAGCGACAAGTAACGGTCCATGAGCAACGGCGTGTGAATCGCTTCGCTGAACATTCCCAGTAGCTCGATGGATTGATTCGTTAGAATCCCCGTAAGATTGAACATCGCGTCGTGCACGTGACTATGAAAAATATCTCCGGTTTTGAATTTCGTCGGTGGCATCCACTTGATCGGATGCCGATCGAAGATTTGACGAATGAGCTGCGCCTGCGCGACCTCGAATAAAAATGAATCTTCTTTCCAAGGGTCGATTTCGTACGCGTGGCCGAGACCCATTTGTTCTTCCACGAGCCCCGCTCGCAATGCAAATGCCTCGTTGATGAATTGCGAAGCCAGCACCGTGTGCGCTTTTTCCACCGCATCGGCTGTCGTCAGGTAGTTGTCTTCGCCGGTATTGATGACGATTCCACTTCGCGCAATGATGCGCCTCGAAAAGTATTGATCGATGAACGTCCGCTCCATGTTGATGTCGCGGAACAGAATGCCGTACATGGCGTCGTTGAGCAACATATCAAGCCGCTCGACCGCAGCCATCCACGCAATCTCGCTCATGCACAAGCCGGAAGAATAGTTTGTCTGGGCTAGGTATTTCCCAGTTTCTTCACTGGCTTCATCCGCAGCGCGCCGAATGATGCGAAAGTTTTCCTGGGTGGCGTATGTCCCGCCATATCCTTCCGTCGTGGGACCTTCGGGCACATAATCCAAAAGAGATTGCGCCGTTGCCCGAATGACCGCCACGATATCCGCCCCAGCAAACCGCGCGGCCTTGGCTTGTACGGCATCGTCGTAAATATTGCCCGTCGCCACGATTACGTATTTGAGCGGGATCTCCGCGGCGGGAAACTTCGCTTTGCGCGTTTCTCGTTCCGTTCGCGCACCGTCGATTCGTTCGAGTGCCCGGCGCGTCTCTTGTTCGAGCGCCGTTTCGCATTCAGCCGCAGAAACGTGGGCATCAGCAACGAGCGGCGCTCCCCCATAGGCGATTTGCTCGGCAGCTTCTTGCACAGAAGATGCACCTTCGACCACTGCCCGCCCGAGAAAATACGCCACACCTCGCCCAGTCAAACCCGCTTGATGTATTCGGTCGACCAGCGCGTTCGCGAGCGGCGTGCCTTGTGGATCCGCACCCATCACGCCATATGCACGCGCGACCGTACGTTCGACACCGACCGTCGTGTGGCGATCGATGAACCGCTGGACATCATCGGCAATCAAACCCGCTGCCTTGCGGCACGCGTCGACTTTTGCTTGATCTAGGGGGACCTTCGCCATGCGCCAGGGAATGGCGCGAATACGAGGAAATGTCAAATGCTGTCCAACGAAAAGCGTTTCAGGCGTCGAACGTCAAGCTCGACTCGCGACTCGGCAAGCGCGAGTGCGCCTTGATTACGCGTGGAGCATCACCCAGTTGCAAAAAAAGATGCGTCAGACTGGTGAACATTTGCGTGGCTTTGCGTGAACCCGAATCGAATCCACGTTCGGCATGTTCGAGTGCCTTGACCGCATGCGAACGCGCAGCTTCCGAATCGTTCGTTTGAAACGCAACTTTCGCCAAAGTAAAGTGAATCCGCGCGATCCGGCGATACGGCGTGCGATCTGCGGAGCCCGCAACTTCCGTGTAAAACCTCAAAGCTCGTTCCAAATAGTCGCGCGCGAGCTCCGATGACCCGGTCGCATATTCAACCCAGCCGAGATCCATGTCGATCTCGGCGCGCAAGTGCGGCGTCGCGTCAGCTCGAAGCGCAGTTGCTGCAGCTCGCTCGAGCAAGTCACGAGCATCATTATACGCGAGTTCTCGGGCTTTTTGATTCCCAGCGCGGGCCAAAAGATCCGTCACCGTCAATAAATCGACTTCATGTTCCGTTGCCAAACGCGTGACTTCGCGAATGTGCGGAAGGAGCTCCGAACGTTCGGCGGACGTCGTTTCGGCATAATGCGCCAAGATGATTTCCAAAGCATCATGCAGCGCTGTATTTCGTTGCTCGGCCGTGGCGAGTTCCTGCACTCGCGTGCGAAACCCAGGCTCGTACCAGGGCCTATTGGCCATTTCATGCAAAAATCCGAGGCGAATCAGATAAGGCAGGGCAGTGGCCAAATCGCCAAGGCGCGTGCACGGAAGTGGTGCAATCGCAAAATAGGCCAATGTGCGAGCGAGACGAACGGCAAGTGGATGTTCACGGTTTGCCCGAACAAGCGCTCGATCTGCGGAAATCTCGACATCGGGTTCGATGCCACAACTTTCGCGAAGCTTTTCTTCGATCTTTGCGAATCGTTCCGTATGCGCGTCATCCGTCGCGGGCATGGGAAGTTTTTCCAATGCTCGGCGGGCGAGTTCAGGTTTGTCCTGGGCAAGAACCAATTCGGCGAAGGTGGCGGCGAGTTGCGCTGGAGTGGGCAAAAGCCCGGGAAATTCACGAGACCAACGTCCAGGAAGAGCAATCGGCGACAAACCTCGAATGGCCCGGTCGAGGTCTTCGACAGCCCCGTCGATATCGCCCCGCGCAACTTTGGCGAGGGCATTGGCATGCCACGACAATACATCGCCCCCAGGCATCAATTTGCCTACGACCGAAGCATATTTTTCGGTAACTTCGCGTTCGAGCGGTTCGTCGTACATCCGTTCTCGACACCGCGCGATCCAACGTAATGCCGCAACGAGCTGCTGGGTCATTTCCAAACGATTGCCTTCGACAGCATCGCCATCGGTGGGATCGTCCAGCCAAAATAGAGCTTGCTCGGCGTGATCGACCAACAAGAATGCTGCAGCTCGCAAGATATCTGGCTGATCTTTCGAAGGAATGGCAATGACACTGCGCGGTTGCCCGGTCCAAAGAAGTACGCGACCCGCGGCTTTCTCGGGCAGACGCGGCATTGCTTCGTCGTTTTCCCCGTTATCGTCCGAAAAATGCAAGCCTTGCGGACCATAATGATGCTGAACCAAGTCATCAATGGCTCGACCGAGCGCCGCCCATCCCGCCAAAGGCAGATTTCGTTTCAAGTCCGCACGTACTGCCGTAACGATTCCGTGCAAATGCTTCGACGAGCACAAAAGATTCGTCAAACTTCGGTCGCGGCATTGGGGCGACCATTCCGATGCCAATAACAATTCACAAGCTCGACCCAAGCTATGAAAAACCTCGTCGTCGAGTTCTCCAAGATTGCTTTTTTCTCGCGCGACACCCAAATGTGCCGCACCACATTGCGAATCGAGGCGTATGGCGCTGCGATAGTGTTCGATTCGTTCCGCCGGATTCCCCTCGCTATGCTCGTCGTTTTGCGCGACCACCAGATGCATGAGCGCGAGTGATTGCGCCGTCGTTGGGGATTTGACTTCACGAGGCGGAAGCGCTCGCGTGGGGATTTTCCATTTGCGGTTGAGCTCGTGAAACCGTTTTACCGGAAATACGAGGCAAGTCTCCAAGTCTTCCCCGGGAAATGCAATCCCGACGATACGGCCCTTCGAATCCAAAATCGGCGACCCAGCTTCGTTGGTGGCCAAAGGTTGGCTCAGCTGCGGCGCCAAACCTTCATCGTCGGGAAGAAGTTTCGCCTCCGTCGCATGCAAAACGATCGCGCGTTTCTCCTGCGCGTTGTCGAGCGCGTGGCGATAGCCGATGAGCTCTACCTCTTGATTTGGCTGGATGTCGTCACACTCTTCGACGGGAACGAGACTCAGGGCGTGGGTCAATTCGTCCTCGACCCGAAGCACCGCGAGATCGCCTTCTTCAGGCGCACAAACTCGTTCGATTTCCGCGGTGCGCACTTGCTCGCCGGCGCGCATCAGCTTGATGAACGGCGCACTCTCCGAAAGACTCGCCACCGTCAACAAGTGTCGCGCCCCAATTGCAACGGCCGTAAAGTGGCCATAACCCGGCGCAAACGCGAGCCAAATGGCGGCTTCGGTGGCCGGTTGCTGCGCAGACGACGTCACGAGGTCCAGTCTATCGCGATCCGGGGGTTGAAGAAAAGCAAGTCGGGTTTTCCACAAACCCGGTTAGGATCATCCACGTCCGCGCGTTTCTTCATGCCGAGCTTTCAACGATGCGCTTCGTGAACAACACCCCTTTGCCGAGCGCGCTCGTGCCATGTGCCGAGGGCGGTGATGATTTTACCGCGCTCGTGCTCGTGTGCATCACGTATGTGATTGCTCCCGTTGCAGAAGGAAAAACCCGAGCCGGATCGATTTTGCGCGTCGCGTACGAACAGCGTCCGCTCGAACGTGGCTCGGCACGCGTCGAACCCGGTGACGATATTTTCGTGCGCGAAGGTGTCTCCGTCACCGCGACGGGTTTTGTCTACCCACCCGGGGAAAAAGCCGCGAAGGGCGAGGCGACGTTCTCCATTGGTTCAGAAGTTCGACGCGTGCGGGCCTACGGTCCTCGCGTGTGGCGCGAAGGCATGTTCGGCGCTCTCTCACCAACATCGCCACTCCCCTTCGAGCGCGTACCGATGGCTTGGGAAGCAGCGTATGGCGGAACGTTGGTACGCAAAACGTCGTTTGTCGAACGAGACGGACGCATGTGCCTCGTGCCGGAATACACGACTGCATACCCACACAATGCGGACGGAGTCGGGTTTTACCTGGAACGAAACGACGCCTTGGAAAAACCGCTCCCGCAACTCGAGCACCCGGATTTTCCGATCAAGAATTGGGATGACAAACCCCATCCTGCATGCTTCGCACCGTACGCGATGAACGGGGGCATGCGCCCGATGGTCCTCGACGAAGGCGAAAAAGTGAACCTGAATCGCCTGGGAAAATTGACTTGTCGTGCAGCTCCGTGGCTCATCTTCAACTCGATCGAACCCGGAACGAACATCGTGCTCACGGGCATGCGTCCCAAAGGCGAGCCCCTCGCGTTTGTCGTTCCAGAACCACCTGTCCAGGTGCGAGCGATCCTGGGACGCGCGCTATTTCGCATGCGTCCGCGCCTCGATGCGCTCGAGATCGATGCCGAAGCCGCACAAGTGCGTATCGTTTATCGTTGTCCGTTCAAGTTTGGCCTTGTGCAACACGAGCGACGTGAAGTCTTCGTCGACCCGAGCGAACATTTCCCTGAACTGCCCACTCCACCACGCCCTCAGACTGCAGCAGCGAGGTAAAACCCATGGCCAACAACTTCCACGATCAAGCAGGTCTCTACATCGTCGGTGTCGATGGCCATATCGGCATTCACTTCCCGCCGCTCATGGTGTCGACATTCTTCGTGAGCATCACGGCGGTGCATCCTTTCATCCTCGGTGGCAACAAACAGCCCACGGTGCTCATGAACGGCGGTCGTCCTTCGGTCGTCGATCAACACAATCCCAAATTCTTGTGGCCGCACATCGGGGTGAGCCCCGATCCGCTCGATCTGTTCACTCCGGTCCACATTATTTTTGGCGAGCAAAAGTGCTGGCTTCCGCGTCTTGCCGTCCACATTTGTGGAACTCCAGCGGCCCCAACTGCCATCACCGGACCCATCTCGGTGAACACCGAATGCTGGGAGTTTTGCATGTTGCCGCTGTCGCTGGTTTTTCAGGACGGAACAGTGCAAACGACGCCGTCACCCGATGACTACAAAGCAGGCATCATCCGTTACCTCGTCGAAGCAGCCATTGATCTGGTGATTTTCTTTGCGACCGGTGGGTTTGGCGATGGCCCCGTTGCGTTCACGAAGGCCGGACTCGAGCCGGCTTTTCGGCAGTTGGAAAAAGAAACCGCCGAGAAGCTGGCGAAAGAGGGCATCAAAGCGACGACGGAGAACGTCACCGACGCGATTCGCAAAGACGTCGCCAAAGAGTTTGTCAATGCGCTCATTTTCGATCCACCAACGAGCAAGTTCGGATGGATCGGGTTGGCAGGAAAGGCCGCGAAAGAAGGCTTTGGATTCAACTTCGGCGAAACCGCCAAGAGCGTCATGTCCGGCAACGGTTTGCCCTCGATGAACTGGAACTGGGGAGACGCGGGTACGACGGTGCTCAACAAATTCATCCCGGTTTCGGGGCCTGTCGGTGATGCGATGGATCTGCGGGCCGAACAGCAACAGATCAACCAAACGGTTCATTGAGCTCATGGGGCGATCGTTCGAGCACAAAGTAGCGTTGGTTCGTCAAGCCGATACGACGTTTGCCCTCGCGGGCGTAGTCAAACGGACGTATACGTTCACGGCTGCGGCGCGTTCGCGCCTCGATGTAGCGGATGTGCAAGTGCCGCTCCGCGAGGCGCCGTGGATGGACATCTCGGGCCCGAGCGAGCTCTTGGACGATTCGGATTTGGTTCCGCCAAAGGTGGCAACGGATGTGGTCGTGATGGGTCACGCGCATGCGCCACTGGGGGCGAAGGAGACGTTTGTCTCGGTCGCCGTGGGCAAGATGGCGCGACGTTTGAGCGTGATTGGGCCGCGAAGGATCGAGGTTGGTCCGGATGGGACGGTGCGTTTTACGCCGACGGAATCGTTCACGCGCGTACCACTTTCGCCGCGAGTGGCATATGGCGGTTACGACGTGTGGGCGCAGGAGCGGCTCGATCCGGTGCCGCGCGTGTTGGCAGCGAGCATGTCGAAGCCGGTGACGGGGCAATACGCGTATCCGCGAAATCATTTGGGACTGGGCTGGTTTGTCGATGTGGATCGATTTCGAGCCGACGGGGCGATGTTGCCGCAAATCGAGGATCCGGCGGATCCAGTTTTGCCGGACAAGCTATTTGTGCCGACTGTAAAACAATGGATTGATGCTCCAATCTCGGCGTCACTGGGTTGGGTAAATCATCGCAATTATCCGCGTATGCAGCGCATGGTGGGATCGATGGTGACCCATGCCCCTCCGGAAAAGACCATTCGGGAATCGACATTTGCCGACGGCAAGGATTTGTTGGAATCATGGACCCCGAATGGTGCAGGCGTGCATCCGCGGGCATTTTCAGGAGCTTCACCGGGTTTGGCCGTGGAGTTATTGCGGGGCGACGAGCTCGTGATTTTGGAAAATTTGCATGAAAAGGCGGGGCGCGTCGAATTTGCATTGCCGAATGAATGGCCGGTCTTGACGCTCAAGCCGCCGGACGTAAAAGCGGTCGAGGTATCGACAGTGCTGCAAACGGTGCGTATCGAGCCGGATGAGAATCGGGTCTCGCTCACGTATTGCGGCGTGATTCAATTGATGACGCCGGCATTGCGGAGTTTCATCGAAAAGGTCGAAATGGCGGTGACGTGGAAGAGGCGGTGAGACGTTCTGCAGTGGCTGGGCTGTGATCGGGGCGTGACAAACGCTACGAATCTGCTAGGAGGTGGAGGACATGGCGCGAACGAACGTACAGCCTTCAGGTGTGCCCGAGGCGTCAGACTTTGCGCGCCCCAAGCACCTATCGCCACGGGAAATTGCAGATGAGCGGTACGAGCATCGTCTCGATACTGACCTGGAGTGGGCATTGAGCGAAGCAAGTCGGCATTTCGAGGAAAAGAGTGCAGTTCACGATGCATTGCGGCGCATAGTGCGGCGTTTGGACGAGTTGGGAATTCCTTACGCGATTGCTGGTGGTATGGCCCTTTTCATGCATGGTTATCGGCGAACGACGGAAGATGTCGATATCCTAGTGGCCAAAAGTGATATCAAACGTATTCATGAAGCGCTGGAAGGGCGTGGGTATCGTCCACCATTTGAGCGGAGCAAGAATCTCCGGGATACCGAAAACAAGGTTCGCATTGAATTCCTATTGAGCGGTGGTTTTCCGGGCGACGGTAAGCCGAAGCCGATTGCATTTCCAGAGCCTTCGGCAGTCGCGATCGAGCGTGATGGAATTCGATTTCTGCAACTCACGACCCTCATTGAACTGAAATTAGCGTCGGGGATGACCAGTTCCGATCGAATGAAAGACCTGACCGATGTTCAAGAACTGATCAAGCTTTTGAGCTTGTCGGCCGATTTTTCATTACAACTACATCCATACGTTCGCGACAAATTCAAAGAGCTTTGGACCAATGAGCATGGTCGGGTCAAACGTTATGTTTTGCTCTGGCGAAACAATTGGCTTACGGCAGACGCGAAGACGTTGCCAGAGATGATTACCAGTTTGCAAGGGGCTGCTACTCAATTGGAGGCCATGCTGAAAGATGGTGTTCGCCTCGACCCCCAGGCTGGAGCCGCCGATGATTATGCCTATCTCGTCACGACGGATCCAGACGTTGCGCGCAAATACGACATGCATGACGAAGACGAGATGATGCCTGACGAATAGTCGGTGAATTTCAATCCCGTCCCACCACCAAAACCACCGCTGTCGTTGCGCTACCGCCAATGTTCAATGTCGCAATGCGTTTGGCATCCCGAACCTGCATCTCGCCCGCCGTGCCCGTGACCTGCTTTTGGGCGTCGAGGAGCATGCGCACACCCGTTGCGCCGACGGGATGTCCAATCCCCATGAGTCCTCCGCCCGGATTGACGGGCAGTTTTCCGCCATGAAACACGGTGCCGTCGTCGATCATTCGATACGCGTGACCTGGGTCGGTCAAACCAAAATGGTCGATCCCCAGGTAATGCGAAATCGTAAAACAATCGTGCACTTCGATGGCCGATAGTTCGAATGGATCGACGATGTCCGCGCGGGCAAATGCATCCAGAATCGCACCGCGTACGTGCGGACAAACGTACGTATCTTGGCGGCTAGCAACGAGTTTTTCTTCCATGGCCATGCGTGCCGTGCGGTGACCATACCCTTCGATACGCGCCAGTCCGTCGAATGCGACATTACGCGTTTTGGACCATACTTTGGCAAATTCTGCCGAGGCAAGCACGACGCCGACGGCGCCATCGGTGACGGGACTCGCATCATAACGACGCGTTCGTCCTGCAATCACGGGATTTTTCTCGTCATCTTCGCTGAATGAACCTTCGGGAAAAGCCCAATTTCTCGCTTGGGCATTGGGGTTTTTCTTGGCATTATCATAGTTGCTGCGGGCCAGCGCGCCCAGGTGGTCGTGGCGAAGCCCGTATCGCTCGGCATATTCATCCGCCACGCGACTGAAAAGAGCGGGCCAAGGATATGCAACGCCCTCGGTTTCTCGTGGAACCCAGGCAGCCGCCCCGAGTTTCTGCTGCGATTCGATTCCGGGCAAAAGACGCATGACTTCGACACCCAACACGATGACGACATCATATCGACCCGCCTGAATATCGGCCATTGCCGCCATGATCGCGACGCCTCCGGAAGCACATGCAGCTTCGTGACGGGAAACCGCAATGCCTTCCAAATCGGGATGCGCATTGGCCACGAATCCCCCCAAGTGGCTTTGCCCAGTATAGAGTTCGGCGATGAAATTGCCGACGTGTCCCGCATGCACCTCGCGCGGATCCACGCGCGCCGATTCCAATGTCGCGAGTGTCGTACGGGCGATGAAGTCCGCGAGCATCACCCCTTCCCGCGCGATATTGCGAGCAAAATCCGTTTGATATCCGCCGAGTACGTATACCGGGGGAAGCTTGGACCGTCGAGAAACAGCAATCATCGGGTCGAAGTCTAGGCCAATTGTGGCCGCGGAATCAACATTGAATTGACGGGCATTAGCGCCGTTCATTGACGTAGTTGTCCATCACGACTAAACTTGCGCCGTCGTGGACCAGAATCCGCCCAAGCGCAAAACGAGTCGGACGTTCGAGGATTTCCCGATGCTCCGCCGCGCGGTGGTGCCTTTTCATGGGCTAGTGCCGGAGCAGCGCGCTCAGTTCGAAGATGAACGAATCGATTCTAATCGTCGACGAGTATTGGTCATCGTTCCTCCGCTCATGCTCGTACAAATCACCATGATGGCGCTCTACAATGAACCAATTGAAGGGCCGGGGGATTCATTTCGCCAAGGAATTTGGTGGGTTCATTCGACGACGTTACCTATGTTTCTGACGGTGTGGGGAGCAGCCTTGTTCTCCACGATCAAGAATCGAAAAATTCCGTTGTTGGGTGATATCGTGGCCATGCTCTCTATCGCCCTGGGAATGTGTTTGTCGGTAACGACCCACCGCTGGTTTGCAACGAATAGCTCATACACTATCGCCTTATTTTCATCGGCTTTGATCCTTCGTCCAACGCTTGTTGGAGCTATTCTTGGCTTTTTGGGGTCCAACGTGGCATTTGTTGCTCTATTGCCCTATGTCCAGAGGGATGCCGATATTCGAATAGCTTTTGTCTCTACAGCCACGACGGCCGTTTTGGTTTCGCTTGTGTTTTCGAGAATTTTGCACGCATCAGCTGTTCGGGAATTCATTCAGCGTCTCACGATCGAGCAGCAACGGGACGAACTGCGAGCTTGGAATGCGGACCTGGAAAAACGTGTGGAGCGTCAGGTTCAAGAAGCATTGATGCGTGAACGTGAGGCACGGGCGCTCGACGCGCAATTACGCATGAAGGTGCGCGCACGGTCGCAAGAATTGGTGCAAGCCATTCTCGAAGGTACGCCCGAAGATGAGGCTTTGGTGGCCGGAAGCCGATTCGAGCAGCATTTCGAGATTGAGCGGGTACTCGGATCCGGCGCAATGGGCGACGTTTACGCCGCTCGGGATTTGGAAACAGGGCAAGAGGTGGCCATTAAATTGATGCGCCGCTGGGATGGAATGTCTCCGAGCGACGTGGGGCGTTTTGCGATGGAGGCGGCGGCAACAGCGTCGATCGTGCATCCCGCGATTGTCCGGACGTACCATGTCGACGTGACTGCGGCGGGGCGATTGTATCTCGTCATGGAGCTCGTAGCGGGACAAACGTTGGCCGATGCCTTGATGCGCGGCAGATTCGATGCGGCGCAGACAGCGCGTTTTGGGGCTGTAGCAGCCGAGGCGTTGGCCATGGCGCATCGTGCGGGGGTGGTGCATCGCGATATCAAACCGGGCAACATGATGCTCACGAATTTGCCGCCCGGCTTGCGCATCTTGGACTTTGGCGTGTCTAAATTGGCTGTCCCGGGCAATGCGTATAAAACGGTCGCCGGACAAATCATGGGCACGCCGCAATACATGGCTCCCGAGCAGATTCTCGGGACGAGCGAAGCCACGGGCGCTTGTGACGTCTATTCATTGGGTCTCGTTCTGCACGAAATGTTGCGTGGTGAGCCAACGTTTGCCGCGAAAAATATTGGTGATCTCATGCGCGCGCAAATGACTGCCACGCCCCCGTCCGTGCGGGCGCAACTCGGGGCGGAGATTCCCGAGGAATTGGAACAACTCATTGCCCAATGCCTCGAAAAAGAACCCGTGGCTCGTCCCACAGCGGACGAGCTTACCGCAGCGTTGCTCGGCCTTGCCGATATCTTGCAAGCGCCGCCGCTAGAAAAATGCGGAGTACCGCGCTATTTGCGAGGGTCGATCAAGGCGACCGATGGGCACGCAGCAACGATTCCCGCAGCTAGTATTTGATCAGCGGATACGGGCGTTTGTCGATTTTCTCATTTTCTTTTCCGAGCCAATCGAGGAATTTGCTTTTTTCTTCGCCTTCGAGCAACGTGGGGCGGAATTCGGTGCAGGGCAGAGCTTTGCATAAGCGTACAGGAAAAACTTCATGCGTGCTTGGGAGCATGCGCCCTTGTTCTTGCACGAACGTCGCGCGATAAATCATCGATTCAAGCTTTTGTGGATTGGTATTGGCTCCGAAAACGAAATTGCCCAGTGAATGAACAATATGCTTTCCTTGATACGTTTCAATAGCTTGGACGACGTGGGGGTGATGGCCGAGCACGACATCAGCCCCTGAATCGATGGCGAGTCTCCCGAATTCACGTTGAATGTCGATGACCTCGTGTGTTCCTTCGACGCCCCAATGAAACGAAGCAATGACCAGGTTTTCGGTTGTCTTGACGGACTTGATGCCTGATTGCACTTTCTTGCGGGTCATATGAATGCCCGTAAAACCTAGGTTTACGATTTCAATACCCTGAATCGTGCGCCTATCGATGTTTCCGTTTCCACATACGCCAACGCCAGCATCGAGTAATGCTTTGCGGGTGTCTTCTTGTCCGCGGACGCCAAAATCGCCCATGTGATTATTGGCGACATTGGCGATTTCTACGCTGCTTTCCTTCAAGATTCGGGCATATTCGGGTTTGCCGCGAAAATGAAACTTGCCTTCGGGAATGGGTTCCGTGGCGGTGGTGAGGGTTCCTTCGAGGTTCACGATGGTGACGTCATCGCGGCGAAAAATATCGAGAATGCCGGAGAACGGATAGGTTAGGTCGTCTTTGTGTTTGGCCATCATTTGATCGAATGGCGTGACGTCGAGGCCATTTTCGATTCCGCCGCCAAATGTGCAATCACCGACGGCGCTTAGCGTAATCGTGATGGGAGGTGGTTTGGCAGGAGCGGCCGTTGCCGAAGTCGCGACAGAAATGCTGGGCGAAGGAGTCGCCGAAGTAGAGACGGTGGTAATGTCCGCCGGCTTGTCATCAGCATGATCGCGAGATGTCGTCGATGGATTGCATCCGGCGAGTACCGAGACGAATACGACGGGGAAAAATCCAACCTTGGGTGCTTGGTACCTGCGGATAATTCGAATTGGATCCACTCGTCGCATATATGATCACGACGTCAAACCCTTTGCGGACTCGCCGTTTGACCAGGAACCAGTTTCACCTGGCTAATTCAATTTGATGACGCCTGCTGACACATCGACGCTCGGGCCGCCGTCGACTTTTACTGGACTGCCATTGATGGTCACTGCCCCGCCGGATACCGTAATTGATCCAGCTTGAATGGTGATCGTTCCGCCGGTCATCAAGGTCGTCGCGCCCGTTAGGACCAGGATTCCTTCGCCGGTAATTGCCGTAAATGGCGCCGTTGCTGAAATGGCCCCACCGCCAGTAATCGTCACATTGCCGCTGGCAGTCAGCACCTGATTTGGAGCCGTGAACGATTGCGTTCCGCCTGCGGTCATCGTTTGCGCGCCGCCCACGATTACATTTTGCGCGCCACCCACAGAGACATTTTGTGCGCCACCGACTGTAATCGTATCCGAGCCGCCGACCGTCATCGTATGGGACGCACCAATCGTTTCAGTTTGTGAAGCGCCGATCGAAATCGTCTCCTTGCCACCAACCGTTACCGTGTGCGACGCGCCAATCGTCGTCGTTTGGGCCGCTCCAACATTCACCGTTTGGTTTGACCCAACCGTCGTAATTTGGTTTGCCCCGACAACCGTGGTTTGATTCACCCCGACGCTCGTGGCTTGATTTACTCCAACCGAAGTCGATTGATTTTGACCAATCGAAATGGATTCGCTGGCCCCAACAATCTCCGTATTGTTGTTTCCCACCGTCGTCGAGCGATTCACGCCCGTTGTTTCCGTGCGATTGTGACGAACGGTGGAACTCGAATCATTGCCAATCGATTCGCTTCGATTGTGCACGACTTCGCTGTTCCAATCGCGCGCTGCGTGAATGCGCACGAGCTCGGCGCCGCGCGCATCGTCGAACATGAATTCGTTGTAACCCGTGGCCCCAGGACTCGACAATGTCTTGAAGGTGCTGATCGTTGGAGAACCAACGGATGGAGCAGGCGGAAGATTGGCTCCGTTGTACACACGACCCGTGATGATCGGACGATCGGGATCACCATCGATGAACTCGACCACGACTTCCGAGTCGACTCGTGGATGCCAGACAGCACCGAGACCTGCGCCGGTGAAGGTTTGGCTTACTCGAACCCAACACGAAGTGTGCTCGGTCCGATGTCGTTCGAAGTCCCGATCCCAGTGAAAACGCAGCCTAACGCAGCCGATTTCTCCATCCGGAGGACCACCAACATGGATCTCGACGTTTTTCGTTCCTGGCGCAGCGGTGACGAAAGCCGTTTGAGTACCAAGGATTCGGGGCTTGGGCGTAATGCGCGGCGGGCGGTAACGACTCTCTTGCTTCGCTCCATCTTTGCCACACCGGACGCATTCGAACTTCGCAGTAAACGGCACGTTCTGTGGTTGTCCGGGGATCGTCGCGACGCCAGATTGCTCGATGGTGATGTCGATGGCCGTGACGAGATATTCGCCTTCGTATCGCGGCTTGTTCGACTCCAACTGAAAGATCGAGCCTGCACCAAGGACGCGGAGTTTGCCTTCCCCAACCGCATAATCCGCTTCGGTGGCGTAACGCTCGAGTCGAACTTTGGCCAGCGGCTCGCCCCGGGTTGGTCCGTCTTGATACCCACCTGGAAAATGTTGATCCACGAGATCATCGAGCGGCGTGATGGTGTTTGTCGTGAGCAACAGTTGCGGTTTACGCCAGTCGTAGTCGTCGAGCTGGACTCGTTTGGGTCGCAGCTTCGCGCCGATCTTCATCGTCGAGATGTCGCGTCCGGGGATGCCTGCTCCACAAGGATCGAAGGGCGACAAACGATCCCGTCCGCCATCGGCGTCACTGAGCACGAGGAGGCTCACGCCCAAGCCACTTTCAAAGTGGAAGGAAATGCCTTCGTCCTCGAGCAGGCGCGAGAGAAAGTCGAGATCCGTTTCGTTGTACTGCACGACGTACGGACGCATCGTCGGATCATCGAGGCGCGTAGCATCGGCGATTCGCAACGTGTATTGCGCGAGGGCCACCGAATAATCCGGGTTCATCCCGTCATCGGGCGTGAGCGGAACATCAGGCGCTTTTTGATAAAGTTTGTCCGAACCAAGAACCGCTTCGATGATTTGGCGGAGGGTCTTGTCGAGAAAAATGCGCGACCTTTTGCGATGTGCAGCGCGCACGAGCGGAGGCGAAAGGACGACGCGCATGAGCATGCCTTCAGGCACTGGATAGAGCTCTTCCGCTTCGGAAATCACTCCATGCACGACGCGACAGATGGGGTTTGTCGTGGTCGATATGCGTAACGAAGCATGATGTCCGACGAGGTCGCTGGGATCGACTTCGGGAGCCGGAGCTTTGGCCACGACGACGAGCTCGTAGCGAAACAACGAAGACATCTGCTCGTGTCCTCGAACCTGAGCGACGAGCAAATGCGCCCAAGCTGCTCCTTGCGCACCTTCCCAAGCAAAGCGGAAATCGTAGTCGGCCATGGCGTCCTTCCCACGGCATCATCGCAGGACTAACGAAGATCGGGAAGCTGCATCGAGCAGCGGGAGACGTGAATTCGACAGCGCTTGTCGTGATGCTCGTTCACAAAGATTCGTGGGTCGGTACACTCGATCGCGTCATGTCCTCGCACGCTACGCACGATCCTCATCGAGACACGCACGACGACGCAGCAGACGCGGATGCGCCGGAAGGCGTGATCCTCGAAAGAGCTGCTGAAATCGAAGCGTATTTGGCGATCCTCACCGACGAACCTCGAGACGCGGTTCTTGCTCGATTCGACATTGATGAAGAGCGCTGGTGCAACGCTCGAAAAGTGTGGACTGAACGGATCGAAGCGGAAGTGATGCGAGCTGCTGCGCCAGGGCAGCGAATACCCACGGAAGAAAAATATCAACTTTCAATACGTTATTCCGTTGCTTATTCAAAGGCGGCCGAGAGCGCTCGGGAAGACGCAGCGCCGTCTGTTCGTCCTGACGCACCACCCGCTGCACCGGCGACGATGGGGACGGCATTGGGGTCGAATCGTGTTCTTCGGCTTGGTTCGAGCCATGGGTGATGAACGCGACGTGACGGAACAAGGGGAAAAAACGACGGCGTTAGTGCCACAATCGGTTGTGTTGCCGTCGGGCCGAGCGATTGAAGTCGAGGCGCAGGCGGACGCGGATGTGCTTCGATTTCGCGCGCCGAGTGGGGAGTGTGTGCTGACGATTCATCTGACCGATGCTGGGCCGGTGGTCCGGGTTGCGGGAGCAGACCTCGAGGTTCGTTCGGCCAAACGTTTGTCCCTGGATTGTGAAGAATTTCAGTTGCGGGCGGCGAAATCAGCGGCGATCGAGGTGGGTGGTGATTTGCGCGAGCGGGTAGGGGGATCGGCGCTGCGCGTGGTGCGAGGTGAGGCGATCGTGGAGGCGCAACACGCGCGGCTCGAAGCGCGTCCGGGCGGGATTGAATTGCGAGCCAACGACGATGTGCGGGTGACTGGGGAGCGGGTGTTGCTCAATTCGGATGATCCGCCGATGCCTTTGACGTGGGAAGAATACGAAGCGCGGCGTGTCGAGCGGGAGAGCAAGCTGCTTGGTGCGGGGGAATTGGTAGCGATCGAGAAGTAACGGGAAGGGGTGAACCTCGGCTACTGTGCGTCCGGGCAAACCCACAAGAACTTCCCCCAACGCGAGCCCCTTTCGCTACACTCCGCGCGTCGTGGAAGTTTTGTCGCTTTGTCCTTTCCGTGCTGGAGCGCTGGCGTGGCAGTCGGCGCCAAACGTCTGGTCATTGACGGTCGTGGTCAAAGCGACCTTTGTGATCGTCGATGGAGGCGAAGCAACGCTTGCTCCTGTGCAAGCGCCTGTGGCTGCGTTTTCCTCGGAATCGGAAGCGGGTAGCGAGGATCTGTCGCCATTGAAGCCGAAGGTCGATGTGTTGGTGCTTCGGGGTCGCAATGAAGACACGGCGACGATTGAAGTATCTTCGAACGTTCTGGCAGCGCGAGGGCCAATTCCGCCCTATGCGCCGATGCGGCGGCTTATTTTGAATGATGTGGGCCTAGAATGGGCGGCTGCTGTTTTACGCGGTGAAGCGGCAGCGGCTGGGGCGGCTCCGGATGGCTTCG
>DAOMZH010000094.1:0-19196 GCA_035437985.1 Polyangium sp. (in: bacteria) | reverse complement strand
GCCGTTCTCGTACTCGTCGAGCCCGAGGTGTCCTTCCTTGTCGATCTGTTCCATGAACGTCGCGAAGCCTTCGTTCAGCCACGCGTGGGACCAATCGCGACACGTCACGAGATCGCCGAACCAATGATGGGCAAGCTCGTGCGCGACGAGATCATCGGCCGTCACGTCGATGTTCGCGCGTTCGTCGAGCAGGATGTACTCGTACATCGTCGTGACTGTCGTGTTCTCCATCCCGCCGAAGATGAAGTCGTGCACGACGATCTGGGAGTAGCTGCGCCAGGGATAAGGCACGCCCGTGAGCTCGCCAAAACGTTTTACCATTTCGGGGGTTCGTCGAAACGTACGCTGCCCATCGGCTTCACGTCCTTTGGGTACGAAGTAATGGAGTTTGACGCCGTCGGCTTCGTCGTCGATTCGGGAGAACTCGCCGGCCACGATCGAGAACAGATACGCGGGTGTGGGATCGGCCATGTGGTAGCGGAAGACGCCGCGGCTCTCTTCGTCGTCGCTGCTTTGTTTCACGCCATTGGACAAGACAAACCAGCCGGCGGGAGCTGCAATTCGGGCGGTGAACGCTTGTTTTTGATGCGGTTTGTCGAAGCAGGGAAAGACGTGCCGGCCATCTTCGTCCTGACACTGCGACCAGACTTGATTCGGTCGATCGCGAACGTGTTCGTCGGGAGCCAAGAAGTACAGACCACGTCGCGGTGTTGCGGTGTACCGCACGCGTACGGAAGCCCGAGCTACTGACGGTGCGAGCGGCACGCGCAGGACGTGACCATCGTAAATGTATTCAACCTTGACAAACCCTTGTTGCCCCGCTTCGCGAACCTCGACGCCAGCGATGTCGAAAGCGATCGCATCGAGTGCAATTTCCGCGGCTGTTGCATCGATGCGGACGATGTCGAGCACAGCTTCGCTCGCGATCGATTTTTTCGGTACATCGAGTGCTAAGTCGAGTTCGATGTGCTCGATACGAAACGGTCGCGCTCGTTCATATTGGCGAGCGACCCCGGCGAGCGCGAAAGGTCGGCCACCTGCGGAACTGTGCGCATACGAAGATTGCGAAGATCCACAGGCACAACGGTCATGAAGTCGATGCTCGAGGCTCATTGAGCGGCGAGTCTTACCCAAACCTAGGACGTCGCAAAGCCCCTCGCCCTGGTAAAACACAGCTAACCTCACGCCGCGATGGATCGAGACGAACGAACGCCCAAGCCCGGTTTGGCGGGACCGACGCAAACAGCGTTGTTCTCCGCGAAATCGCCCGCTCCATCGCCCGACGGTCTGGTGACGGTGGAAGGCGAGGTCGTTCGCGTCACATATGAGAGCGAGAAGACCGGGTTTCGGGTGGTGCGGGTGGCCCAGGAGGGGCGCGACACCATGGCGACCTGGGTCGGCAAGATGCAGCCGGTGTCCCCGGGCATGCGTGTACGCGCGACAGGAAAGATCGAGAGCGACCCGCGTCACGGTGAACAACTGCGGGTGACCACGCTCTTGCAGATCGCTCCCACCACGTTGCAGGGGCTCGAAAAGTACCTCGGGTCCGGGATGGTTTCGGGCATTGGGCCGGCACTTGCCGCGCGCATCGTGGCAACGTTTGGGCTCCAAACATTGCGCGTCTTGGATGAATCGCCCGAGCGTTTGTCTGAAGTTCCGGGCCTAGGACGCAAAAAAGCGCAGACGCTGTCGACGGCTTGGACCTCGCAACGCGCTGAACGCGACATCATGATTTTCATGCAGGAGCATGGTGTTTCGCTCGCGATCGCCATGCGCATCATCAAACGGTTTGGCCCGTCGGCGATCGACATCGTCAAACGTTCGCCTTATCGCTTGGCCCTCGACGTGTGGGGCATTGGCTTCAAGACGGCCGATCAAATCGCGCGGGTCGTCGGCGTTTCTCCTGACGCACCTGAACGCGCCCAAGCCGGTGTGCTGCAAGTCCTCTCGGATCTCGCCGCCCGCGGACACGTGTACGGCGAACGCGAAGACCTCGTGGCGCGGGCTGCGAGCATGCTCGAGCTGGACTCGGCCAACGTCGAGCGGGCCATCGACACGTTGGCGCTCTCGGGTCGAGTGATCATCGAAAAAGGCGCTCTCGGAGAATCCGCGGTTTACGAGCAGAGCCTGTTCGAGGCGGAATTTCGCGTCGCCAAACGTCTGGGCGAATTGTTGGAGGGCAAAGGAAAGTCGGTTGGGGGCAAACTCCGAAAGAGCCCGGAAGAACTCGCCAACGCCGCCATCGTTGGGTTCGAAGCAGAGGCTCGCGTCACCCTCGCCCCGGCGCAACGAGACGCGGTCATTGGCGCCGCTCGCAACAAGATCTTGGTCATCACGGGTGGTCCGGGCGTAGGAAAAACGACCATTGTCCGGGCTATTTTGGCCGTGTTCAAAAGTTCGGGGCACGAGGTTCGTCTTGCCGCACCTACGGGTCGCGCCGCCAAACGCATGAGCGAAGCGACGAAACGCGACGCGCTCACGTTGCACCGTCTGCTCGAGTTCGATCCCAAGGAACGAGGGTTCTTACGCAACCGAAAGAATCCGATCGAAGGGGACGTCATCATCGTCGACGAAGCGTCGATGCTCGATTTGCATCTTTGCGACGCGCTCACGCAGGCAGTCGCGGATGACGCGCGCCTCGTGCTCGTGGGTGACGTCGATCAGCTCCCTTCGATTGGACCTGGGGCGATCTTGCGCGACGTCATCGGGTCGCGAGTCATTCCCACGGTGCAGCTGTCGCAGATCTTTCGCCAAGCAGCCGGCAGTCTCATCGTCGAAAACGCGCACCGCATTCACGATGGTTTACGTCCGGAAGGTTCCACCTCGAAAAACGGCGAATTCTTCGTGTTTGTCCGGGATGAACCAGCTGATGCTGCGGCGACCATTCACGACTTGGTCACTGATCGCATTCCGCGAGGGTTTGGACTGGATCCCGTGCGGGACATCCAAGTTCTTTCACCGATGAACAAAGGCCCGGTGGGCACGCTCGTGCTGAACGAATCGTTGCAGAAGGCGCTCAATCCAACGGGCCCGCAAGTCACGCATGGTGACCGCACGTTTCGCGTCGGCGACAAAGTCATGCAGTTGCGGAATGATTACGAGCGTGAAGTGTTCAACGGGGACATTGGACGCATCACGAACATCGATGCAGAGGCATCGACTGTCATCATCACGTTCGATGGTCGCGACGTAACGTATGAATCTGGTGATCTCGATGATGTCGTGCTCGCGTATGCGACGAGCATCCACAAGAGTCAGGGGAGCGAATATCCCGCTGTGGTCGTAACGATGATGTCGACGCACTTCGTGATGTTGTCGCGCAACCTCCTCTATACGGCCGTAACTCGAGGGAAAAAGCTCGTCGTCATCGTCACGGACGGGCGAGCATTGACGATGGCGCTCAGCGAGACGCGGAAGGAAGAGCGGCTGACGGGGTTGCGGATGCGCCTTCAAGCGATGAAATGACCCTGCGGATCGCGTTGCTCTGCTCGGAGCAGCCTGCTAGCCTCCCGGCCCTCGTAACGAACGGTTTTCCCGTCCGATGCCCGACGCATGAGCGGTCCGAGGGGCATCAAAAGGCGTAAGCACCGCGCGCGGACGGACAGCGGTGGTGGAGCGATACATGTCAGGGACGAACGGACAGCAGGGTGTGGCGGCAGGGCTTCAGATTCAGGGCGGGGCAGCGATCGTCGCACCCGTGAGTGCATTCCCGAACGGCGTTCCTGGTAATGCGCTCATCGTCATCCCTCTGGCGAAAATCGACGACGAAACCAAGGCGATGCTCGACAAGGGCCCGACCGCGGTCACGCCGGATCAGATGTGGAAGATGCTCGGCTTCAACGGCCCCGCCGTTCAAGTCCAGGACGACCAAGGTCGCCCCATCGCCATCGGCCTCGAAGACTTGCTCGCTGGCCTGGAAAAACACTGGCAAGAGCAACCCGACGATCTCAATCGCGCGCGCATCTACGCGCAAGAACTCCTCAAGTACAACCGTCTGCAACGCGCCGAACAGGTCCTCTCGAAGGTCGTGGCGAAAGGCGGCACGGGCGATGACTGGCTGGCGCTCGGTGTCGCCCAGTTGCAACAGGAAAAACTCGACAAGGCCGAAGGCACGCTCAAGGGCGCGCAAAACCTTTTGAAGGACAATCCCTACCCCGCCCTGCACCTCGCCAAGGTTTACCAACAGAAAAAGGAAGAGGCGAAGGAGCGCGAGTTCGTCGACAAGGCGATCGCCATCAACGTCGGCTGCATCGATGCGTGGGCGTATCTCTACCAATTCCTCAAGAACAAGGACAGCGAAGACACCGCGATCGCCGAGATCGAAAAGCTCGCGACCGAGAAGAAGAGCGCCGCACCGTACATTGCCCTCCAAGGGTTTTACGCGGGCGAAGACTCAACGCGTGATCGCGCCATCGCGTACGCGAAGAAAGGCGTCGAAGTTGCGCCAGACGATCCGCTCGCCTTGCTTTGCCTCTCGGCCCTCTACGGACAGAAGGGCGACCTGGAAGCCGTCATTCGCTTGCTCCAGCCGCACGAAGCCAAGATGAGCCGCGACGTGCGCATTGCGAACAACTACTTCGAGGCGCTTTTCCAATCGCGACAGATCGAAAAGGTCACCAAGCTGCTCAACGCGCTCGCTGGATCGCCCAACAAGGAAGTGAAGCAATTCGCCATCGAGCGTTCGCGCCTCGTGGCTCAGTTCCTCCAGCAGCAGCAACAGCAGCTCATGGGCGCGCAAGGTCAGCAACAGCAGCGCAAAGCCTGATCCTCCCCCGTTTCTGTCTTTTCCAGCCAAATTCCGTCGCGATTCATTTTTGGAACCTCTCGGGAATACGGGTAGGTTCTGATCATGCGCACGTGGAAGCCTCGACAACCGGTTGTGTTGGTCGTCGATGACGATCCCGACATTTTGCAATTGCTCGGCATGTGTTTGGCGGCCGAGGGATGTGACGTGCGTGAAGCACTCACGGAGCGCGAGGCGCTTCAGAGGCTCGATCGAGTCGATGTGTTGATCGTGGATCAACGCATGCCCCACACGAGCGGGACGGATCTCGTCGTGAAGGCGCGAGCGCAGGGATTTGGCGGTCGCGTGCTGATCATTTCGGGCAGTCGAGATGCGCTCGTCGATGCGCGTCGGACCCTAGCGGATGGTTTTCTTGCCAAACCCATTGGTCCTCGGGAGTTGAGCAAGGAAGTCGAGCGGCTGTTTTACCTGAACGTACCGATGCTGGTATGTTCCAGACCCTCGAGAACTGACTCCGGGTCAGATCTGGACCCTCGCTTCGCGCGCTAACAAGCGCGCTACGCGAGTTTTTTGGTTTTCGATGGGGGCTCGCCGTCGGGTCTCACAATCTCTTTGGCTGCGCCAAAGAGACTGACCCGCCCCCCAACCCCCAATACCCCCGAGAGACAAACCGTCACCGGGCCAATCCAACGGATTGAGGCCACGCCCGATGACCTGGCACCACTACAACCTACCCCACGCCCGCTCGATGGCCTCGGCAACCCCAGCATCCTCCGCCGAGTACGCATCGAGCGCATCGGAGGCCGCTTCTTTCACGGCCGGAGGCGCACTGGCCATGACAAACGATCGCCCTGCCACGTTGAACATCGGCACGTCGTTCAGCCAATCACCCACCGCCACGATTTCGTTTGTGCTGCAACCATGATGCTCGGCCAGCCACGTAATCGCCGTCCCTTTGCTCGTACCTGCCCGACGCACGATCATCGCATGCGTGTTGCCGCGTCGATGCACCGCGAAACGAGTGACAAACGCCTCGGCTCCTAACTCGCCGTGCAGCTCCATCGCCGCCCGCTCGACATCTTCCTTCGAACCAATCGCAACCACTGCATGCACTCCGCGCTCATGCTCCCAATACGGGTGCGCAGTCACGCGTTCGACCACCTTGATGTTCGGCGACCACGTACTCACATACGCAGCCCAAGGTTTGCCCTGGTCATCGTGGACAATCGCATCCTGGGCAAACACGAAACTCGCTACGGAATGCTTCTCGACGATGCGCCGCAACGTCGTCGCGTGACTGCCCGCGAGCGTGAGGTGCAGGAGCTCTTCATCGTTTTTCGTGCTGACGATGTGGCTGCCATCGGCACATGCGATGGGTCCTACGATGCGCGCAGCTTTGGCTGCTTCACGCGAGCCGGAATAGAGCCGACCGGTGCAGATGGTGACGTGAACGCCCGCGTTTTGGATTTGATTGATGGCCCAACGATCACGCTCGTGCAGCGTGCCATCATGCCGAAGGAGTGTGCCGTCGAGGTCGAGGGCGAGGAGTTTGTAGTTCATCGCGAGTCCTACGCGGCGCCAAATGGACAACGAGCGACGAACCGTTGTGGCGGTTTCGTCGCCCGTTTTCAGGGTCCGGTAAACTGTTTGACGTCGGAGCCGCGGACGAACCGAGGTGCCGAACGTCGGGAAGATTCAGGCCGGATAAACCGAAACCTGCTTCCGCGTATTCGACTGCCACTCGTACTTCACGATGCCCGGGATGAGAGCAAAGAGCGTGTAGTCGCGACCGGTGCCGACGTTTTTCCCGGCATGGATCGACGAGCCAACTTGTCGAACGAGGATGGAACCTGCGGGTACGGTCGTGCCGGCATACACCTTGACTCCGCGCTTTTGTGCGCTGGAGTCGCGACCGTTGCGTGAAGAGCCGCCGCCTTTTTTATGAGCCATGGATGGTTTCTCCTACGAGCCGGCTGCGCCGTTCAGCTGCTGATGCCCGTGATTTTGAGTTCGGTGTAGGGCTGACGATGACCCGTCTTGCGGCGGTAGTTCTTGCGGCGGCGAAACTTGAAGATCACCACCTTTTTGGCCCGATCTTGCGCCAAAATTTGAGCCGACACCTGTGCACCAGGAACAGTCGGCCGACCGATCTTCGTCGACTCTCCGCCGACGAGCAGGACTTCCTTGAAGGCGACCGCATCACCGGCGTTGCCGTCGAGTTTCTCGACGCGCAGGATCTGTCCTTCGCTGACCCGGTACTGTTTGCCGCCCGTCTTGATGACCGCGTACATGTGTTTCGTTTCCTTCGAGATCGCGCTTCTCTGACGACGCCGCCGAGAAACAGGGAGCGGGATTATACGGAGAAGTCTCCGCCGCGCAAGCAGATCGATACGAAGAAGTTTCGATCCGCGCGACGAACCCTCCGACGTCGAAAATTACCAGCTGCCGTGCGAGCCGTGGCTGCCATGCGAACCATGGCTGCCGTGACTGCCGTGTGACCCGTGCGAACCATGGCTGCCATGCGAACCATGCGAACCATGGCTGCCGTGGCTGCCGTGGCTGCCGTGCGAGCAATGCTGGGCCGGAATCACGCCACCAGCATCGTCGCCGATGACCCCAGCTTTATCCGCCTGCTCACTCGCCTTGTGAGCCACATCGTTCTCCGTCTTGGAGAGCATGCCACCCGGCTTGCGGGAAAAGCTCGGAAGTCCGCTGTTTACACTGTTTGCCGCCATCGTGGCCTCCCTAATTCCAAGTACCGTGACGAACCCGATTGTCGCGTCGTCTCACGACGCAGACGAAGCTTGAATAAAGTGCGTTCGCGCCCGGACCGTCGTCCAGCGGCGCAAAATCTCGGTCGTTTTCGGATCGTTTTCCCGCAGTTTGCCGAAGAGAAAATCCTGGATGCCTTTGTGCACCGCGCACGTGGTGCTCTCCCGCATCCTACCGAAAATCGTCCCTTGCGTGCGATAGCTGTGCTCGGGCTGCACCCCACAATAAGGCGCATACGCACAGTTCACACAATCCGGCTGTGTTTCCCGGATCGAAGCCATCACGAGCGCTCGCACCGTGTCGTGCTTCATCAACTCGCGATAGTTCGACTTGAAAACATTGCCTATCTCGAAGGCCGGATCGCCCGTCTCGTACATCATCCGGCCTTCATCACTCGTAAAAATCTTCCCGTCGTAGTTGTACGCAAGTGCCCCAATCCCCGAACCACTCGGCGAACGAATGTCGAGGAAGTTGGGCTCCTCGTCCGCCAAAATCTTCGTGAGAAAGATCGACGCGTACCTCTCCAGAACCTGCTCGCCTTTACGATTCAAGTCCAAAATATGCTCGACGGCCGTGCGGTAAAACTCAGCATACGCCGAGCGATCATATTCGACGATCTGTGCGGTTTTTCCGGCGAAACCAAACGGATCCACCGGCCGCAAAAAGATCGCCCGACATCCCAGCGACACATACGTGTCCACGATCTCGCGCGGCAACTTCAACGCTTCCCGCGTCGTCGTGAGGAGCGCTTCCACGTGATACAGCGTCGGATCGAGGCCGATGTCGATGTACGCCTTGTTGATCCTCTCGATCCACTTGACCGCCTCGCGATGCGAGTTCCCACCCACGAGCTTGCGCTGCTTCGTGTGAATGTGCTCGGGCCCATCGATGCTCGTACAAATCTGAACCTTCCGATCGATGAGGTACGCGAGTTTTTCCTCGTCCATCATCGCGAGGTTCGAAACCATCGTGAACTCGAGGTCTTTGCCGTACGCCCGATTGCGCGCGATCGCGTACTCGAGCATGTGTTTCATGACCGGGAAGTTCACGAGCGGCTCGCCCCCTTGAAACTCGAGCGTCACGCCGGGCGAGGTCGATTGGAGCATCAAGTCGACGACTTTCTCGCCAATCTCCGGGGTCATGTCCGTGTGCACCGCGTCCATGTTCGCGCGGCTCGCATGACAATAAACGCACGTCTCGTTGCAGCGCAGCGTGACGACCGCGATGTGCAAGTTCGGCCCGTAGTTCAAAAAGCGCTTCTTGCGCGCGATACGCTCAGTCGTTTTCGCAACGTCGATCGAAGCCCGAACGAAGTTCTTGGCCGCGAGCTTTTCGTGCAGCGACGTGCCGGCGTCGACTTCGCCCTTCACGAGCGAACGCATTTCGTCAGCGCTCAGAAAAACCCAGTCACCCAAAAAGTTGGAGAGCAAATAATCTCCGTCGACCTGACGGTAACGAAACGGAACGAGCCCACTCGGAGCTTTCGCTTGCGGCCCGATATCCGTGAACAGACCACTCATCGCTGGGCTCCCCCACGCACACGCTCGATGGTGAGTCCGAGCGCGTAATTAGCCAGTTCGAGGGCGATGGTTTGTTCATCCAAACCTTCGTCGAGCGCCTTTTTCGAGGCGTTCACGGTCACGATGAAAATGCCATTCTCGCGGCGGAAGTCCGCATTCGCATAACCGGCGAACGTCTGCGCGGCTTCGTCGATGCAGAAGCCGTTGTAATACTCGGGATGAAACCGCATCTCGATCACGACGTCTTGCCTCCGGATGCTTCGGAGTCCGTCGCGGGTTCACCTTCGGCTTTGGCGTCGCCAGTTTTGCCCTTTTTCTTGTACTTCTCTTCCCAACTCATCGCGATGCCGAGCGGATCGTCGAAGGCTGTTTCTTCGCCGATGTCCATGGCCAAGAGCTCATCGAGACCCGGCGCACCAGCCGCTCCACCAAGAGCCCGCGCGGTGATTGTCTCGACGAACTGTTTGTTCTGCTCGACAATCTGCTGCCTCCAGGCTTGGGAGAGCAGTTCGTTTTGAAATTCGCCGGCGAGGGCTTGGGGATCGAGGCCCGGCTTTTTGGGTTTCAGCTGCACGAGCACGCGTTGGTCGCGTACGCGGTCGAGGTGGACGTAACAACGATCGATGAAGACGTACGCAGTTCCAAACACTGCGTCGCGTGGGTAAAGCGTCTCGTCGAACTCGACCTTTACCGAGCCTTCACCCAAATCAAACACCATGCTCATGCGCTCTGTTACTCCGATGTGTGCGGATACGCGTCACATACTCGGGTTCGTTGCGGTGACCGTATATTGATTGCAAGTGGGTGGCGTGCCGTTTCTCCGGTACACACGCACTTTGACGGACGTGATCTTGGCATCGTTGTCCATCCAGGGCCCCGACGGATTGCCCGCTGGGTTGTACGCGTAACTGAGTTCCCAGATATTGGCGTTGGCGCCCGAGCCGCCATCGTTGCATGTCGTGAGGCTCGAACAGTCCCGCATGACATCCATGGCGTATTCGCCACCAGCATTGTTGATGAGCTGGATTCTGGGCTTGTACGTCACGCCAAGCATCGAGGGCGCGATGAAGCTGAAGGTCATCCAGTCGCTGCCCATCGCTGTTTCGACTTTGCCGACCATGTTCACGGTGCCATTGACCGGAACGCTGAGATTTCCCGCGGCTACACACGAATTGGCGTTTTGGTCGGTCATGCATTCACAACCATCGAACTGAGCGCCGTTGACATCCGACGTGCCAATTGCACATTGCTGAATCTGGCACGTGCCCATGGTGCAGGACCACGTCGTCACGCCACCGGCCGTGGGGTATTGCCCCGCGCATGTGGCGGTCGGGTTCGTGATTCCCTCATCGCTCATTCCGTTGCAGTTGTTGTCCAACCCGTCGCATTTCTCAGGATCGTTGTTCGGTGTTGGGGTGCACGTAGGCACACCCCCTGTGCACAAGATCGAGCCCGTGGTGCAGCCTTGCGGCAAGTTCATATTGCAACTTGCGCCGTTGACTTGAGCTGGATCGTCGACGACTCCGTTGCAGTTGTCGTCCTGGCCGTTGCAGGTCTCCATGCGCGAGCCAGGCGTGATCGTGGCGTTGCAGGTGGACGAACCCCCCGAGCAGAACGACGTGCCCATCGAACAGATCCCGGGCAAACCCGTGTTGCAGGGTTGGTTGTTCACCTGCCCCGAATCGTCGATGGTGCCGTTGCAATCGTCGTCCTTGGCGTTGCAAGTCTCAGGGGTGGGCATGGGCGTCTTGCAGCTGAGCTGCATCGAGCCCGCGTTGCATTCGAATATGCCGTTGCGGCAAACACCCATCTGCGTCGGGTCGGTGCAGGGCTGACCCACCTGCGCGATGCCATCGTCGATCAAACCGTCACAGTCGTCGTCGATGTTGTTGCAAGCCTCCATGAGTTGCCCAGGGACGACGTTGGCTACGCACATGATCCCGTTCACCCCCTGGCACTGGGTCAAACCCGTGGCACAGAGGCCCATCAAGCCCGTCATGCACTGCATGCCACCGCCAGGATTGCCCTCGTCGGTGTTGCCATCGCAGTTGTTGTCGAGGCCGTCGCAAGTCTCGGGCATTACCTGCCCCGGTGAACACTTCACCGCCCCATTGATGCAGTTGAGCGTGCCTTTCTTGCACTCGCCCAAGCCCGTGGCAGTGCACATGGCTCCACCACCAGGATTGCCGTTGTCGATCACGCCGTCGCAGTCGTCATCGAGGCCGTTACACGTTTCCGGCTGCGGCGTGATACTTCCGACGCACGCGCCGTACATGCCTGTCGGATCACACGTCTGCATACCCGGCTTGCACGTACCCGTGTTTTCCGTGCCCATCGGACCGGTGTAACAAGTCTGCGTTTGTCCGGCCGTACACGAGCAGCCGTTATCCGGCATGCCGTCGCAATCTTCGTCCGTGCCTTCGCACGTCTCGGGCTTCGGCAGGACCTCGCCCATGCACGCGCCCCACTGACCGTCGACGCACATTTGCGTGCCGCCTTTGCAAATGCCTTTGCCCTCGGTCATCGGATCGCCCGTGTAACAATTCTGGGATTGTCCGGCCACACAGGCACATCCACCCGGAATGTTGTCGTCGATCTTGCCATTGCAATCGTTGTCCGCGCCGTCGCAAACCTCGGTCGTTGGCGTGCACATGGTGCCGCCAGCTCCGCCGCCACCACCAGCTCCGCCACCACCGCCCATCGAGCCGCTGCTGCTGCTGCTGCTCTTGCCGCTGCTGCTCGACATGTCGCCGCCCATGCCGCCAGCGCCAGCAGCGTTTCCTTCGCCGCCTACGCCTGAACTCGAACCCGTCGTTCCACCCGTGGTCACCGTGTCGCTGTCCGCGCACGAACTCGCCGTGGCTCCTCCAATGACTCCGAGAAACGCCACAATCGCAACCCGACGAAGGTGTTTGTTTCCGACACTGAATTCGACGTTGCTCGCCATTGTCACACCGCTCCCTGGTCGACCGTTTGAACCTGCGCCATCACGGGCAGCCGCATACGCGACCCCCTCGTCGTCTCGGCACGAGCCACTGCCGCCAACTGCTCTACTTCCCCGAGTCCTGCAAAACCTTCACGAACGAGCGTTTTGCTCGATCGATCACCCACGACCCAGCCCAGGGAACACCTCGCAGCTTCCCGGACTGCCCGCGTCAAATACGGCTGCACGAGCTCCAGCGGCGCAATAATTCGCTCGGCCGCAAACGCTGCTCGTCCAAACCGTTCTGCCAAGACAAACTGAATCGCCTTGGCTCCAAGACCTTGTACGAGGTGCACGAAGTCCACGAGATGCCGATAGTTCGACCTCGTCACGACGACCGTCACCCCAACTTCGATTCCTTCGGCACATGCATGACGCACTCCCACCGCGGTTTGCTGAAAACTGCCAGGTGTTTGGGTGTGGTAGTCGTGCATCGCTGCCGTCGTTCCATGTAGCGAAACATCGAGGCTGAGTTTGTCGGAGGCTTCGTGCATCGTGCGGGCATAAGCGCGATACGCAAAACGACGACCATTCGTTTGGACGATGATCCGCCGGGCCCCGCGCTCATGAGCCCCACGCACGAGCAGGGGCAAATCTTCCACGAGCGTAGGTTCTCCTCCGACAAACGCGACGACCTCATTCGGAACCAGATCGTCCAAATGCACTTCAGCTCGACCCGGGCGCTGAGCCGACAGCTCCCCTTGCGCGCAAAAGATGCACGCATTGTTGCAGGTCAAACCGAGCGCAATGGCGCGCATGAACGTTCAAGTCCCCGAGCCAGGGGCCGGCACCAAAAGAGCATTCGCATGATGCCGAATACGTTCGGCATGCGTGAGCAATCCGGAAATCTCCACGGCCGCTTCGTTTTTCTCGACAATCTTGGCCAACGTCATCGCCGCCAAACCTTGCTCTTCGCGCGTCGGGGACCAACCATCCCCACCATTAACGACGAAAATCGCAAACTTTTCGGTCTGCGCCGGTGGTTTTTGCGCTAGCGCCGACGTGTCACGCGCCATGATCTCCAAGTCGAACGTGTGTTGTTCGTCCGAACGAATCTTCACGCTGATCGCGCCATCCACGAGCGGATCGACTTGCGCCACGGTCCATTTCGCAAACCGCGACCCCTCTTCGAGGGGACGCAAGAGCTGCGCAATCCGTGCGCGCATTGCTGCAATCGGGAGATACGCAGCCTCGCGCTCCGCAGCAGTTGCGGGTTCAGCGGTCAACGACGACACGACGGGTGCCGCAATCACCCCACTCCCCATCACTCCTACGAACAAGCGCCGCGAAACGTTACTGCCAGGCATGCCCAAGCCTCCTCGTTTTCAGGATCTTCGGGAATACTCCTGGCGTCAATCTTTGACGTTACGTCATGAGTCACCGCACTGCAGCATGCAGCGTCAGGCCTTCGTAAAAGTAAACGATCCGTCGGCTGCGCTGACCTGAACGATCTGGCCTTCCTTATACCCTCCCGCCAAAATCGCCTCGGCCAACGGATTCTGAATCTCTTTCAATATCGCCCGCTTGAGAGGACGCGCCCCAAGCGAAGGTTCGTATCCTTTGTCCACCAACAAATCCTTCGCCCCCGAGTCCAGCTGCACTTTGATCTCGCGATCCGCAAGCAGCCGCTCCAGGCGCCGAAGCTGAATGTCCACGACGCCTCGCAAATCCAGCTTCGTCAGCGCCTTGAACACCACGATGTCATCGATGCGATTCAAAAACTCCGGTCGGAAAAACGCCTTGAGTTCCTCGAACAACACATCGCGAATCGCATCTCGCCCATCTTCGGTCGACCACAATTTCGTGTCCGCATCGAGGATCCGTTTCGACCCGATGTTCGACGTCATGATCACGACCGTGTTCGAAAAGTCCGCAGTTCGTCCGCGACCATCCGTGAGCCGACCGTCATCCAGAATCTGCAAGAGCAAGTTGAAAACATCGGCGTGAGCTTTCTCGACTTCATCGAAAAGCAACACGCTGTACGGACGGCGCCGCGCCGCTTCCGTCAAGAACCCGCCTTGTTCGCTGTCCGCATATCCCGGCGGCGCACCAATGAGCCTTTGCGCCATATGCCGCTCCATGAACTCGCTCATGTCGAGACGCGTGAGCGCTTGTTCATCATCGAAAAGAAATTCTGCGAGCGCTTTCGCGAGCTCCGTTTTTCCTACGCCGCTCGGTCCGAGAAACATGAACGAACCAATGGGTTTGCCCGGGTCCCGCAGACCAACTCGACCCCGACGCACCGCCTTCGCAATCGCCCGCACTGCTTCATCCTGACCAACCACTCGACGCGCCAAACGCTCTTCCATCTTGAGCAGTTTGTCCGCTTCGCCTTCGAGCATCTTGGCTACGGGAATGCCGGTCCAGTCAGCAAGTGTCCCCGCAACGTCATTCTCGGTGACCATGTTGGATTGGGGCGATGCTCCCGCTCGTTGCGCAGCTTGTTCCGCAGCTTCGAGTCGCCGACGAACTTCCGGAAGCGTTACATGCTCGATCTCTCCAATACGCGCATAGTTCTTCTCGCGCTGGGCCTTCGAGAGCGCTTCGTTGACCGCAGCTAGCTCTTTGCGAATCGCTTGCACCGCAGCGATCACGCCTCGTCGCGAGGCCACGTCCGAACGCAGCGCTTGGGCCTTGGGTTCGAGCTCCGCGAGCTCTTTCTCGAGCCTCGTCCGCGTTTGCACGCTCATGCGATCGTCATCGTCGGCGAGCGCCGCGATCTGCGCCTTCAACGATTCGACGCGATGACTCATCATGTCGACTTCAGCCGGAACACCATCGACTTCGACGCGTTTACGCGCGCTCGTTTCATCCAAGAGATCGACCGCCGTATCCGGCAACGCTCGATCCGATAGGTACCGCTTGGCCAAACTCACCGCCGACACGATCGCGCTCTCGGCGATCCGCACGCGATGATGAGTCTCGTACTTGAGGGCCAAACCGCGCACGATTTCGGTCGCTTGTTCAATGGACGGAGCTTCGATGGTGACCAGGGAAAACCTTCGCAAAACAGCCTGATCGCGCTCGTTCATCTTGCGCACGCCTTCGGGCGTCGTCGTGGCCAAGAGGCGAATCTCACCGCGGGACAAAAGCGGTTTGAGCAGTTCACCCACCCCCGCGCCTTGCACCCCTTGCCCAAAAAGCGCGTCGATGTCCTCGACCACGAGAATCGTCTCGGCGTCTTGCACCGAGCGTAGTTTGTCAACCAAAACCTTGAGACGCTGTTCGATCTCGCCGCGCAATTTCGCGCCCGCAACGAGAGCCCCCGTGTCGAGCTCGTAGAGCAGCGCACCTGCAAGGTTCGAGGGCACATCGCCCCGCGCGATGCGATCGGCCAAGGCCCGAATGATCGCCGACTTTCCTACGCCAGGTTCACCAACGATGAGCGGATGGTTCTTGAAGCGACGCTCGAGAATTTGCAGCAAACGTCGCGCTTCCGCATCACGACCGATGACCGGATCGAACTGACCTCTGCGCGCTTCGGCCACGAGGTCCCGCGTGTATGCATCCGCGGGCAATACCTGCGCCCCTGTTGCCGCTGCTGCCGCTGCATCGGGTTTGGCCGAGGACGCCGCAGCTTCTTTCGAGGCTTGTTCGAGGGCCGAAAGATGCGGGCGAAATGCACCAGGACCAACACCAAACGACGACAGAATTTCTCCGGCTGGTCCTCGAATTTCTTGCGCGAGTGCATGGAGCAGATGCTCGACACCGACGTTTTGCACTTTGTCGCGTTGCGCTTCGCGTTCGGCGCGTCCGAGCAGATCGAGCAGACGCGCATCGAGATACGCCATGCCGCTCGTTCCTTTTTCCAACTTGCGCAGCGAAGCTTCCGCAAGCGTCAGGACTTCATTGGGATCGGCCTTCGCACGTTTGAAAACTTCAGCGACGCCGCGACTCTGTTCGATCATCCGCACCAGAAGGTGAAGAGGCGACACTTCCGCGTGTTTGCGCGAGTCCGCGAGCTGCTGGGCGCTGGCTACGAACTGCCGTGCATCGTTGGTGAAACGTTCGAGGTGAATCGTGTCCTCGGTACCCGCCATGCGATCGTTGTCGCATTACGTGCAGAGGAGGCGCAAGGGACGCGCGGCTGTCGAGTTCGGGAATGTGGAAAATACAGGGTTTAGTGGGTGTTGAACAGGCGTTGCGAGCGTTGCGAAGCTGGGAGGACGACGGAAGGGTGCATTTGCACGCTGAGTAAGTCCGACCGACGATTCGCGACGCGCAGGTGCCTGGTCAACACCCACTTAAGGGTCAAGCCCCTTTGCCCGCAACGGTACGTTCGGCTTCGGCTTCCGTCGGTTGTGTACGGGCCAAACCTGGGCGAACGACATCGGGTGCCGAAGCTTGTTGCGCACGTGTCGTGTCCGGCGCGGGCTCGGCGCTCGACGTGTCGGCATTCCATCGTGGCTCGACGTCCCACGTGGGATCGTAGCGTTGTTCGATCCATTCGGGGTCGAGTTCGTCCGGGCTCAACTCCGGTTCGATGGCTCCGAACGGAATCGCCTCGGCGATGGCATTTGCTTCGTCCGCCTCGATGCGTCGCGCACGTTCAACAAGCAGCGCCTCGGCGAAATCATAAGAGCGCCGAGCAATTCGAGCCGGATCGGAGAGGGTACCGGCGAGTGCGGCGGCGATGTGCACAGCGAATTTGTCGCGGAGGTCCATGAACACAATTCCTAGCGAAGAGATGTTCAGCGGGCCAAAATCGTGGGAACTCCAACCTGACGCCAAAGAAGCATCCGCTTTGGATCCACGCTGAATTTCGGTTCGATCACACCGGTGTTGCCGACGCGTGACAAGCAACGAATCATCGCGGAATGCGTGCTGTCGTCGCTATCTACACGACATCCTGGTGCCCGTATTGTCATCGCGCGAAAGCGTTGCTCAGTCGCAAAGGCGTGAGCTACGAGGAAATCGATGTCGATGGCCGAACCGACCTTCGACGCTGGCTCGAGGAAACATCAGGCCAGAACACGGTTCCGCAGGTCTTCATCAACAACACGCCCGTGGGTGGGTATTCCGACATCGCGCGACTCGACCGCGAAGGTGTGCTCGACGCGAAGCTCAGCCAGGCGCCTATAACGGCATTGCCTGCATTGCCGCGCTGATTCGCGGCTTCTGATTCCGGGCGTGGTAAGGTTGGTTGGAACGATCGAAGAATTTTCCAGCTCGCTCGTCCATGGGGAGGTCGAGCCCGAAGGTTTGTCCGATCCATCGAGGCTTCGCCCACATCCATCCACCCAATTCCCTTTTCGCGCTGCATGTCTGCTGCCGATGCTCAGACTCCCTCCGGTCCTACGAGCGACATTTCGTTCGTTGGACGACGCATGGGTAAATACGAGATCGTCCGAGTGATCGCGCGAGGCGGAATGGGCACGGTGTACGAAGCGATCAACACGCACATCGGCAAACGCGTGGCGATGAAGTTCGTCGACGCGGAACTGGCGCGCAACAAGGACTCGGTGGCGCGTTTTCAACGCGAAGCGGAAGCGGCGAGTGCCGTCGAGAGTGGGCACATCGTCACGATTTTCGACTCGGGTTCGACTGACGATGGTTTGCCGTTTCTCGTGATGGAACTGTGCCGTGGCGAGGATCTCGGCCATCGTTTGCGCAAGGTTGGTCGTTTGGAACTCGAACCCGCGCTCGACATCACCGCGCAGATCCTCCGCGGCCTCACGCGGGCGCATGAAGCGGGGATCGTTCATCGCGACTTGAAGCCCGACAACATCTTCCTGACCGAACAAGACGACGGATCGACGTTCGTCAAAATCCTCGACTTCGGCATCTCGAAGATGCGCCGTGGTGCAGGAGTGATCGACAAGACGATCACGAAACAAGGCACGGTGTTGGGAACGCCGTTTTACATGTCGCCAGAGCAAGCGCAGGCGTTGCCGGACGTTGATGAGCGCACGGATCTTTGGTCTACCGGCGCGATTTTGTACGAAGCGCTCACGGGCAAACCTCCACACGATGGACATTCGTACGAACAGGTCATCGTCCAGATCTGCTCGAAGGACACGCTCGACGCGCGCGTGCACAACCCTGGTATCCCGGACAAACTCGCCGAATTTCTCGTCAAGGCGTTGAAACGCGATCGGGACGTGCGGTTTCAAAATGCGCGGGAGATGTTGGAAGCGCTGGGTGAAGCATCCGAGGGCCTGTTGTCACCACGAGCGCTTCGCGTGTCGAGTGGTCGGCAAACCCCACTTGATCGGCCGAGTTCCCGTTCTGCGTCAAACCCGAACGAGAGCAGCGGGGAAAGTCGCCTCGATGTGGCGACGGCACCGACTGTCGATGTGAGTACGGGGCAACCATCACGCGTGGGTTGGTCGACGAGCAGTGGAGCAGCGGTCCTTCCAGATCGACGTCGGTTGGCTCTGGGGATCGGCGTCGTCGCAGCTGCAGCGCTTGCAGCTGCCTTCATTGCGCTTCGGTCGTCGAATCATCCAGCACGCCAGGAAACAACCGTACCGGCGGTGACTCCGACGCAAGAGCCTACGAAAGCTTCTGCGGCCGAGACAAACCCAGTAGCCGAAAAACCTCCCGCCGAAGCACCTCCGTCACCGGCACCACCGGAGGCTGGGGCCACGAGCACGGAGCGGAAAAACGACCCTGCGAAATCAGCGGGCAATAAGTCATCGAAGAGCGCGCCATCTACTCCAGACAAACCCGCCGCAACGGCCTCGGCAAAAACATCGGCAGCACCTGTCGCAACGGCGGGACCCAAACCGACCGGCACGACACCGGGTGTTGCGCCGCAACTCAAGCTCAAGGAGGAGTGAGCTTGTTCCTTCGGGTGTGCAGAACTGCGATGACGCAAGGTGTGCTGCTCGTATGGCTGGCGCAAAGCACGAACGTGTTTGCTCAGCCGGCACCTTCGGCGTCGAGTTCCGCCACGCCAAACCCTCCGCCACCGCCAGGTGGGCCCGAGCCGTCGAGCGCAGATACGTACAAGCAGCACATGTCGAACGGCGTGAAGCTGTTTAATGATGGCAATTTCGGCGCGGCGGTTGCGGAGTTCGAGGCGGCTTATGCGGAACGTCCTCGGGCGAGTCCGCTGGTGAATCTGGCGCTTTGTCACAAGAGTCTGTTCCAGTATCCGAAGGCCATTGCGGCGCTGGAACGGGCACTAGAGCTTCACAGCGACACGATGGAGGCTGAGGATCGCGCAGCTGCC